>JAEZIA010000047.1 GCA_023416315.1 Actinomycetes bacterium
GGGGGGCGCACATCGCGAAAGGACACGAGGATGAGTGGTGACGGTTTAGCTGGATCCGGCGAATCGCAGCAACTAACGGCCTGGATCGATCGACTCGACGCCTTCGTCACCGCACTCGATGCGATCGACGCCGACGACACCTACACGTTTTCCACTGACGCCTGGGACATCTGGGAGGGCGCAGCAATCTCCGACCCCCCGTCGGACACCGATCCCGCAATGCTTCTCGTGCTGGGCGTAATTGAGGTTCTGGCCGAGGCGGTGACCGTCACCGGAGGTGACCACCGAGGCGCCTCAGGCGTCACCAAATCGAAGACGTTATCCGGGGTACACGCATGGCTGATCGACGAGCTTGACGCGGTCCGCCAACGCTGCGACCGGTGGCAGCATGAGGGTTTGCCAGAGCCAGCGACCGTCAAGGCGATGAGCGTGGCGGCAATGGCCCGACTGGAGGTCGCGAGCACGTTCGGCAACCGCCGTTCAGCCTAGCGCCGACGGTTGATTTCACCCCTCGGTTGACCGCACAGCTGTCCACCTTGACCAGCCCCTTTTCGGCTCATTCAGGGGCCTCGACCTGCACCGGCCGCCCACCGAAACGGTAAAGATTTCGATTGGTTGTCGCAGTTAAGCGCGATAATTATTTGGCCATGAGTTACCGTCTGGTACTAACTGCATCGCTTAGCTGGGGAGGGTTGCAGTATGGACGGCCGAGACGTTTTCATCGAACCTGGGGGGTTCGCCGACGCCGGGCGCCTGCGTATTTGGACGGATCGACTGGACGCGTTCTGTGCTGCCCTCGATGCGATCGATGCCGACGATCCGTTCGACTTCTGCGCTGACGCCTGGGAGATTTGGCAGGGCGCCGCCGCCGCGGATCCGCCGCCGGCTTCTCACCCCGCGGTGCTGGTGGTGTTGGGCGCCCTGCAGGCGCTTGCCCATGCGATGACCTCGGCCACGCTCGACTACTACCGCATGGCCGATCCCCGCGACCGGATGACCGTTTCGGCCGTGCATGCCTCGCTCATGCACTGCCTGGACACGCTGCGCCGGGAATGCGGACGCTGGCTGGACGAAGGTCCGCCGCCAGCCGAGCAGATCGACGCCCAAAGCACCACATTGGTGGCCAGTCTGCAGGCCTCCGGCGCGCGCCCGACCGTGAACACCGGGATCATGTTCGACAAGGTCTGCGCGCTCACCGACTCCGAGAACAAGCGGTACCGCGAGGCATACGGCCGACTGCGAACGATGGTCGACCGAGAGTCGTTGCAGCACATCATGACTAGGGGCGACGCCCTATCCGATGTGGTGGCCGGGATCGTGCTGGAACTGCAGACCACCCACGGTTCGACGTTCAACGAGACCATCACCGCCGAGCGCAAGCAGAAAATCGGCGCGGCGCTAACCGCGGTCGCGAGCGCGCTGCAGAGCCACCGGGAGCAGTCGATCACCAACGCGGCCAGGACGTTCGGCTACAGCAGCAGCCAGGCCAAGGCGGTACGAGCGGTGTTCGACGACGCGAAGCGGTCCTCCTTCGACTACCGCTGGCTGAGCGCGCTGCACGAGTGCGAACCCGACGTGTTGAGGTACCAGTTCACCGCCCGCAGGCACGGCGAACCGCAGGTGGACGTGAATCTGGACCGTCAGCGCCTCGCGGCGTGCGCGGGTCAGCCTGGCACGACGTCGCTCAGGTCTCCCGAGTTGGGGGTGATGACCCGCGATCCCAGCGTGCTGGACATGATCAAGGCGGTCCAACCCAAAGTGAACGCCATGCACGCGCAACTGGACCGGATCATGTACCCGAACGTCGCCGAGGATGTCGCGGCGGTCCGGGAGCTGATCAGTCGCTTCGGTGGCCAAAAAGGCGTGGACGCCCTGGAATCGGCTCCCGGGTCCACGCACAAACCCTGGACCCCGCCACACCTGTCGCCGCGAGTGCTGTCGTTCGTGCGCAATTACGTCGAGCAGCCCTAGTCGTTGGCGTTGCCGGCCTTCCACTGCGACCAGGGAATGTTCCAGTCGCCGAGGCCGTCGGTTCCCGGAAGTGTGGAGCCGACCGTGTTGCGGACCTCGACGATGTCGCCGCGTTTGGTGTTGTTGTAGAACCACTTGGCGTTGCTCGGGCTGGCGTTCAGGCAGCCGTGGCTGACGTTGGAATTGCCCTGCGCGCCGACGGACCAGGGCGCGGAGTGGACGTAGATGCCGCTGTACGACATCTGGGTGGCCCAATCCACCTCGGTGCGATATCCGTTGGGCGAGTTGGACGGTACGCCGTAGGTCGAGGAGTCCATGATCATGTGCGACAACCGGTCACCGACGATGTAGACGCCGTTGTTGGTGGGTGTGCTGTTCTTTCCCATCGAGATCGGGATGGTCTTCTCCACCACGCCGTTTCGCCGGACGGTCAGCTGCTTGGTGTTGTCGTCGGCGATCGCGATCACCTCGTCGCCGATGGTGAAATGCGATGTCAGGTTCTGCTGGCCGAACAGACCGTCGCCGAGATCGACGCCGTAGGTGTTGACCGCCACGTCGACGGTGGTGCCCGGTTTCCAGTAGTTCTGCGGACGCCACCGGACCTCGCGGTTGTTCAGCCAGTAGAAGGCGCCTTCGACGGGCGGATTGGTGGTCACCTTGATCGCACGCTCGGCGGCCACCCGGTTGGGGATGTTCTCGTCGAAGCGCACGGCGATCGGCTGCCCGACCCCGACGACCTCGCCGTCGGCGGGCAGCAGGTACGGCATGGTGAGGTTTTCCGGCGACTGCGTCTCGAAGGTCATCTCCTCGGTCGTCACGCCGCCGAGGCCCAGCGATTGCGCGCTGAGCGTGTAGCTCTTGTTGTAGCCCAACGGCTCGGTGGTCGACCACGACACCCCGTCGGCGCTGAGCTTGCCCGCCACCTGCTTGCCGGACTCGTTGACCATCGTCACCGAGCCGAGCACGCCACCGGTCGCGGTGACCGTCACCGGTTGGTCGAGACGCACGTCGACGGCGCCGTCCTTGACCGACGCGCTCAGCTCCGGAACGAGCAGGTCCCCATAGGGTGTGCCCTTGTCGGAAATGACCTTGACCGGCGCAGGTTCGGTCTCACCGCTGCTGCACCCGCTCATGCCGATCAGCAGCGCGGGGATGAGCGCGAGGACAGCGAACCGGGTCCGAGACCGCGGCCTGGTTGCCGAGCCGACCTGCCACATACCGCCCTCAATCTTGCTAGCTGTACAAACGCTGGGAATGATTGGCAATAGTCTAAGGGAACTCGTACGCTGGTGACGACTACGCAGATCAGCGGCTCGAGTCAGACGGGCAGGCGGGATTTCAGTTTCGGCTGTGGTGTTTGTTATTGTCGCTCACGCGGTTCACGCGCCGTTAGCTCAGTTGGTAGAGCAGCTGACTCTTAATCAGCGGGTCCGGGGTTCGAAACCCTGACGGCGCACTTCAGCAAGAGCCCCGCCCCGGCGGGGCTCTTGTCATGTGCGGCAACTTCGGCTGGCACTGCCTACGACCACGCGGGCGGAAACCGAGCAGCTGACGATCTTCCCCGGTGATCTCTTGATCCTGACCCCCGCGGGCTAACCTCACGTATGGCCGATCTCGCGGCGCTCTTCTCCAGCATCGTCGGTGACACCCACCTGCTGACCGGCGACGCCATCTCCGACGACTACGGCCACGACGAGGCACTGTCCTTCCCGCCGCAGCGCCCGAGCTATCTCGCCAAGCCGGCCACCGCCGAAGAGGTTGCCGGGCTGCTGAAAGCCGCATCCGAACACCGGATTCCGGTGACAGCGCGCGGATCGGGTTGCGGCCTGTCCGGGGCAGCCCAACCGGTGGCCGACGGTCTGCTGATCTCCTTCGAGCGGATGAACGCGATCATTGAGATCGACACCGACAATCACGTCGCGGTCGTCCAGCCGGGCGTCACCCTGATCGAGCTCGAAACCCAGACCACGCGAGTCGGATTGAGCTACACGGTGTATCCCGGCGAGTTGTCCTCCAGCGTCGGCGGCAATGTCGGCACCAATGCCGGCGGTATGCGGGCGGTCAAGTACGGCGTCACCCGGCACAACGTTCTCGGCCTCCAGGCCGCCCTGCCCACCGGGGAGCTGATCCGCACCGGCGGCAAGATGTCGAAGATCTCCACCGGTTACGACCTCACGCAGTTGATCGTCGGCTCCGAGGGCACGCTCGCACTGGCCACCGAGGTGACGGTCAAGCTTGTCCCACGGCTCTCGCACAGCGCGACCGTGCTGGCCCCGTTCGGCGACTTCGACCAGGTGATGGCCGCGGTGCCGAAGCTCATCGCGAGCGGACTGAACCCGACGATCGTCGAATACATCGACAACGTCGTGATGGCCGCGATCGTCAACGCGGAGAAGCTGGAACTCGGCATACCCGACCAGATCCGGGAAACCTGCGCGGCCTACCTCGTGGTCGCCCTGGAGAGCAATCACACGGATCGCCTCGAAGAGGACGCGGCGACGCTCGGTGGTCTACTCACCGACTGGGGCGCCTTGGATGCCTATGTGCTGCAAGGCAATTCGGCCCGCAGGCTGATCGTCGCGCGGGAGAACGTGTTCTGGACGGCCAAGGCGATCGGTGCCGACGACATCATCGACGTCGTGGTGCCCCGGGCGTCGATGCCGGAGTTCCTGCGCCGGGCGCGCGACATCGCCCTCACCGAGGGCGTGGCCATGAGTGGGTGCGGGCACGCCGGCGACGGCAACGTACACGGTGTGCTGTTCTGCACGGACCCGCAGCTCCGCAAGAAACTGCTGACCGAGATCTTCACGCTCGGCATGGCGTTGGGCGGCGCGATCTCAGGTGAGCACGGCGTCGGACGGGCCAAAGCCGGCTACTTCTGCGAGCTGGAGGACCCGGCCAAGCTGGCGCTGATGCGGCGGATCAAGGCCAGCTTCGACCCGGCCGGCATCCTCAACCCCGGCGTGGTCTTCGCCTGACGCGATCCCTTGACCGGCGCTCGCCGGGGCTGCTAAACATGGCACCACCCGAGAGTTTGAGCGATCGCTCAGCACACGACGGGTCACACCTGGGGATGGCCATGGCGATTGCGAACGACACCGTCTACTACGACCCGTACGACGTCGACATCGTCACCGACCCGTATCCGGTGTACGCCCGCCTTCGCGACGAGGCACCGATCTACCACAACGAGCGCTACGACTTCTGGACGTTGTCACGGCACTCCGACGTCGAAGCCGCGCTGTCGAATTGGGAGACGTTCTCCAACAGCCGCAGCGACATCCTCGAACTGATCAAGTCCGACTTCGATATGCCCGGCGGCGTGATGATGTTCCAGGACCCGCCCGCCCACACCCAGCTGCGCGGGCTGATGTCGCGGGTGTTCACCCCGCGCCGGATGGCCGAGATCGAAGACCAGATCCGCCGCTACTGCGTCGGCTGCCTCGACCCGCTGGTCGGCTCCGGCGGATTCGACATCATCGCCGAACTCGCGTCGATGATGCCCATGCGGGTGATCGGCATGCTGTTGGGAATCCCGGAGTCCGAGCAGGTTTCGGTGCGCGACGCCAACGATGCCAACCTGCGCACCAAGCCCGGCGCCCCGATGAAGGTCGCCGACCCCGACCGCATCGCCGACGGCCGCATCTACGCCGACTACGTCGAATGGCGATCCAAGAACCCGTCTGACGATCTGATGACGGCGCTGCTCAACGTCGAGTTCACCGACGACGAAGGCGTCACCCGCAAGCTGACCCGCACAGAGGTGTTGCACTACACGCAGGTGGTCGCAGGCGCGGGCAACGAGACGACCGGGCGGCTGATCGGCTGGCTGGCAAAAGTGCTCGCCGAACACCCCGACCAACGCCGCGACGTGCTGCAGGACCGCTCGCTGCTGAACCGAACCATCGACGAGACCCTTCGCTTCGAGCCGACCGGACCGCACGTCGGTCGCTATGTGGTCAAGGACTTCGAGTGCTACGACACGACCGTGCCTGCAGGCAGCGCGATGCTGCTGCTGTTCGGCGCCGCGAACCGCGATCCGCGGCGCTACGACAACCCCGATGTCTTCGATATCCACCGCGACACCATCAGCCATCTGACCTTCGGCAAGGGCGTCCACTACTGCCTCGGCGCCAACCTGGCCCGGCTCGAGGGACGCGTCGCCCTCGATGAGCTGCTCAACCGCTTCCCGGAATGGGACATCGACTACGAAGGCGCCAAGCTCGCCCCCACCTCGACGGTCCGCGGGTGGGAGCGGCTGCCGATCGTGTTGCCGTAGTACCGTAATCCGGCGTTGCCGCAGAGGCGAGGGCACATTACTGCCGCCGATGTGAGACCAGTCGCTGTGAATTCGCTGGGCAACCGGTTAAGGCAGCTGACTGACCAGCGTGAATGCCCTCAAAGAGGTAACCGGTTCGCCGCCAAGTTGCTGAAACTAGCGCATTGTGCTGCGTTAATGTCATCCCCGGTGTTATAGTCGCCGTTAGCTGTATTGACCGACAGCCGCCCCCGGGCAGTACGTTCAGTGATGAAGTGGAGACTTAGCCGTATGACGTCGGAAAACCTCGGTCCCCACCCCACGGGCGAGGTAGCTCCGCAGGCTCCCGCACCGGTGACGCCACTGCACGTGCACAGCTGCGGCCGACTCGGTCTGACGGCCAATCCCCCGGGCCTGCGCCGCTCGTTCGGCGACTGGCTGCGCCGCCGCTAATCGCGGTCGACGACACGGCCCGGATTCACCCAGGACGCCGCCGCGCCGACCACCATCATCACCGCGGCGGCGATGAACACCACCGTCAGTCCGGAATGGAACGGTCCCGCAATCAGGTTCGGAAAGAACTCCTTGCCGGTCAGCACCGACGCGTTGACACCAGGTTGCTGCAGATTGTCACCCATCAACTCACCGATGGGGTTGTAGCCCAGGAACGCGGCGAACAAGCTGCCCACCGGCGGTAGCTCGGCGATGCGGTGCGCCTCGGCCGTCGCCACCCCCTGCTGCTGGAGCCCAGCACTCAAGGTGGCCGGCAGCGACTTGGCCAGTCCGGCGATCATCAGTGAGAAGAAGATGCCGATCGACAGCGACATCCCGGCGTTGGTGAACGTGGCCCGGATGCCCGAGGCCGCGCCGCGCTCGGCGGCGGGCACGCTGGACATGATCGCCGCGGAGTTCGGCGAGGTGAAGATGCCACCGCCCAAGCCATTGAGGAAGATCAGCAGGCCGAACACCCAGAAACTGAAATTCACCGGAATCACCATCAGCGCAAGGAAAGTCGCGGCCATCAGCAACATCCCTCCGATCGCGAACGGCCGTGAACCGAACCTGTCCGAGAGTGTTCCCGACAGCGGACCGGCCAGCAGGAACCCCAGCGTCATCGGCAGCAGGTAAATCCCCGACCACAGCGGCGTCGATTCAAAGCTGTAGCCGTGCAACGGCAGCCAGATGCCCTGCAGCCAGATGATCAACATGAACTGCAGCCCGCCGCGGCCCACTGCCGCCATCAACCCGGCCAGGTTGCCGAGCGCGAACGGCTTGGAGGCGAACAATCGGATGTCGAGCATCGGTGCGCGGACCCGCAGTTCGACCACGCACAGCACGGCCAGCAGGAGCACGGCGAACCCGATCGCGCCCAGTACCCAGGGGTTGGTCCAGCCGGTGGGATGCCCACCGTAGGGCTGAATGCCGTAGGTGATCGCGGCGAGCAACACGGTGAAGCCCACTCCGAACAGCGCGGTCCCCGACCAGTCCAGCCGCGCCGGGGTACGCACGCCGACCTCCACCAAAGACCGGAAACTCCAGACGGTTCCGGCCAGCCCGAGTGGCACGCCCACCCAGAACACGGCCCGCCAATCCCACTGCGACAGCAGCCCGCCGATCAACAGGCCCAGGAACTGCCCGGCAATCGCGGCGACTTGGTTGACCCCGAGCGCCATACCGCGCTGCCGGCTCGGGAAGGCATCGGTCAGGATCGCCGCCGAGCACGCCATCAGCATCGCCCCGCCGACACCCTGCACCACCCGCCACCCGATCAGCCAGACCGCGCCGCCGGTCAACTGAAAGGGGTCGAACGACAAGGCGATCGCTCCGATCGTGAACACCACGAAGCCCAGCGTGTAGATGCGGACGCGACCGAAGATGTCGCCGAGCCTGCCCAGCGGCACCACCAGCACAGCCGTCGCGACCAGATAGCCCATCAGCATCCACAGCAGGTAGCCGACGTTGCCCGGTGCCAGTGGGTCCAGCCCGATGCCGCGGAAGATCGCCGGCAGCGAGATCAACACAATCGATGAGTTGATCGACGCCAGCAGCGCACCGAGGGTGGTGTTGGACAGCGCCACCCACTTGTAGCGGGGGTGTTCCTGATCCATCTGGCTGCGTCGCAGCGCGGTCTGCACCGCCGCCTCGTGTGTCGTCTCGGCGACCGGTGCGTCGCTCATTGCATCTGTAGTCGTCACTGTCGGCTTCCCTTCGCGTCCGTTCCATCGGATAGCCAAAACATTCATTAACTATGTAAATAAGTTCCTGTGTATCCGCTATGGCTTGAGTCGGTTAGCCACGGGGTAACTCAGGGCCGTGACCAACAGCGGACTCGCCTCCGAAGCCCGGTTGAACCGGGCGCTGTTGCAGGAACTGTTGGCGACGTACGGCCCGGTCGGCCAGGAAGACGCCGTCCGCGACATCTGCCGTCGAGAACTCGAACCGCGGGTGGACGAGGCGTGGGTCGACGAGGCCGGCAACCTGGTCGGCCTGGTCCGCGGTAGCGGGGGTGACGACGCAGGCCCCGTCCGGGTGATGGCGCACCTCGACGAACTGTCCATCCTGGTCAAGCGGGTGGAATCGGACGGAACGCTGCACCTGACGCAGCTGGGCACCATGTATCCGGGCAACTTCGGGCTCGGCCCGGTGGCAGTGCTGGGTAACCACCGGACCATCCCGGGGGTACTCACGCTGGGGTCTGAGCACACCACCGAGGAGAGCCACCGGATCTGGGAGACCAAACCGGACAGGGGCGACAGGTCGCTGGACTGGAACCACGTGTACGTCTTCACCGGGCGCACCACCGAAGATCTCGAAGCCGCGGGCGTGCGGCCGGGAACCCGGGTCTGCGTCGACGGCGGCAAACGACGTCTGTTCGAGGTCGGCAAGTTCCTCGGCTGCTACTTCATGGACGACCGCGCGTGCCTGGCCGCGATGCTCGAGACCGCCCGGCTCCTGCATGCCGGCGGTAGCCGGCCGGCGCGCGACGTCTACTTCGTCTGCACGGTCGCCGAAGAGATCGGCGGCCTCGGCGGCACCTACGCCAGCCGCACCCTACCCGGCGACCTGACACTGGCCCTCGAGGTCGGCCCGACGGAGGCGGAGTACTCGACCACGGTGACCGGCGGACCCATCGTCGCCTACAGCGATCAGCAGAGCATCTACGACAAAGCTGTCGCCGACCGGTTGATGGACATCGCCACCGAACTGGGGCTCGCTCCCCAGGCCGCCGTGCTCGGCGCATTCGAATCCGATGCGTCCCATTCGATCTCAGCGGGCCAGACCGCCCGGGCCGGTCTGCTGTGCCTGCCCACGCTGAGCACTCACGGCTACGAGGTCATCGCCATGGACGCCATCCCCGCGATGTCCGAAGTGCTGCTGCAGTTCCTACTCGACACACCAATTCCAGGGGGCCGACGATGACCGCGGGTGGGCAGACCAAGACCATCACCACGAACGTTCCGGCACGGCTGGACCGGTTGCCGTGGTCGAAGTTCCACTGGCGCGTCGTGATCGGGCTTGGTGCCGCGTGGGTGCTCGACGGCCTCGAAGTCACGATGGTCGGCAACGTCTCGGCGCGGCTCACCGAGCCCGGGAGCGGGTTGTCCATCACCGCAGGCCAAATCGGTGTCGCGGCCGCCGTCTACATCGTCGGCGCGTGCGTCGGCGCGCTGGTGTTCGGTCAACTCACCGATCGGTTCGGCCGCAAGAAGCTCTTCCTGATCACCCTCGCCCTGTATTTGGCGGCGACGGTCGCGACGGCCTTCTCATTCGCGCCCTGGTACTTCTTCCTGACCCGGTTCCTCACCGGCGCAGGCATCGGCGGCGAGTACGCGGCGGTCAATTCCGCTGTGGACGAATTGATTCCGGCCTGCAACCGCGGCCGGGTCGACCTCGCGATCAACGGGTCCTACTGGTTGGGCGCGGCGTTGGGCGCGGCGGGCTCACTGGTCCTGCTCAACGGCGACTGGTTGCCGCTGGACCTCGGCTGGCGGTTGGCATTCGGTATCGGCGCCGTTTTCGGCCTGGTCGTTCTGCTGGTGCGGCGCAATGTCCCGGAAAGCCCGCGCTGGCTGTTCATCCACGGCCGCCAGGAGGAGGCCGAGCGCATCGTCGACGAGATCGAACGCGACGTGGTGGCCCACACCGGAGCGGATCTCGACGAGCCGGACCAGGAGCTGACCATCCACCAGCGCCACACCATCGGCTTCCGCGAGATCGCGCACGTCGCGTTCACCCGGTACCCCAAGCGAGCCCTGCTCGGGCTTGCCCTGTTCGTCGGGCAGGCGTTCCTCTACAACGCCGTCACCTTCAACCTCGGCACCCTGCTCAATAGTTTCTATGGCGTCGCGTCGGGAATCGTGCCCGCGTTCTTCATCGTCTGGGCCCTGGGCAATCTCAGCGGGCCACTGATCCTGGGGCGCTTGTTCGACAGCGTCGGGCGCAAACCGATGATCGCGCTGTCCTATCTGGGTTCGGCGGCGATCACCGTGGTGCTGACCGCGGTGTTCGTCGCGCAGACCGGCGGATTGTGGCTGTTCATGGCCGTTCTGGTGGTGACGTTCTTCCTGGCCTCGGCGGGCGCCAGCGCGGCGTACCTGACGGTCAGCGAGATCTTCCCGATGGAGACTCGCGCGCTGGCGATCGCGTTCTTCTACGCCGTCGGCACCGCGATCGGCGGTATTACCGGTCCCCTGCTGTTCGGCCAGCTGATCGACTCGGGTGAGCGCGGCCTGGTGGCGGTGGCGTTCCTGATCGGCGCCGTGGTGATGGCAATCGGCGGGCTGGTCGAACTCGCCTGGGGCGTCAAGGCGGAAGGACGCCAACTCGAGGACATCGCGGCGCCGCTGACCTCGGCTGGCGAGGACCGGCAGTGAGCACGGCCTGCCGGCTGCTCGGACACCGGATCGCGTTCGTCGCCGACGGGCCGGTGCTGCGGTGGTCGTGCGAAAGGGATTGCGGCACAGAAGGACACAAGACCTACGCCAGTGCCGCCGACGCCGGCCGCTACGCGACCGCGTTCAACCGCCGCGACAGCGACGCCATCGGTAAACGCGCGCCGCTGCTCGGGCTGCTACCGCTTCGGCTGTGGCGGCTCATCCGCCGCAACTAGCCGTTACGGATCCTGCGCACCACCAGGACGACGGTCACCACGCTGACGCCGGCCAGCGCCGCGGCCACCGGGGGCTTCTTCACGAAACGAAGCAGCACGGCCTTGACGTCGTCGGCGATGCGCTGCGGGTTGGCGCGCTCGGCCAGCGAGTCCACCGTGACCGCCAGCCGCTCACGCGCCTGGTCGATCTCGGCCTTGATGACCTCGGGATCCCGGTCCGCCACTTCCGTCCTCCAAACTGCCGCCCTGCCGAACTACCCTAGATCAACCCGGGCCAACCCCGATGCACCGGTCGAAGGAAGAAGGGACCTCTAGGTGACCGAGACAGCACGCCTCGAAGTCGGCGACAAGGCGCCGGCGTTCAGCCTGACCGACGCCGAAGGCAAGACCGTCAAGCTGTCCGACTTCAAAGGCCGCAAGGTGATCGTCTACTTCTACCCGGCCGCGATGACGCCGGGCTGCACCAAACAGGCCTGCGACTTCCGGGACAGCCTCGCCGAACTGAACGGCGCCGGCATCGACGTCGTCGGCATCTCCCCCGACAAACCGGAGAAGCTGGCCAAGTTCACCGAGCGCGACCAGTTGACGTTCCCGCTGCTGTCCGACCCGGACAAGAAGGTTCTCACCGAGTGGGGTGCCTACGGCGAGAAGAAGATGTACGGCAAGACCGTCCAAGGCGTCATCCGGTCGACGTTCGTGGTCGACGAGAAGGGCAAGATCGAGGTGGCCCAGTACAACGTCAAGGCCACCGGACACGTCGCCAAACTGCGCCGGGATATCTCCGTCTAG
>JAEZIA010000081.1 GCA_023416315.1 Actinomycetes bacterium
GCGATCACCAGGCGGCCCTGCTCGTCCACACCACCGGTCACCGGTGAACTCTGCAGCGACCCGTCGGCGCGGAAGGTGGTGAGCACCATATGGTGCCGGGGCCGCACGAACTCCAGCAGCGTGGCAAGGTCCACCGTGTCTGCGGTGGCGATCCGAGGGGACATATCGCCACTCTAGCCACGAGAACAACCCCATGCGGCGTACGTTTGGGACGGACCCCCAGGAGGACCCATGGCCACCATGCGCGCTGAGCGCTTCTATGCCGATACCAAAACCGTTGCGGTGGAGGATGTCCCGATCCCCGAGCCCGGCGAGGGCGAGGTCCTGGTCAAGGTGGCGTTCTGCGGCATTTGCCACTCCGACCTAAGCCTGATCAACGGCACCTTCCCGGCTCAACGTCCGGTCGTGATCCAGGGCCACGAAGCCTCGGGCACCATCGCCAAGCTCGGACCCGGTGTCACCGGATGGGCGGAGGGGGACCGGGTCGTCGTCGCCGCCGGACGGCCCTGCGGGCAATGCCCCAACTGCCGCCGCGGCGAGCTGGCCACCTGTCTGCGCATGCAGCTGATGGCGTTCGCCTACGACGGCGCATGGGCCGAATACACCCTCGCGCAGGCCGCCGGGCTGACCAGGGTGCCCGACAACGTGCCGCTGGAGCAGGCCGCGATCCTCGCCGACGCGGTATCCACCCCCTTCGGCGCGGTGGTCAACACCGGCAAGGTCGTCATCGGCGAGTCGGTCGGCGTCTGGGGTGTCGGTGGCATCGGTACCCACATCGTCCAACTCGCCCGCCTCGTCGGCGCGGTCCCGATCATCGCCGTCGACATCAATCCCGCCGTCCGCGACCGTGCGCTCGAACTTGGCGCCGACCACGCATTCGATTCCCGCGACCCGGATTTCGGCGCGAAGCTGGCCGCGGTGACCGGCGGACGCGGACTCGACGTCGCGTTCGACGCCGTCGGGCTGAAGGTCACCTTCGAGCAGGCGCTGAACTCGCTGACCGGCGGCGGCCGGCTGGTCGGGGTCGGGATGAGCGCCGAGTCGCCGACGGTGGGTCCGACGTCGATGTTCGGCCTGACCCGACGCCAGGCGCTCGGCCATCTCGGCTACCACAACAAGGACATCGAGACACTGGCCCAACTGGTGTCGTCTGGCCGGCTGGACCTCTCGCGCTCGATCAGCCAAATCGTCCCGCTCGAGGACATCGCCGACGGCATCCGCATCCTCGATCAGGCCGAAGGCAATCCGATCCGGGTGCTCGTCCAACCGTAAGATCGCCACCGCAGCAGCACGGCGCAGACCGCGCAAAGAGACTATGCTGGCGCCTTTCTCACAAGGAGGGCACATGTCCGCGGACGCGAAGAGCCCTGGCCACATCCGGCTGACGTCACACCGCGGCGCCGACGACGCCCCGCCGATCAACTGGGGTGCGGCCACCGCTGCGCAACGCGGGCCGCTGATCGGGACCACCAGTACTCGCAGTCACCGCAATGTCGTCGGCACCCACAGCGGTTCCTACAGCGTGTACCGCGCGCTCGCGGTGGCGGCCGGGGCGCTGTCCCGCGACCACCGCGCCGACCTGACCAACACCGCTCCGACCGACACCATCGGTCCGTATCCGCAATGGAGCCGACCCGGCGCGATCGTCAGCCTGGACCCGTGGGGCGCGATGGTCGCCGAGGCTTTCGCCGCCGAGTTGGCCGCCGGCCAGGACATCCGCCCAACGATCGCCGTGACCAAGGCGCACGTCATTCTTCCCGAGATCGCCGACGCGATCGGCAAGGGCAGGCTGGTCCCCGACGATCGAATCCTGCTGCCGGGCGGGGCCGCGCTGGTGACCAAGGCCGCGATCGAGCCGGTCTGGTATCTGCCCGGCGTCGCGGATCGCTTCGGCTGCAGCGAAGCCCACCTGCGCCGGGTGCTGTTCGAGGAGACCGGCGGCATGTATCCCGAACTCGTCACCCGCTCCGACCTCGAGGTGTTCCTGCCGCCGATCGGTGGCCAGACCCTCTACATTTTCGGCAACCCGCGCGACCTCGCCGACCCCACGGTGGAACTCACCGCTCGAGTTCACGACGAGTGCAACGGCTCTGACGTATTCGGCTCCGACATCTGCACCTGCCGGCCCTATCTGACGCACGCGATCGAGGAGTGCATTCTCGGCGCGCAACGTGGCGGCGTCGGACTGGTCGCCTACTCCCGCAAGGAAGGTCGCGCGCTCGGCGAGGTGACCAAGTTCCTGGTTTACAACGCCCGCAAGCGCCAGCAGGGTGGCGACACCGCCGAGGCGTACTTCGCTCGCACCGAATGCGTCGCCGGCGTTCAGGATATGCGGTTCCAGGAACTGATGCCGGATGTGTTGCACTGGTTGGGCATTCGGAAGATTCATCGGCTGGTGTCGATGAGCAACATGAAGTACGACGCGATCGTCGGCTCCGGCATCGATGTCGGGGAACGGGTCAACATTCCCGATGAGCTGATCCCGCCCGACGCCCGGGTGGAGATCGACGCCAAAATGGCCGCCGGGTACTTCACCCCCGGCCCGATACCCGATGCGGCGGAGCTGAAGAAGGCCAAGGGCCGCGGGCTGGACCGCTGATGGCCGCCGTCGTCGACCTCGACCTGGACACCCCGGCAGGGGCGACCGCGGCGCTACGCAGCACCCGAACGATCCGGGAGCGGGCCGCGACGCTGACCGAACGCGCCCGCGGCGGCGACTCCCGATGGTTCACCGTGCACGACAACGCCCTGCCCGTGGCTGCCACGCTGGTCGCCGAGGTCACCCGCGCGAACTATCCGGATCTGCAGATCCCCTTTCACAGCCGGTGGCGCCACTTCGAAGCCGGCGGCGTCGACCGCAGAGCCGCGGCACTTTTCGGGGCCGACGCGAACGCCCTCGTCGACCTCACCGTCGTCAGCGTGCTGCTCGACGCCGGGGCAGGCCCCGACTGGTCGTACGTCGAGCCGGGCACCGGCCTGCGACTGAGCCGCTCAGAAGGCCTGGGCGTAGCCAGCTTTCATGCCTTCGCCGAGGGGTTGTTCTCCGCCGAGCCCGACGACCCGCTGCGGGTCGACGCCGCGGCGTTGACGGGATTGAGCGGGCCATGGCTCGCCGAGGCGTTTCAGGCCGACGCGGCCAACCCGCTGGTCGGGCTCGACGGCCGCGTCGCGCTCCTGCACCGGCTGGGCGCCGTCCTCGCTGATACAGGCACCGTCCGGCCCGCCGGATTGCTCGACGTGGCACGCGGACACGACCGTGTGTGCGCGCATGACATCCTCACCGCGGCCCTGACCTCGCTGGCCCCAATCTGGCCCAGCACCAACATGATCGGCGATCAGCCGCTCGGCGACTGCTGGCGCCATACCGCGCTGGCCGGTCCGGGCCTGACCGCGGGCTGGATGCCGTTCCACAAGCTGTCGCAGTGGCTCACGTACTCGCTGCTCGAGCCGTTCGAGTGGGCCGGCGTCGCGGTGACCGACCTTGACGAGCTGACTCCGCTGCCCGAGTACCGCAACGGTGGGCTGCTGCTGGACAGCGGTGTGGTCCGCCTGCGCGACGGCAACAACGCGAGCCAGACCTTCACGCCCGCCGACGAAGTGGTGGTCGAGTGGCGGGCGTTGACCGTGACGCTGCTCGACGAACTGGCGCCGCTGGTACGCGAGCAACTCGGTGTGGACGCCCGACAGCTACCCCTGGCCCGAATCCTGGAGGGCGGCACCTGGGCGGCCGGTCGGCGGCTGGCGCACGAGCTGCGCGGTGGTGCGCCACCGCTGTCCATCGCCAGCGATGGCACGGTGTTC
>JAEZIA010000129.1 GCA_023416315.1 Actinomycetes bacterium
TGTCGACCGAGCAGGTTTCGCAGCGCCGCAACATGATTGACGGCGGCGTGCTGAGCACCGCGTTGCACACCCGGCAGCGCGGTGTGGCGCCCTTCTGCCGCCGCGGCCGGTTCGGCGTCGGCTCGGATTGGGTCTGCGGCGCGATGCCGTTGAGGAACCGCGACGGACGCCGGCCCTGTCGGCCACCCGGGGTGCGAGCCAGCGCCCAGCTGAGCTCCAAATGCATTCGGGCGCGGGTGATTCCGACGTACAGCAACCGCCGTTCCTCCTCCACCGCCTCGCTGTCGGGACCGTGCGCCAATGCGTGCGAGATCGGCAGCGTGCCGTCGGCCAGGCCGACCAGGAACACCGCGTCCCACTCCAGGCCCTTGGCGGCGTGCAGCGAGGCCAGCGTGACGCCCTGCACCACCGGAGGGTGCCGGGCGTCGGCCCGGACCCGTAGTTCGGCGACCAGCGCGGGCAGGTCCAGCTGCGGGCGGGTGGCGACCTCGTCGTCGACCAGTTCGGCCAGCGCGGTCAACGCCTCCCAGCGTTCCCGGGCCTTGGTACCAGCCGGCGGTTCGTCGGTCAGGCCGAGCGGTTCGAGGATCTGGCGGACGATCTCCGGCAGCGCGCCCTGGGCTCCCCGTTCGGCGGCCCGCTGCAGCGCCAGCAGCGACTGGCGGATCTCCTGGCGGCTGAAGAAGCCCTCTCCGCCGCGCACCTGGAACGGGATACCGGCCTCGGTGAGCGCCTCCTCGTACACCTCGGACTGCGCATTGATGCGATACAGCACCGCGATTTCGGCTGGCGCCGTTCCGGATTCGACGAGCCGGGAGATCGAACGCGCCACCGACTTCGCTTCGGCGACCTCGTCGGGGTGTTCGTGGAAGGTCGGCGACGGGCCCGGCTCGCGCTGACCGATCAGATGCAGCTTGCTGCCGGCCACCCGACCGCGGGCCGCGGCGATCACCCGGTTGGCCAGCGACACCACCTGCGGGGTGGAGCGGTAATCGCGCTCGAGGCGGACCACCGTGGCGTCGGGGAACTGGCGGGAGAAATCCAGCAGGTAGCGCGGCGAGGCGCCGGTGAACGAGTAGATGGTCTGGTTGGCGTCGCCGACGACGGTCAGGTCGTCGCGGTTACCCAGCCACGCGTCGAGCACCCGCTGCTGCAGCGGGGTCACGTCCTGGTATTCGTCGACCACGAAACAGCGGTAGCGGTCCCGGAACTCGGCGGCCACCGCCGCGTCGTTCTCGATCGCCCCGGCGGTGTGCAGCAGCAGGTCGTCGAAATCCAGCAGCGCGATCCCGTCGCGGTTGGCCTTGAGCTTCTCGTAGCCGGCGTAGACGGTGGCGACCTTCTCGGCGTCCAGTGGGATGTCGCGCTGGATTTTGGCCACCGCGGCGCCGTACCCCTCGGGACTGATCAGCGAGGCCTTGGCCCATTCGATCTCACCGGCCAGGTCACGGACGTCGTCGGTGCTGACCTGCAGCCGAGCCCGGCTGGCGGCCTGGGCGACGACGGAGAACTTGGTGTCCAGCAGCTGCCAGCCGGTGTCGCCGACCACCCGCGGCCAGAAGTACTGCAACTGCCGCCGGGCCGCGGCGTGGAACGTCAACGCCTGCACCGACCCGACCGGCGCGCCCATGCCCTGGGCGTCCATCGCCCGCAGGCGGGCGCGCATCTCCCCCGCCGCGCGCGAGGTGAACGTCACCGCCAGCACCTGGCCTGCGGCGACATGCCCGTTGGCCACCAGGTGGGCGATCCGGTGGGTGATGGTCCGGGTCTTACCCGTGCCGGCGCCGGCGAGCACACACAACGGCCCCCGGGCGGCCAGCACGGCCTCGCGCTGTTCGTCGTCGAGGCCGGTCAGATGGTCGACGGTCACCGGCATGCGCTCCATCTTGGCAGGGGGTGGGGACATCGCACGTCGGCGCTCCGCTAGGTTCGAGCTCATGAGTGGCAACGATCCTCAGCTCACCATGTACTCCACCGTGTGGTGCGGCTACTGCAAGCGCCTGAAGACCGCGCTGAAATCGGCGGGGATCTCCTTCGCCGAGGTCGACATCGAGCACGACCCGGCCGCCGCGGAGTTCGTGATGTCGGTCAACAACGGCAACCAGACCGTGCCGACGGTGAAGTTCGCCGATGGTTCGGCTCTGACCAACCCCAGCCTCAAAGAGGTTCAGGCCAAGCTGGCGTCCTAGTCCAGGCCGTGCGCCGCCCAGGACTCGATGATCTCGCGGGCAATCGAAATCGAGCCGGGCAGCAGCAGTTTCGACGACGACTCGCTGTTCCAGTCGCCGTGGTCGAGCGCCTCGCGCACTTCGGCGCGGGTGAACCAGGCCGCCTCGGCGATCTCGCCGTCGTGGAAGACGAACTCCTGCTCGGGATCGCCGATCGCGTGGAAACCCACCATCAGCGACCGCGGGAACGGCCACGGCTGGCTGCCCAGATACTCGACGTCGCGTACTTCCAGGCCGACCTCCTCGGCGACCTCCCGCACCACGCAGCCTTCGAACGACTCGCCCGCTTCGACGAACCCGGCGAGCAACGAGAACAGCCGCTGCGGCCACACGGTCTGGCGGGCCAGCACCGCCCGGTCGTGCCCGTCGTGCACCAACACGATGATGGCCGGGTCGATACGCGGGAACTCCTCGTGACCGGTGAGCGGATTGACCCGCGACCAGCCGGCCTTGATCGCCTTGGTCGGTGAGCCGTCCACCGGGCTGTAGCGGGCGTTCTCATGCCAATTCAGCAGGGCCAGCGCCGAGGCCAGTAGCTGGGCACTGACGTCGTCGATCTGTTGGGCGCCGCGACGCAGATCGGACACCTCACCCTCACCATCCTCGGGCGCCTCCAAAGCGGCCCGCACCGCCCACACGTGGCGGTCGTCCTGCAGGCGGCCCAGGAACACCGCGTCCGGCGGCGGCTTCTCGGCGAGCTTGGCCGCCGGGGTCAGCGACACCCGGCCGTCGGCGATCATCACCTGGTTGCGGTGGTCGACGCGCAACAGGGCGGCCTCGGCCCAGCCGGCGATGGCGGCGTCGACGTCGGTGCGCAGATGATCGGCGCGGTCGGCACCCACCCGGGATAGCAGCGGAACGTTCCGCAGTCGGAAACTCACGTCTTCTAGTCTCCAGTGGCCCGGACGTAGAGCAGCCGGTCGGTGCTCTCCAGGGCGTCGACATCCGGGTCGTCGACGCGCAGCAGCTTCCCGTTGCGGACCACGCCGAGCACGATGTCGGGCAGGTGCCGGGGTGAGCCGCCGACCTCCTTGTGCTCGACCTCGCGTTCGGCGATCGCGAACCCGGCATCCGGGGTCAGCAGGTCTTCGATCATCTCAACAACGCTGGGTGTGGTGGTGGCGATGCCGAGCAGCCGGCCCGCGGTTTCCGAGGACACCACCACCGAGTCGGCGCCGGATTGGCGCAGCAGGTGCTGGTTTTCGGCTTCCCGCACCGCGGCGATGATCTTGGCTTTCGGGGCCAGCTCGCGGGCGGTCAGGGTGACCAGCACCGCGGTCGGATCGCTGTTGGTGGCGACGATGATCGAGTTGGCGTGCTGGGCGCCGGCCAGGCGCAGCACGTCGGACTTGTTGGCGTCACCGCGCACGGTGACCAGTCCGGCGGCGTTGGCCCGATCCAGCGAGGGTTGGTCGGTGTCGACGACGACGATGTCGGCGGGCGCGACGCCGTCGCCGATCATCGCCGCGACCGCTGTCCTGCCTTTCGTCCCGTAGCCGATGACGACGGTGTGGTTGCGCACGCTGTTCCTCCAACGCTGAATCTTGAGAGCCTGCCGCGACGCCGTGGTCAGGGTTTCGACGGTGGTACCGACCAGCACGATCAGGAAGGCCACCCGAAGCGGGGTGATGACCAGGACGTTCACCAACCGCGCGGTCTCGGTGTACGGCGTGATGTCGCCGTAGCCGGTGGTCGACAGCGACACCGTGGCGTAATACAGGCAGTCCAGGAACGTCATCGAGTCCCCGCGGACGTCGCGGTAGCCGTCGCGGTCCAGGTAGACGATGAACACGGCCAGGAACAGCGCCGTCAGCGCGTACAGCAGCCGGCGGGCGATGCGACGGCCCGGACTGACGAACTTCTCCGGGATGTGCAGATATTCGACGAGCGCACTGTCGGGCTTGGCTGCCAGGTTCTCGTCGATGGCCTCGAGCCTGCGCCGCAACCTACCCTTGGCCACACGACTCCGTCATCGTGTCCAACCCTCTCGTCTTGGGTGCCGCCACTCCAGCATTATGTACCCATGCCCTCGACGACGACCGAACTCGAACCCCCGCGCCCCAGTCAGTTGCCTGCCTACCGAACCGCGCTGATGCTGATCGGCATCGGTGTCGGGCATTTCGTGGCGCCCAAGCCCTTCGACGGCATCGTGCCCGCCGAGCTTCCCGGTGACGCCCGGTTCTACACCTACGCCTCCGGGGTCGCCGAGGTCGGTATCGGCACCATGTTGCTGGTGCCGCGGACCCGCCGCGCCGGGGCCGCGTTCGCGATCGCGTTGTTCCTGGCGGTGTTCCCCGCCAACATCAACATGGTTCGGCTGTGGAAGGACAAGCCGCTGCCGATGAAGCTGGTGGCGCTGGCCCGGTTGCCGCTGCAGCTGCCGATGATCACCCAGGCGCTGGCGATCCGGCGTAACGCTCCGCGCTACTAGCGCCCGCCAGCAGCGCCACCAATTCGTCTGGGCCGGCGAGGTTTTCCGGCATCACGGTGACACCCGAGCGCACGTAGTGGAACGCGGCGCGTACCTGCGACTCGGGGCAGCCCCTGAGCGCCGCCCAGGCCAGGCGGTAGACCGCGAGCTGGACGGCGGCGTGCCGCTTGGCGTCGTCGTCGGCGGGCGGTTCGCCGGTCTTCCAGTCGACGACGGTCATGCCACCGTCGGCGTCGGCGAACACGGCGTCGATGCGTCCGCGCACCACGGTCTCGCCGATCGCCATCTCGAACGGCACCTCCACGTCGACCGGGGTGCGCGCGGCCCACGGGGATTTTGTGAACGCATCGCGCAGGGTGTCGAGTTCCTCGGTCTCGGCGGCGATGCCGTCGACGGCACCGGGCAGGTCGTCGAGGTCGAACAGCCGCTCGGCGCCGTAGAAACGCTGCACCCACTCGTGGAACGCGGTGCCGAGCATCGCGTGCGGATCCGGGCGCGACGGCAGCCGCCGGGTCAGCCGGCGCAGGGCGGCGGGATCTCGGTCGAGTTCCACCAGTGCGCTCACCGACAGCTGGCCGGGAAGCTCGACCGGTGGCGGTGCGGCGATGCGGGACCGTTCGGCCAGCAGCGCGTCGACATCGGCGGCCCAGTTCTCCGGGTCCTCGCCGGTGCCGTCGACGCCGCCCGCGAGCGCGGCGTTGACCAATGCGGCGCCGGCTTCGATGTCGGCGCGAGCCCGGCCCAGCGGATCCGCCGGCCAGATCGCTTCACTAGCCATGTCGCGCAACGGGTTTCGATCACCGTCGGCGGGCGGCGGCGCCCACTGCTCCACCTGACCGCAGGGCTGGCCGGCGGCGTCGGCGTCGTCGATGATGTCTTTGATCTCCCGCAGGAAGTCCGATGGTCCGCGCGGCTTGCTGCCGGTGGGGCCCCAGTGGTGGCCGGAGAGCAGCAGGGTGTCCTCGGCCCGGGTGATCGCGACATACAGCAGCCTGCGCTCCTCGTCGAGGCGGCGCTGCTCGAGCTGCTTTTTGTGCGCCATGATGCTGTCGGCCAAGGCTTTTCGGTCGGTCACCGCCGACGTGTCCAGCACCGGCACCCCGTGCAATCCTTCCGCGGCCCGGTCACCGCGCAGCAGCGGCGGCAGGTCGGACGGATCGGACAGCCAGGTGCGCTTGGACGCGGTGGACGGAAAGACCCGGTCGGACAGATGTGGGACGGCCACCACCTGCCACTCGAGGCCCTTTGCGGCGTGCACGGTCAGCACCTGCACTCGTCCGGTCGCCACGCTGATCTCGGCGGGGGCCAGCCCGTTCTCCACCACCAGCGCCGCGTCGAGGAAGGCCAGCAGGCCGGTGATGCTCGCACCCGGCCGGGTGGCGTAGTCGGCGACGACCTCGGCGAACCGGTCCAGGTGCTCGGCACCCGCCCACCCCGCGGCGACGGGCTGGGCGGCCCGCACCTCGACGTCGACGCCGAGCACGCGCCGTACTTCGCCGACGAGCTCGGTGACCGGGTGACCCAATAGGGTTCGCAGTCTTGCCAATTCGCTTGCCAGCGCGGTGATGCGGAGGTAGCCGTCCGCCGAATATGCCTCGGCGGGACCCGGATCCGCCAGCGCGTCGGCCAGGCTCGCGGTGTCGGCGTCGGGGGCGGCCGAGGCGGCGATCTGCTCGGCGGTGGCGGCCGCCGGTCGCGCGCCGTCCAGTACGACCGCCCGTCGCCACAGCGCGGCGAGGTCGGCGGCGCCCAGCTGCCAGCGCGGGCCGGTCAACACCCGCATGGCCGCCGCCCCGGCCGCCGGGTCGGCGACCAGGCGCACCATCGCCACCACGTCGGCGACCTCGGTGATCGACAGCAGCCCGGCCAGGCCCACGACTTCCACCGGCACGCCCCGGGCGGTCAGCGCCTCGGCGATCGGACCGGCATCGGCGTTGCGGCGCACCAGCACCGCCGCGGTCGGCGGCTCGACGCCGTCGGCGGCCGCGGCGGCGTACCGCCCCGCGATGTGGTCGGCAAGCCAGTCCCGCTCGGCGGCGACATCGGCGAGCAGCGCGCAACGCACCGTGCCGTCCTCGGCGCCGGGGCGGGCCCGCAGCGCCTTGACCGCCACCGAGCGGCGGCGGGCCTCGGCCGAGACCGCGTTGGCGATGTGCAGCGTGCTCGGCGGGTTGCGCCAGCTGGTCCGCAGTTCCAGCGTCGGCGCCGGGGAGCCGTCGGCTTGCGGGAAGTCGGTGGTGAAGCGCGGCAGGTTGGTGGCCGACGCGCCCCGCCACCCGTAGATCGACTGGATCGGATCGCCCACCGCGGTCAGCGCCAGCCCCTCGTCGGCGCCTTCGCCGAACAACGACGACAGCGCGATGCGCTGGGCGTGGCCGGTGTCCTGGTACTCGTCGAGCAGCACCACCCGGTAGCGGGCGCGCAGCTGCTCCCCCACCTGCGGGCAGGTCGAGGCCAGCCGCGCCGCCGCCGACATCTGCGAGCCGAAGTCCATCACCTTGTCGGCCCGCATCCGGGCGTGCAGGGCGTCGATCAGCGGCACCAGCGCGCTGCGTTCGGTCTGGGTGGCCAGCATGCCCAGCAGGAACTGGTTCGGCCCGCGGTCGCGCTGATTCCGACCGGCGGGCAGGTGATGCACCAGGCGGTCGAGTTCGAGGTGGGTGTCGCACAGCTGCTCGGTGTCGACCAGATGCTCGGCCAGCTCACCGGAGAGCTTCAGCACCATCGAGGTGATACCGGCCGGGTCCTTCTCGGTGTCCAGCGGACCCGGATAACTGCTGACCACCTCGAAAGCCAACTGCCACAGTTCGGTTTCGCCGAGCAGCCGGGCGTCGGGCTCGACCGGCAGCAGCGGGCCGTACTCGCGCAGCAGCGCACCGGCGAACGCGTGATAGGTGCTCACGGTCGGTGCGCCCTGCGGGGCGGCGCCGCCGAGGTGGCCGGCCAGGCGGGCCAGCCGGGAGCGCACCCGGCGCAGCAGTTGGCCGGCCGCCTTGCGGGTGAACGTCAGCCCGAGCACTTGCCCGGGGTCGGCGAATCCGTTGGCCACCAGCCACACCACCCGCGCGGCCATGGTCTCGGTCTTGCCCGCGCCGGCACCGGCGATCACGACCAGCGGCCCCGGCGGGGCGGCGATGACCGCGGCCTGCTCGTTGGTGGGGGTCGGAAGACCAAGCGCCTCAGCGAGTTCCGTCGGGGTGTAGGTCATGACGGCTCCGTTCGCGGTGCGGTGTGCGCGGGGCAGGCCGGACGCATCGGGCAATGCGCGCAGCCGTCGTTGACCCGGGCGGTGAACTGCGGTCCGGCGGTCGCGGCGGCGGCCTGCCGAGCCGTGTTCTGCCACTCGGTGGCGCTGTCCGGGGTCAGCGCGGACTGCTCCCGCTCGGTCGCACCGGACGCGTTCGGCTTGGCGACGTACACCAGCCGGCCACCGCCCGGTTGATCCCCCTCGGCGAGTGCGCCTTCGGCGATGGCCAACTGATAGAGCCCGAGTTGGGCATGCCGCTGGGCCTCGTCCTTGGTGACCGGGCTCTTGCCGGTCTTGACGTCGACGATCACCAGCCGGCCCTGCGCGTCGCGCTCGAGCCGATCCACCCGCCCACGCACCCGCACCCCGGGGTGATCCTCGCCGGGCTCGGCGATCACACCGTCGACGGCGACCTCGGTGCCGACCTCGGTCAGCTCGTGGCGGGTCGCGGCGCGCCACGCCACGAATGCCTCGAGCATCCCCCGGTGCCGGTCGAGTTCGTTCTCGGCGTACCACGCCGAGTCGAACGGCAACGTGTCCCAGAGCTTTTCCAGGTCGGCGGTCAACTGCTCGGCGCTGGTCGCCGGGTCGGCGATCAGCGCGTGCACCACCGAGCCGAGGGTGGACCGCAGCTCGCGGCGGTCGGTGCCGCCGTGCCGTTCGGCCAGCCAGCGCAGCGGGCAGTCGGCGAGCGTCTGCAGCGTCGAGGGGCTCAGCGTCACGGTGTGCTCGCCGCTCCACAGCGGCTCCTGCGTGCTCACCGTCGTCATGCCGTACCACTGCGACGGGTCCGCGCCCGGCACACCCTCGACTGCCAACCTGGCCAATTGCTGTGCGGCGGTGGCGCGTTCACCCTCAGTGACCGCGCCTTCCGGCGCGCAGACCACCGCCCGCAGCCGGCCGACGACCGCCGCCGGTGCC
>JAEZIA010000147.1 GCA_023416315.1 Actinomycetes bacterium
AGTCCGTTCCCTGTCCCCGATGTCTGCGAGAACGTGTCGCATGCGATCCGGCATACGACGCAGACCCAATGACGAAGGAGTAGCACTATGACGCTCAAACACATCGCCGCGAAGACTGCCCTTGCCGCCGCCCTCGGCGCCGGCGCTCTCGGGGCTGCCAGTGGTGTCGCACAGGCCGACCCGCAGGTTCCGTGGCCGCTGCCGCCCGGTCCCGGTGTGAACGTCGGCGGCCCCGGCCATCCACTGCCGCCCGGGCACCACGGCTTCCCGCCGCCGGGCCACCTGAAGTGGGTTCCGGAGTACGTCGATGACGTGATCGATGATGTGACCCCGCCGGCGTGGGCACTGCCCGCTCCCCCGCCTCCGCCGTGGGCGCCGTTCGCACCGGTCGTGTGGAACGCCAACGCTGGAGTGTGGGGAGTTCAGCTGGGCACCTCGTTCGTGGCCCTCTGAGGCTCCCGCTCGCGGCGGCCGTCTCCCTCCCGGGGCGGCCGCCGCCCCCGGTAGTCCGGTGGATCCTCGTCCGACGGCGCGAGTTCGACCAGCAGCGACATCCCGTGGTGCGGGATCATCTCGACGGCAAAGCTGTGCAGGTCGTCGACGACGGCGATCTGTGTGCCGGTGAACATGTCCCGCACGGTGGCCCCGGGCGGCAGCGTCTTGGACCGGACCGTGCCGGCGATGTCCTCGTTGGCGAAGTTCAACACGGTCAGTTGATACTGCTGCGGTTCGTTGAGCTGGTGCACCATCACCAACATGCCGCGATGCGACACTTCCGGGATGTCGATCTGTCTGCTGGTCGCGATGCCGTAGTGCGCCCGCACCCGCAGGATCGCCTGGAGTTGACGCAGGAAGCTGGTGTCGTCGTCGAGCTGTGTGGGAATCGGACCGTAAAGGCTTCTGCCACGCGGCATTCCGGCGTTGGACTTCGTCGCGTCCGGATTGACACCCATCAGATCATGGGCGGCGCGGTGAATCCAGCGGGTATCTCCACCGTGCAACAGGTTGGATACCTCTGCCGCGGGCAACGTCAGCATGCCGCACAGATCCCAGCCGGAGAGCGCGAACACCCCCGGCTGCAGCGCGTTGAACATCGCCAGTAGCAGATGGGCCCGGCGGATACGATCGATGTCGTCGATCTCGTCGAGGTCGCGATAGCCCAGTGTCGCGGCGATGACTGTCGCTGTGGTGCAGGCGATTCCGTTCGTTGTGAAGACCCGGTTGTAGGGCGCCGCCGGTCCGGTGAGAGCCTCGGTGAGGTCGGTGCGAACGCGTTCACCGAGCGCCTCGCCGGTGATCTCGTGGCCCTTGTAGGTATAGACGTCGTCCTTGTGCCCGTTCGACCAATGCACCAGCTCGTAGGTCAGTTCGTCATGATTCTGCAGCGCATGCACCAGTGACGCCGGATCGACGCCGAGTTCGATGGCGGTACGCAGGGTGAGGCGCAGGAATTCGGTGTCGCCGGTCGCCAGCGCGTGGTGATAGGCGGGCCGGTTGACGAAGTCGTAGGACAGGTCGGCGCCGGTGCCGCTGGTTTCCTTGATGTCGTCGATCGTCAGGTTGAGTTCCTGGAACGTGAACCCGCCCAGCTTGCGGACCATGCTCCCGATGAACTGGTTGGCCGCCTGGGATAGCGGGTGACCTTCCGACCAGCCGACACCGTCATCGCCGGAGGTCTTCTCGGCGCCGAGGAATCCGTTGGCGTCCAACCGCAGCCCGCCGGAACCGAGGTCGGTCAGCGAGTGCAGCGCGTCGCCGATGACCAGCCGCATACCGGCGAACGACGGGTCGAGCCAGTTGATCGAGGGCTGACCTTCCTTGAAGTAGTGCAGGTACACCCACCGCCGCTCAACACCGTCGATGCCGACGACGGGACGGGTGACGCTCCAGTTCGTCTCCTTGATGCCCTCGGCGTAGAAGATCACGCGCTGCAGGCGGCCGATAATGTAGCCGGCCTTGTCGAGCCACTCCTCGGTCGCGGCGTCGACGTTGACCGAGTCCCGGCCCGCAGGCACGTCGGGAAGGTGCTCCCAGTCCAGCGGGTCGATGTCGATCATGTGATAGATGCCCGGATAGTCGGCGTACTTCATCTCCGCTAGTCGGAAGTCCGCGCCCTTGCCGGTGTGGCCGGGCACGATGTCGTCGAGAATGGTGCCGCCGTACCAGTTCGCGGTACCGCACATTTGCCGGAACTCTTCCTCGGTCCCGAATGCCGGGTCGATCTGGGTGCTGATGCGGTCGAAATGGCCGTCCACGCTGGGCGTCAGCTGCCAGCCCGAGATGCCACCCGCGCGCTTGACCGGCCCGGTGTGGATACCTTCGATACCGATCTCGGCGAACGCTTTCCACATCGCCTCGTCGGCCATGGCCTTGAGGAACGACTCGTCCGGCCGGGTGATGAGCGAAAGCGGGTACGCGGTGAACCAGACCGACGCGGCGTCTACCGCACCACGCGGGCTGGGCGTGGCATACGGGTTCTGCCACATCGAGCCCTGCCCGGAGAACTGCTGGCTGATCTCGTTGGCGTCGGCGAGCATCGACTGTGACAGCAGCCACGACACGTACGCCTGATTATCCGCCGTAGGCAAGCCGTCCTGCGCAATCGACCTGCGCACGAACGGGTTTCGCACCCGCGGACGGAAGCGCAATGTCTTTGGCCGCGCGGGGTGCAGATGCTCGTCGTAGGTGATCTCGGCGGGAGCGTTACCGTGCTCACCCTCGTCGGGTGGTCCATCGTCGGGCGTGGACTCCACCGTCTGCGACATGAGACTCCTGACCTTGTACTGCCTACAACCTTGCCTGCCAAACCCGACGACGCGCCACTCGAGTATTGCCACCGGCGGCCTCGGTCGAAACGCTTCCTGTGTTCATGCGCCTAGCCTCGATGACATGGACGAACTTTCTGAGGAAGTGATCGCGTTCTTGTCCGAGGGCACTCGGACGGCCAAGCTGGCCTATCTCGCGTCCGACGGCAGACCGCTCGTCGCACCGGTGTGGTTCGTCGTCGACGGCAACGAGCTGGTGTTCAACACCGGCAAGGCGACCGCCAAAGGGCGTGCCCTGAGCCGCGATCCGCGAGTGTCGATCTGCGTCGACGACCAGAGTCCGCCGTTCTCTTTCGCTCAGGTTCAGGGGACTGCGTCGCTGAGCGAGGACCCCGACGACCTGCTCGACACCGCGACGCGGATCGCGGCCCGCTACATGGGCGCGGATCGCGCCGAGGAGTACGGCCGCCGCAACGGCGTGCCGGGTGAGCTCGTGGTGCGGATCACGCCGACGAAGGTGATCGCGGCGTTCGACATCGCGGACTGATCTAGAAGAACGGGTTGCTGTTCTTCTGCCGCTCGGCGTCGGCGGGACGCGGGCCGAACCGCGCGATGTAGTCCTGCTCGAGCTTGGCGTTCTTCTCGCGCTTGACCACGTCCACGAGGTTGGGGTCCAAGCCGTGCACGGCGAGCCGGTGGCGGCGCCACACCTTGTTCAGCGCAAGCGATATCGCCAGCGTCCACAGATAGATCGGCACCGTCATCTCGGCGTGTACGTAGACCGAGTTGTTCTCCACCGGCAGCAGCCAAAGCGGCGCCAGGATGAGCAGCGGCGGTACGGCCGCCTTGAGCATGAACCGCCGGGCAGCGCCAGGGCCCGCGAGATCGTTGGCGACCCAGTCGCGCATGGACGCGGGCAGCTTCTTGAACCCGTACGAGTACATGATGAGTTCGACCAGGTTTGGCCTGTCGGCGGACGTGGCTTCCTCCTCGGGTTGAGATTTCACCCGTAGTTTACTCGCCGTCGCCTACGACAATTTTCGGTGGAGCTAAGGGGAATCGAACCCCTGACCTACTCGATGCGAACGAGTCGCGCTACCAACTGCGCCATAGCCCCTTGGTCGCTAGCAGGCTACCAGTACCAGCCCGCCTTGCCGAAACCGGCGACCTACTGCCCCGCCGCCCGCGGCAGGTCGAAGTGCCTGGCGAACGCGACCTCGTCCAGGTGCTCGAAGATCGGGTCCTCGTCGTCGATATCCAGCACCGCCGCACCGGGGCGTCGCAGCCGTGACGGCACGACATCGAACTCGCGGTCTTCGGTGTTCTCCACGCCAAGGCGCGAGCGCGCCATCCGCTGCTGGCGGCGCCTGCGCACCTGCTCCTCGATCCGGGTCTGGCGACGCAGATAGGCCAGGTAGAGAACCGTGACCGCACCGGCCGATCCGGTGGCCCACCACAGGCCAGGGCTGACGGTGAATGACAGCACCGCGGTGAGCACCATGACCGCGGCCATCACCAGCAGCGCCCGCTTGCGGAAGCGGTACTTGCGCGCGCTGACCGCGGCGGCGGTGGCGGACTCCGAGCGTCGCGGCCGGCTCGCCCGCGGCGTCGCCGTCGTCGCCGGCTCCTCCTCGGCCTCCAGGCCCGAAGTGTCCTCGACGTATTCGTATTCGTCGTTCGTGCCGTCCTGCGGCTGCTCGTCGTCGCTGACGGCCTGGAACTGATCGGTGTCGTCGCTCTGGGGAGTTTCGGTTTCGGCGGGCTCGTCCTCGGCCTCGCTGTCGGCCACCGGCTCCTCGGCGACCAACGCCTCGTCGAACAGCGTCGGCTGAACGTCGGCGCTGCGCGCGGTGCCGCCGACCGGCAGCGCGCCGGAGTCCTCGTCGACCACGTCGACGTCGAGGTAGTCGGGCTCGGCCTCGTCGGCCGCCGCGGCGACCACCACTACCGAGCGGGTACGCGACGGGGCGTCGTCGGAGTCCAGGTCGTCGAACTGGTCTTCCTCGGGCTGCCAATCCGGATCATGCCGATGGCCGGCGGACGGGCCGCTGCGCTTGAACCGGCGCGACTTCTCGTCACCGTTGAGCACCCGGGTGGCAAGCGCGACGTCGCTCGTGCGGCGGACGTTGTCGCGCTTGCTGATGAGCATCGGGACCAACACGAACAACCAGAGCACCACGAGCGAAATCCAGAGCAATGACTGGGGGATGCTTGGCATGTGGCCTGCTCCTTTCCCGTCCAGGCTAGGTCCGTGACCTTGGCAACCCGCGACGGCGCGCCGAGGTCAATTACACACTTGTAATTTGCCCTTGACAAGCACCACCAGCCACAAATGTCACATTAGTAACAACTGGCCTCGTCGATCACGCCCAGCGTGCGAGCCCGCGATGCACCAACCGCCCCGCCACCGAGCCCTCAACCTCTTCCACCGTCATCCCCACCAGCAGGTGGTCCCGCCACGCACCGTCGACATCGAGATACCGCTCCAGCAGGCCCTCCTCGCGGAAGCCCACCTTGGCCAGCACGGCCCGACTCGCCGCGTTCTCCGGGCGCACGGTCGCCTCGACCCGGTGCAGGCCGACCGGCCCGAAACAGTGGTCGAGACCCAGCGCCAGCGCGCCGGTGGCCACCCCACCACCGGTCACCGCGCGCGATACCCAGTAACCGATCCACGCCGAGCGCAGCGCCCCGTGCGTCACGTTGCCGATCGTGAGCTGACCGCTGAACTGCCCGTCGAGCTCGATCACATACGGCAGCATCCTGCCCTTGCGCGCCTCGGCCCGAAGTCCTGAGCACACCGCAGGCCATGACGAAACCGCATGCCGCACAGTCCAATCGACCTCGGCCGTCGGCTCCCACGGCTCCAGATACCGACGGTCGGCCAACCGGATGCGGCTCCACATCGCCGCATCGCGCATCCGCACCGGACGCAGCCGGATGAGCCCGGCCCGCACCCGCAGCGGACCCACGGCGGCGGGCCATCCCGGGTGCAGGGAACTATTACGCCACAAGTTCACGCGCGCTCCGCGGCTCAGCCTCGTTGAGCCAGGAAAGCGACATCGACGAACTCGCCGGTGCGCACCTGATCGACCTCGGTGGGCACCACCACCAAGCAATTGGCCTCGGCGAGTGTGGCCAGCAGATGAGACGAGGCCCCGGGCGCACCGCCGAGGGCCTGCACCAGATATTCGCCGGTGTCCTGGTCGCGCATCAGCTGGCCCCGCAGGAATCCCTTGCGGCCGGGCACCGACGAGATCGGCGACAACGCCCGAGCCTGCACGACACGCCGCATCGACTGCCGCTTGCCCAGGGACAGCCGGATCAGCGGACGGACCATCACCTCGAACACGACCAGCGCGCTGACCGGATTGGCCGGCAACAGGAAGGTCGGCACCCCGTCGCGGCCCAGCTGACCGAAGCCCTGCACCGACCCCGGGTGCATGGCGATGCGGGTGACTTCCATCTCACCGAGCCGCGACAGCACCGAGCGAACCCCCTCGGCGGCCGCGCCGCCGACCGCGCCGGCGATCACCACCAGCTCGGCCCGGGTGAGTTGGCCTTCGACCACCTCGCGCAGTTCTTTCGGATCGGTGCTGACGATGCCGATCCGGTTCACCTCGGCACCAGCGTCGCGCGCGGCGGCCGCGATCGCATACGAGTTCACGTCGTAGACCTGACCGTTGCCCGGTGTGCGGGAGATGTCGACGAGCTCACCGCCGACGCTGATCACGCTCACCCGCGGCCGCGGATGTACCAGCACCCGCTCGCGGCCGACCGCGGCGAGCAGCCCGACCTGCGCGGCGCCGATGATCGCGCCGGCGCGCACGGCGACATCGCCCGGCTGCACGTCGTCACCCGCCCGACGAACATAGGCACCCGAGCGCACTCCGCGCAGCACTCGCACCCGGGCCTGGCCGCCGTCGGTCCAGCGCAGCGGCAATACGGCATCGGCCAGCGTCGGCATCGGTGCGCCGGTCTGCACGCGGGCGGCCTGCTTGGGCTGCAGCCGGCTCGGCGTACGTGCACCCGCCTCGATGACACCCATCACCGGCAGGCTGATCTGGCCGTCGCCTGCCTCGTCGTCGGGATCGGCGCCGATCCCCTGGACGTCGACGCTGCGGACGGCGTAACCGTCGATCGCAGCCTGGTCGAAACCCGGCAGCGGATGTTCGGTGATGACTTCCTCGGCACACATCAGACCCTGGGCCTCGGCGATCGGGACTCGTACCGGGCGTGGCGCCACCGCGGCGGCCGCCACCCTGGCCTGCTGTTCCTCTACCGAACGCACCGCGCGCCTTTCTGCTTCGAGCTCCTCCTCGCGCGGGCCCCGCCAAGCTCCTACTGGTCGGTCTTGTCGGCCAGGCCTAGGCGCGCCGTCAACCATCGCCGCAAATCGGGGCCATAGTCGTCACGATCCAACGCAAAGTCAACCGCAGCCTTCAGGTAGCCGCCGGGATTTCCCAAGTCGTGTCGAGAGCCGCGGTGCACCACAACATGCACCGGATGCCCTTCCGTGATCAGCAACTCGATCGCGTCGGTCAGCTGGATCTCCCCGCCGACACCGCGGTCCACCCGGCGCAACGCGTCGAATATCGCGCGATCCAACAGATAGCGCCCGGCCGCCGCGTACAGGGAGGGCGCGTCCTCCGGCTTGGGCTTCTCCACCATGCCGTTGACCTTGAGCACATTCGGGTTCGCCGCATCCGGCACCGTCTCGACGTCGAAGACGCCATAGGCGCTGACCTCGTCGGCGGACACCTCGATGGCGCACAGCACCGTGCCGCCCCGTTTGTGCCGCACCTTCGCCATCGTCTCGAGCACGCCGGTGGGCAGCACCAGGTCATCGGGCAGTAACACCGACACCGCGTCCTCGTCCGGCGACAGCACGGCTTCGACGCAGCCGACCGCATGGCCGAGGCCCAGCGGCTCGTGTTGCACCACCGATTCGACCTTGATCAGGGCCGGGGCGCGGCGCACCTTTTCCAGCATCGCCTTCTTACCGCGCGCCTCGAGCGTGCCTTCGAGCAGCAGGTCCTCGACGAAGTGGGCGACCACGCTGTCCTTGCCCTCGGAGGTCACGATGACCAGCCGCTCGGCACCCGCCTCGGCGGCCTCCTCGGCGACCAGCTCGATGCCGGGGGTGTCCACGACCGGCAACAGCTCCTTGGGCACAGTCTTGGTGGCGGGCAGGAATCGTGTTCCCAATCCGGCCGCGGGGACGATCGCTGTGCGCGGGATGGGGACCTGTGGCGGCCTCATCGTTCACACCCTATCGGCAACATGTTTGTCCTTCACTCTGGCGCAATTGACCGGCGCGCTGCCATGGTGGACGGCGTGCTCGCCGGTACTAAAGCCGAACACCGCGCCGCCCGGTTGGCGGCGCGCCGGACCGTGCCCGACGCAATCCGGGCGGCCGAGGCGCGAGCGCTCGCCGATCACCTTGCCGGGTTCGTGCGCCGGGATCACACGGTGTGCGCCTACCTGCCGGTCGGCGCCGAGCCCGGCTCGCCGCAGATGGTGGACCGGCTGCGCGCGCTCTGCGCGCGAGTGCTGTTGCCGGTCACCCGATCCGACGCGCGAGGCGAGCCACTCCCCCTGCTGTGGGGCGTCTACCGGCCCGGTGCCCTGGTGGCGGCGCGATTCGGACTGCTGGAGCCCGCCGAGCCCTGGCTGCCGAGCACGGCCGTGGCCGAGGCGGACATCGTGCTGGTGCCTGCGCTGGCGGTAGACCGCCACGGCGTACGGCTGGGGCGCGGCGGCGGCTTCTACGACCGCTCGCTGCCGCTGCGCAGACCCACGACCACGCTGGTCGCGGTCGTCCGGGACGACGAACTCCTCGACGAACTGCCCGACGAACCTCATGACGTTCGGATGACCCATGTACTCACCCCCAAACACGGCCTGATCGCGCTGGCGGACACCGCATGAGGCCACCGGCCTACCATGCACCCGCACCTTCCCCCTCGAACCGATTTTCACGCATTTCGCCGCGCTGTTCCCCCGGCGCGGGTTGCGGGAATGATACGTGCCAGATGGCGGTTCTAGCACTTGGCACGGTAGAGTGCTAACAGACCAAGTCTCGTCCCGGAGGTTCCTGTGCCGACCTACAGCTACGCGTGTACCGAGTGCGACAACCGCTTCGACGCGGTGCAGGCGTTCACCGACGACGCGCTGACCAGCTGCCCCCAGTGCTCCGGCCGGCTCCGCAAGCTGTTCAACTCGGTGGGCGTGGTGTTCAAGGGCAGCGGTTTCTACCGCACCGACAGCCGCGAAGCGGGCAAGAGCAGCAGCACGACCAGCAAGTCGGAATCGTCGTCCTCGTCGAGTTCGGAGAAGTCGTCGAGCTCCAGCGATTCGTCGAGTTCGTCGAGCTCCGCCGCGCCGGCTGCCGCAGCATCCAGCTAGTGCGCCGAGCCTTGTTGAAACACAGGGCTTTTCACTGAAATTTACGATGCCATTCCAGTCCGGTGATCGCCGAATTCGACTGAGTAGCCGACCAGTTCGCAGCTCTCGTCCTTGACCGGACGGATCAGGATCTCACTCGTCGACCCATCGGGCATGGTCCCCATCAGGGGTGGAACCGGCTCGTCGAGCAGGTCGGCGGCCCGCAGTTCGGCCACTCGGTCGTGGGTCACCCCGATCAGATCCCAGATGTGACGGCCGGCCACTTCCCCGTCGGCATCCACCGTTTCGTTGAAGGCCGGGCTCGCGGAGACGACGACGCCTGCCGGGTCCGTGAACGCGACCGGCGCATCCTCGCCGTAGGCCTCGTGCAGCCTGCGGACCCGGGCTTCCAACGGCATCGCCTCTGACCGTTCAGGCCGGGGCAATAGATCCGGCACCTGCTGGGCGGCCATCGGCCGGGCGAACAGGTACCCCTGGGCCAACCTGCAACCCATCGCCCTGAGCAGGTTGGCCTGCCCCGCGGTCTCGACTCCTTCGGCCACGACCGCCAGGCCCAGGCTGTGGCCGAGGCTCACCACCGCGTCGACGATCTTGCGGCTCTGGTAGTGGTCTTCCATCGCGGTCACGAAGCTGGCGTCGATCTTGAGTTTCGAGAACGGCAGGGTGCTGAGCCAGGTCAGGCTGGAATAGCCGGTGCCGAAATCGTCCATGGCGATCATGCAGCCCAGGCTGATCAGCCGGTCCAACGTCTGGCGCGGCTGGGTCAGGTCTTCGATCAACCCGGACTCGGTGACTTCAATGTGCACGCGGCTCAACGGAAATGAGGACTCGACGGCGGCCGTGGCGATCCTGGTGGCCAGATCGGCGCTGCGCAATTGCGATGGCGAGACGTTGAAGCCGAGGAAGAGGTGGTGCGGCCAGTCGGCGGCGGCCGAGAACGCCCGGCGCATCAGTTGATCGAGCAGGCGATCGAGCAAACCGAAGCGATCCGCGATCGGAATGAATCGGTCGGGGGCGATGAAACCGTCATCCGGATCATTCCAGCGGGCAAGCACTTCGAGCCCGAGGATGTGGCCATTGTCCAACGACACGATCGGCTGAAAGAACGGTTCGACGACATCGTCGGCGAGGGCAGCCAAGAGCTTGCGCGCGAGGAGCTGATCAGCGTTTACCACCGCGGCTCCTCTCCCCTGCGCCCGAAACCACCGCTACGTAAGGTACAGGCAAACCCAGCTCAGGGCGTCCCTTAACCGGAACATGGCGGTTTGCCACCGGTTGTGCGTGCACAGTTATCAACAGCCCGAGCATGGCGACGCAACCGCGACGGCGGCGGCGGAGCTACGGTCGCGGTATGCGTGAGTCGCTCAACCCGACGCTGCCGAGCCGGCTTCGGCAGCTGTTGCGGCCCGACTTCACCCGAACACTGCTGGCACGGCGGGTCGCCGCCGGCGCGCTGGTCATCCTCGCCGGCATCGCCGCCCTGCGGCCCGACCCCGATGACCGGCGCACCGAGGTGGTGGTCGCGGCTCACGACCTCAGTCCGGGGCTGACGCTGTCCGCTGCTGACATCACGATTGAAAGACGCTCTGCGACAACGATTCCCGATGGTGCACGAACCGCGGTCGACCAGGTGATGGGAGCCACCCTGGCCGGGCCCGCGCGCCGCGGCGAGATTCTCACCGACGCCAGGGTGCTCGGCTCCCGGCTGGCCGGGCTCAGCGCCGGCCCCGACGCCCGGGTGGTCCCACTGCATCTCGCCGACGCGGCGGTGCTCGACTTGATCAGGCCGGGCGATGTCGTCGACGTCATGGGCGCCGCGGATACGGGCACCGACAGCACGCCGTCGCTGGCGGCCGCCAATGCCGTGGTGGTTCTGGTCTCGCCCAAGCAGAAGTCGGCGGGCGCCGGCGATGACCGGGTGGTGTTGGTGGCACTACCCGCCGCGGCCGCGCGCTCGCTGGCCGCGGCCACACTGGTTCAGACGGTCACGCTGACGATCCACTAGCGCTGTCAGGTCCACGCCCGGGCCACCTGCGCCGTACTACCCTTCGAGATCTCGGGGACAACTCCACATCGAAAGGGGACATATCGTGTTGAAAGGCTTCAAGGAGTTCCTCGCCCGCGGCAACATCGTCGACCTGTCCGTCGCGGTGGTGATCGGTACCGCGTTCACCGCTTTGGTCACCAAATTCACCGAGAGCATCATCCAACCGTTGATCAGCCGGATCGGTGCGGGCAAGGACACCGATTACGGCATCCTGCGCATCGGGATCGGCGGTGGGCAGGCCATCGACCTGAACATCCTGCTGTCGGCCGCGATCAACTTCGTCCTTGTGGCGGCGGTGGTGTATTTCCTCGTCGTCGTGCCGTACAACCGGCTTCGCAAGAAGGGTGAGGTCGAGCAGGCGGAGGACACCGAACTGAGCCTGCTGACCGAGATTCGCGATCTGCTGGCCGACGCCAGCGGCACACCCAAGAAGGTCACCGGCCCGGGTACCGGGCCAAGCCCGGACACCGCGAAGACGACGAGCGCCGACAGGGACTGACGACGCGAGAAGCAAAATGGCCCCCGGCGCGAGCCGGGGGCCATTTTGTCGACGTGCGAAGGGAGTTAGTTCATGTTCCACGGTTCGCCGTAGGTGGTGACGCTGTCACCGGCCTTGGAGATCAGCCGAGCGAACGGGCGCAGCAGCACACCGCCGGCCGCACCGGTGACGGTGCCGTGGGCGTTGGCCACGGC
>JAEZIA010000181.1 GCA_023416315.1 Actinomycetes bacterium
CCGACCCGTTGGGCCAGGTGCCGCGAATGCTCGGCTTCCTCGACGAGCAAGGGCATGCCGCCGTATCGGTCGGCGACCCGGATACCGCCAGCCGCAACGCAATTCTGGTGCCGGGCACCGGCCAGGACATGGGCGCGTTCGAAGGCAGCGACGCCAAGTCGCAGGCGATGTTCCGCGCGACCCTGCTGGCCGACCCCAGTCTGTCGGCCGACGACGTCTCGGTCACGACATGGATGGGTTATGACCGGCCGATGAATCTCTACGAAGCGGCGTTCCCCGGGCGCGCGGAGAACGGCGGCGCAGCCCTCGACACCTTCCTCAACGGCATGCACGCCTCCCATCAGGGGCCGGCCGCCATCGACACCGTCATCGGGCACAGCTACGGTTCCACCTTGGTCGGTGGCGCGGCCAGCGGCGGGAACCACCTCGCCGCCGACAACGTGATCGCGGTCGGCAGCCCCGGCATGCTGGTGGACAATGCGAGCGACCTCAGCATCGACGCGGGCGGCAAGGTCTATTCGATGACCGCCCGCAACGACATCATCAGCCTCGCGACCGACATGACGCTAGGCCCCGATCCGTTCGCCCAGGACTTCGGGGCGACCCGGCTGTGGGCCAATCCCGGGCCCAGCTGGGATCCGACCGGCATCATCGGAGACGTGGCCGCGCACAGCAGTTATTGGGACAGCCAAGACAATCCCGCACTCGACAACATGGGCGCGATCATCGCCGGCTTGCCGCCGACAGACATCGTGACGGAGCCGGGATCATGAGGCGTGTGACGGCTCTGCTCGGTGCGCTGGCCGTGACCGTCACGCTTGCCGGCTGCGGTGACCGCGGCGGCAGGCTTGGGCCTTCGACCCCATCTGGTGCGACCGACATTGGAGGACCGACGATGACGTCCGAACCACCACCCCCGCCGGGCTGGAATCCCAAAGACGTTGTGCCGCAGAGCCAACAGCAAGCCCAGGACACACTACTGGGCTATCTCCAGCGCACCGTTCAGGCTCTTCCGCCCGGAATCACGTTCGACGCCAGCCGGTTCGGCGGCGTCGGCAACGGAAATATCGGCTGCGACGACGACGCCACGTCGCCGGACGCACCGGTGCGGTTCAACGCCGCCTTCGATCTCACGGTGCCGCCGGGAACCGATGGCGGGGCACTGGTGCAGACCATCGGCGACGTGTGGCGAAGCTGGGGCTGGCATGTCTACGAACGCGACGGGTTCCGCAAGCCCAACCAGTTCGGCTTCGGCCCGGACGGTTACCGGCTGCGGATCATCGCCGCCGCGCGGGAGGGATACCCACCCGGCCTGGAAGGGTCGACGCCCTGTTTCCCAGGAACCGTGGCGCGCAACGACGTTGCGTTCCCGACCGTCGTCACGCCGTGATCGCGGCGATCGCCGACGCGGTGTCCAGGTCGCCGTAGGCATTGGCGTAGCGCTGGGCCAAGGCGACGGCGACTTCGGGGCGCTGCCACAGCCCGCCGCCGCTGCTGGCGGTGGCCAGCCACAGCGCCAGCCCGTGCGCGACCGACGCGCGATACCGCAACCAGATCTCGTCGGAGCTGGGCAGCTCGTCGGCGGGCAGGCCGAGTGCGTCGCGGTACTCCTCCAGCAGGGCCCGCTCGTGTTGCCTGCGGTCCTCGACGGTCAGCGCGCCCTGCAGGAAGTACCCGACATCCAGCGACCAGTTGCCGCGCCGGGCGACCTGCCAGTCCAGGAAACCCACCTCGCCGTCGGGGGTCACGTAGGTGTTGCCGATGTGCGGATCGCCGTGCAGCAGCGTCTGCGGCGAGGTGGTCAACGTCCTGATATACGGCTTCCACACCGATTCGACGAGCTGCTCGACCGACAGCGACAGCACCTCCGGTGGGGTGCTGGCGTCGAGTTGCTCCAGCGCGCTGGGCAGGGGCGCGTACTGGAGTCCGTCGAACGGCTCAAACGGTTCCAGCCAGGCCAGCGCCGGGTCACCGGTGACGCGGGACCCCCAGTACCGGCCGTGCATGCGGCCAAGGCCGCGGATGCCGGAGCGTGCCTGGTCGAAGCTCAGGGGCCGCAGGGAATCTCGCGGGTCCGCGCCGCGCGCGGTGAGGTCTTCCATGACCAGGCAGAAGTCGTAGGCGTCCTCGTCGATCAGCGCGGCGTAGACGACGGGGTGTTCCAGCGGGAGGTCGACGCCCGAGCTGAACAACCGCGGCTCGTGGAACATCCCGCTGGTCATCCGGATCAGTTCCTTATGGTCCGGATCGGCGGCCTTGGCGAACACGGTCGCCGGGCCCGAACCCTCGGAGTAGGACAACCGAAGGCGCGCACGGCGATTGGTGCCGTCGTCGCGCAGATCGATGGCGACGTCGCTGACCGTGGCACCGGGATGGTGACCGGCCAGTGCGCGCGTCATCCAGCTCGGCGAGACCGCGGCGAAATCCGTGGGCACCGTCAGTTCGGGTGTGCTCATCGAGGGGTGCGCTCCTTCTCGGCCGTTCCTCACATTACGACACGACATGTGTCGTAATGGCCGGTAACGTACCGCACCCGCTCCGGCATCCGCGGTCAATCGGCGAAGTTAAGCTCGCGGGATGTCGCAACCGCTCGGCAGGCCCAGGGATGCGTCGCTGCACGCGGCGATCCTCGCGGCGGTGCGCGAGTTGCTGGTCGCGGCCAGCTATGCCGAGCTGTCGATGGACGGCATTGCCGCGCGGGCGCAGGTGGGCAAGAAAACGCTCTACCGGCGGTGGCCGTCGAAGGCGCCGCTGGTGGCCGAGGCGGTGCTCGACGCGTATGGGCGCGACGGGTCGTTCGCGGTCCCCGACACCGGTGACCTGCGGGCCGACCTCCTCCGGTGGCTGATCGAACACGGCGAATTCATCAGCGAACCCGCCAACGCCAAACTCATCCGCGCCCTCGTCGCCGCGGCGGCGGCGAGTTCCGGTGACACCGAAGCGCTTTACGAACAACTCAGCGTCCCGCAGCGCAGCGGGCTGGTCGACCGGATGCGGAGCGCGGTCGAGAGCGGAGCCGTGCGCGCCGACACCGACGCCGACGCGATCGCCAACGCGTTGATGGGCACACTGCTCCTGCAGGTGATGAGCAGTCCGGTACCGAGCGACGACGCCGCCGGACGCTACGGGGCACTCGTCGATGCCCTGTTGAGCGGCGTCACGTCCGCCTAGGGTCGAGACCGTGCATCTCGAAGAACTGCAGTGGTTCGTGGTGCTGGCCGAAACCGAACACGTCACCGAGGCCGCCGCCGAGTTGGGGGTCAGCCAACCCACGCTGTCGCGTGCCCTGACGCGCATCGAACACAAGGCCGGCGTCCCGCTGTTCGACCGGGTCGGGCGGCGGCTGGTGCTCAACTCCTATGGCCGCATCATGCTCGAGCACGCCCGGCGCAGCGTCGCCGAAGTGCAGGCGGCGATTGATCGTATTGCCGCGTTACGTGATCCCGACACCGGTCGGGTGCGATTGGCGTTCCTGCACTCGCTGGCCAACTGGTATGTGCCCGAGCAACTTCGGCGATTCCGTGAGGCCGCACCGAAGATCGGCTTCGAACTCTTCCAGGCCCCGGCCCACGAGATCGCGCGAAGCATCCTCGACGGCGGGTCCGATATCGCGATCACCTCGCCGCGTCCCGACCCGGCGGAGTTCTCCTGGCATCGGCTCTACGTCGAGCGACTGTGTTTGGCGGTGCCGGTGGGGCACCGACTGGCGGCCCGCAGCCGGGTGAGTCTGTCGGTGGCCGCCGACGAACCGTTCGTCGCGCTGGAGAAGCCGTTCGGGCTGCGGCAGCTGACCGACGAGCTGTGGGCCGAGGCGGACATCGACCCGCAGATTGTGTTCGAGGCCTCCGAGATTCCGACGATGGAAGGGTTGGTCGCGGCAGGCTTCGGGGTCGCCGTGGTTCCGGTGCCGCGCGACGGGACCGAGGCACGGGTGGTGCATGTCCCGCTGTCGAACACGCACGCCAAGCGGGAGGTCGGCTTGGCCTGGAAGCGTGACCGCCCACTGGCGCCGCCGACAGTGCGGTTTGTGGAGTTCCTCACCGCCAGCGGTCGAGATTGAGGCGGGCTCACGTGGAGTCATGCGGTTGACGCATGAATGAGCACTGTGTCATGCATTGGACACATTAGTGGCCGATTTCTAGCCTCGGCTCAGTGACCATTGACCAATCCCTGGACCAGACGTGGACCGGGCACACCCGTGGATCGGCCGCCTATGCGCGACTGCTGGCCGCCCTGTTCTGCGCAGGTGTGGCGACGTTCGCGCAGCTGTACTCGCCGCAGGCGGTCCTCCCGCTGATCTCCTCCGATCTCGGTGTGGGAGCGGCCCGTGCGGCACTGATCATCTCGGCGTCCACCGTGGGCTTGGCGATCGGCGTGATCCCGTGGTCGGCGCTGGCCGATCGGATCGGCAGGGTGCAGTCGATCACGATCTCGGTGTCCGGTGCCACACTGATCGGACTGCTGGTGCCGTTCGCGCCGACGTTCGGGTCGCTGATGACGGGCCGGTTCATCGAGGGACTGTTGGTCGGTGGTGTCCCTGCGATCGCGGTGGCCTACCTGACCGAAGAGGTCGACCCGGTCCACGCCGCGCGAGCCGCGGGAACCTTCGTCGCCGGGACGACGATCGGCGGTCTGCTCGGCCGCCTGGTGTCCAGTCCGGTGGCCGAGATCTTCGGGTGGCGGATCGGGGTCTTCACCGTCGCGGTGATCTGCGGCCTGGCGGCGATGGGCTTCGTCAGGCTGGCGCCCGAGCCGCAAGGCTTCACGCCGGCATCGCGGCGCGGTGCCAACCCCGAGGGCAACCTCGCCCGGCGGCTGGCCGCGAACCTGCGTTCGCCGCGTCAACTGGTGCTGTTCGCGCAGGCCTTCCTGTTGATGGGTGGCTTCGTGGCGGTCTACAACTTCCTCGGCTACCGGTTGACCGCCGCGCCGTTCCATCTGCCTGCATCGCTGGTGAGTCTGGTGTTCGTGGCCTATCTCGCCGGCACCTGGGCGTCGTCGCGGGCCGGTGCCGAGGCGGCGCGGTTCGGCCGCAAGCGCGTGCTGCTGTCCTCCGTCGCGGTCATGATGATCGGAGTCGCGATCACGCTGAGTAACAACGTGATCCCGATCCTGATCGGGTTGGTTGTCGCCACGGCCGGCTTCTTCGGTGCGCATTCCACCGCCGCCGGGTGGACCGGGCAGGCCGCGACGGTCGGCAAAGCGCAAGCGTCGTCGCTCTACAACCTCTTCTATTACGGCGGCTCCAGCGCGATCGGCTGGCTGGGCGGCGTGGCGTTCGACGCCCGTGGGTGGACTTCGCTGGCCGTGCTGATCATCGTGCTGGCCGGGATCGCCGCCGTGCTGGCTGCGCTGATCCTGCCGGACGGCAGTCAGTAGTCCCAGGTTGTCGGCACGCAGCGGAACACATCGCCGGCCGCGGCCACATGGCAGACCGATGGGAACGGCAGGTGGGTGGCCACCAAAGCCTCGCCGGTAGAGGCGATCTCACGCAGCAGGTTCACCCGCACCCGGGCGGCCTCCTGCGGATCATGCTCAAATCCGTTCTGCCACTCCGGATTGTCGAACCCCGGTGCGAAGACCGCGTCACCGGCGAACGTCAGGCGCTCACCGCGGGACTCCAACCGGACGATGCTGTGCCCGGGGGTGTGGCCGCCGGTACGGCTGATCAACACGCCCGGCGCCGGCTCATACTCCGTCTCGAACGGCCGCAGGTGCCCGCGGTAGTCGGTCAAGAACTGGGTTGCGGTGCGCCGCAGCACATCCGGGATCGGCTGCGGCATGACGGTATGCGTGAAGTCGGGCTTCTCCCAGAATTCCGCTTCACGGCCGGCCAGGTGGATCCGAAGATCCGGCCGCAGCCGGGCCTTGAGACCGTCGGTCAGCAGTCCGCCGATGTGGTCCATGTGCAGGTGGGTGAGCACCACGTCGGTGACCGAACCCGGATCGATGCCGGCGGCTTCCAGCCGGTGCACCGTCTGCCCGGCCCGCGGGAAGTCCGGGAACTCCACCCCGAGACCGGCGTCGACCAGAATCGTGCGGCCGCCGGTACGGACAACGACCACGTTCAACGGCCAGTCGACCACGTCGTGCGGCAGGAACTGGCTGTCCAGCCAGCCCGTGAGTTGAGCCGACGGCGTGGTGGTCGCCAGCGTCGATGCCGTGATCGGCAGCACCCCGTCGCTGATCACCAGTACTTCGATGTCGCCGACCTGTACCGCATAGCGCGACGGAACCAACTCGTCGGTTCGGGAAATGTTGTCCACGCTCATGTCTTCGCTCCTGACCGCCTGATTCGGCGAGTGGTGAATGGGCCTTCGAGTGCGTGAACGCGGGCGGTTTCGAAAACTCATCCCGGGTGGGCCGACGAGATGCGAAGGTAGAGGACGATGCGACGATCGTTGTTCGCTGCGGCTTCGGCTGCGGCAGTGTGTTTGTCGGCCGCGCCTACGGCGATGGCCGGTGATAACGACTGCGCACTCCTCCTGCCGGCCGCGGACCGGTTGGAAGCGGTGTTCAACGAGATCGCCCCGTCCGGCACCCCGCCGTGGATTGCGGCCCAGGTTCGCGCGCCGTTGAGCCCGCTGCACAATCTGAGCAGCCCGCCCGGGATAGATCTTCGGATTCGGTCGAACATGCTGGCCTCGCAGATCGACAACCGCGACCCATACCGGCCTGCCACCCCGCAGCGGCTCGCCAGCGATCTGGCGAAGGCGCGGGATCTGCTGGTGGCGGTGCGGGACTGGTGTGCGCCCTAGCCTCGGATCGCCGCCGAGAGTGCGGGATTCCGGTGATACATCGCCGAATTCTCGACGACAGCCCCCACGCTCGGCGCGGTAACCTCAGGAACGACGCGACGGACGGAGGTGAGACGGCAGGTGAGTTCCTTGCCTGACGCGGCGACGCTGGAGACCGTGCTCGACGTCGCCGCCCGCGCTCCTTCGCTGCGCAACCTGCAGCCGTGGCGCTGGCAGGTCGACGGTGAGGCCGTGCACCTGTATGCGGACTGGAGTCGGCGGGCCGGCGACACCCCGGCGGACCGTCGGGATGTCCTCCTGGGCTGCGGGGCGGTTCTCGATCACTGCGTCGTCGCGTTGGCGGCCGCGGGCTGGCACCCGACTGTCCGGCGGTTCCCGGACCGTGCGGACGACAGCCATCTGGCGATTCTGGAAGTGGTCGAGCAGCCACCCCAGGCTGGGTGGCGCGAGCTGGCCTCGGCCATACCGCGGCGACGCGCCGACCGCCGCCCCTACGGCACCCGGCGGATTGCGCCCGGCACGCTGGAGATGCTGTACATCCGGGCCAGGCGTCTGGAGGTGGATCTGCACGTGGTCCCGACGTCGCGATGGGCTCGGCTGGACGACGACGCCGTCGAGCTTTGCTACCCAACCGGCAGGCAGTCCACGGAAACCGATGGCGCGGTGTTGCTGGTGCTGGGCACTCGCCGCGACGGAGACGACATGCGGCTGCGAGCCGGCGAAGCGCTCAGCCACCTGACGCTGACCGCTACCGCAATGGGGCTGGCCAGCTGCCCGCTGACCGAGCCGTTGAACGACACGCGAAGCAGACTGGCGCTGGCCTGCGAGGTGTTCGACGGTACGGCCTACCCGCAAGCCCTGATTCGTGTCGGGACCCCGCCGGCGGATCCCGAGCCGCTGCCCCCGACCGAACGTCGAGCGGCGCGCGATATCACCGTGGGGCTCAGTTCCCGAACACCCCCCAGCGCTTGATCTGCACTCGGTTGGCATCCGGCCAAATCGCCCTGGCGGCAGGAGAATTGCAGAAATAGTCCTCGGCCTGACGGATGCTCATATCGACCGCGTGCAGGCCGTCCTCCTGGTGGGCGCGGCAGTTCACGGTCACCACCCGGCTGGTGGCCGGATCGGCTTCGAGAACTTCCAGCGTCAACACCACCACAAGGGTGTATCCCGCACCGGTCGGCAGGTAGAAGGTGAGATCGCGGCTGCCGAGCCCGCCACCGTTGGTGACCAGATAGCCGTCGCCACTGGGATACGCGGCCTGGCCGACCATCTGAGTGCGTTCGTAATGGCGGCTGTCGTCATGGGCACGCCACACCGCGAAGCGGGTGTTGGGATTGGCGCCGTTGAGCAGATTCTGTGAGATCGGGATGATCAGCTCGTCGCGACCGTCACCGTCGATGTCCTGCAGCCCGACGCCACCTGGGGTCGAGACCTCCAGCAGCTCATCGATGGTCTGCACCACCGCGCCCGACGAGTCCGACACGGTGACCTTCACCGCCCGGGGCCGGGGCAGTTCGGGCGCGCTCCAGTACTTGACGGCGAAGTCGAGGCCACTGGAGTGCAGGGTGCAGTCGACCAGTGGCGACGTGCCTGTCGGGGTGATCACCGGGTTCGACTGTGGGCATGCGGGATCAGCGGTGGCATGCGGGGCCGCAACGGCCGCCGTCACCATCGTCACGATGGCGGCCAGCGCTGACAGCCGGTTCACGGACGCGGTGCCGGTTTGGCCGGGGTTGGTGACGGGGCCGGCGCAGCCGGGGGAGCCGGGGGTGCGACGGGCGCCCCGGCTCCCGGAAGTTGCTGCTCCTCAGCCGCTTTCGTGCCCGTCTTGGGGCCGATGTCGGTGACCTGCCAGCCATCACCGACCCGGTTCACCGTGACCCGCAACAGGATGATCGACACCTTCGGAGTCGGGTTTTGCAGATTGCGGGTGGTTTGATGGGCCGACACCACCACCTCGTAGGAACCGTCGGGTTGCAGCACCGGGTCGGTGGCGAGTACCTCGCCGGTCGAGCTGACCTTGGCCTGCAGCATCACCGCCTTGAGGAGATCGGTCGCGTTGACGTACTTCTCCTTGAGCTGCTGTCCCACACCGTCTTCGACGGATTTGAAGAAGGCGTCCGGGTCTTCGAAGCTGTAGGTCAGCGATTTCATCGCGTAATCTCTGGCGAGCTGTGCCGCGGCCTCGCGGTCGGCTTGCGCCTGCCGCAACTGGGCGAGCTGATCGCTGACCTCCCGATACTTGAGGTATCCGAATGCTGCGCCGCCGCCGAGCAGCGCCAGCGCCAACACGATCGCCACCCAGACCTTGCGGCGGCTCGAGGGCGACGGCGCGGGGGCGGTGTCCGGCACGCGGGTCGCTTCGCTCGCCTCCTCGCCGGTCTTCTCGTCCTCGCCGACGGGTGATTCGGTCATCTCAGAACTTTCCTCGCTGTTGCTGTCGTCGGCGCTCATTGGTGCCACTCGGGAACGTTGAGCTGCACTCGCACACCGCCGGTGTCGTTGAACGTCGACTCCCAGAAGTCGAGCCAGTGCCCGGCATCGATTTTGATGTCGTGCAATGGTGCCATTGCCGGCTGCAGTATGGTGGCGAACGTGCCCAATGGGCCGGCCAGCATGTCGAGCCATTCACCGAGCTTGGCGACCAGGATGCCGGCCGGGTCCTGGGGTCCGATGACGCCGATGCCGGTGTGCGACAGGGTTTCGATCTCGCGGACCAGCTGCAGGAACGCCGGAACCGATTGCGGCAGTATCTTGCCGGTCTCGCTGATGATCTCCCCGGCATGCAGCTCGCCGAGGTTCGTGGTGAACGTGGACACGTTGCTGAACAGGGTGGCCAGCAGTTCCCGGTCGTCCCGGATCACCTTGGCGGTCAAACCGGCGGTGACGGCCAGCGAATCGATCGCGTCGTCGTTGCCGTTGAACGCGGCGGCCATGTCGTTGATGATGCCGTTGATCTGGTCGAGGTTCAGCGCGGTGAACAGCACGTTGACCCGGGTGAGTAGGTCGCTGGCGGTGACGATCGGAGCGACACGGTCGGCGGGGATCACCGCACCGTCGGTGAAGTACGGCGGCGCAATCAATTTAGGCCGGAAGTCGATGTATTGCTCGCCGGCGGCGGAGAGGTTCTCCACGCTGATCGCGCTGTCGGCGGGGACCTGGTACTTGCTGTCGACATCCATCGACACCGCCAGACCGCGGTTGGTGGTCTGGATTCCGGTCACCCGGCCCACTTTGATACCGCGCATCGTGACGTCCGAGGTGGGCATCAATCCGCCGGAGGAGTCGAGCAGCAGGGTCAGCCGGGTGATTTGTTTGGTCGGCCCCATGTCGAGAATGCCGAACGACATGTACGCGGCGCCGGCCAGCGTCATCACCACCAGGATCGCCAATGTGGTGCGTGCACTGAATTTCATGGCATCAACCCCATCGTCTGCATCGCCTCGATGGCCTGGTTCGCCTTGTCGGCGGGGTCGACGCCCTCGCGCCCGGTGGGCGCATGCAGTTCGGTGATCGTGAACTTCGGGCCGCCGTCGCGGAACCAGCCGAGCAGCTTGTAGCGCAGCAGCGCGACGAACTTGTCGGCGATCACCGGGATCGTGGTGTCGACGGTGGCCATCGTGTGGACCATCGGCGTGATGTAGGACAGGATCTGCATCAGGTCACCGGCGATCGGGTTGATGAGATCGCCGCCCAGCTTGCCGACATCCTTGGAGGCGCCGACCACGTTCAGGATCGCCATGGTGACCGCCGAGAGACCTTGGAGTTTGGCCGGGCCCTCGGTGACCAGCCGGTTGAACACCGCGGTGTTCGCCGCGAACCCGGAGGTGATGTTCTCCATGCCGTCGAGCATCTGGTCGATGGTGTTCTGATTGGTGGCCAGATCGTTGAGCACACCGGCGACGCTTTTCTGCATCCGGTTCAGTTCACCCGGGTCCTGGGGGAACGCTTTGTTGACGTTGAGCACTGTGGTCTGCAACGTGCCGATCGCGCCGCCGGCCACCAGATTCGACATCGACCGCAGCAGGTCTTCGACGTTGTCGGCCGGTGAGGTGTTGCGCAGCGGGATGGTGTCGCCGTTGCGTAGAAGCGGTCCCGAGGTGTCCGTCGGCGGAAGCAGCGCGATGTAGATGTCGCCGAGTGGGGTGGCCTGACGCAGCTCCGCGCGGGTGTTCGCGGGAAGCTTGGTATCCCCGGCGATCTCGACGTAGGTGACGGCGGTGGTGCCCTCGAGCTGGACGCGGTCGAGCACGCCGATCTGCACTCCGCCGGCATCCACCTTGGCCCGGGCGGGTAGGTTCAGCACGCTCGCGAACTCGATTTTGATGTGGTAGGCGTGCCGCGGGGTGTAGGCGCCCGGCACGGGCAACCGGGTGGGGTCCAGCGAACATCCGGCCGTTCCGCCGAGGGTCACCGTGGCCAGCAGCGCGGCGAGTGCGCGCATCGATCGTCGCATCATGGCAGCGCCGCTCCCAGAACGAGATTCGTCAGACCGAGCGTGATCGGGTCGGTCGGGGTGCCCGACGCACAGGCCGCGGCCGCCCCGGGAACGTTGCGCGCCGTGAGTCCCTCGCAGATGGCGCCGACCTGGGTCGGGGCGATCGACACCTGCGGTGGGATGTAGGTGACGTTGTGGGTGCCCCAGGCCGGTTCGTAGATATCGGCGAGCCAGTTGCTGAACTGCGGCCAGGAATTGATCATCGCGGTGATGGCCGGGATGTGCCGGTTCAGCAGGTCGCGCAACCCACCGAAACGTGCGTCGAACTTCTCGTAGAAGCGTGGGCCGAATCGGTTGATCGCCTCGATCAACGTCGGAAGCAGGTGTGACACATAGGCCATCGCCGCCCCGAAGTTCTCCGACAGGCCCTCCATCAGCTGTGTGGTGACCGGCAGCGTCTCGATGACCGAGGCGAAGCTGTCCCAGTGCTGCAGGAAATCGGAGGTGAGGATTTCGCTGTTCTCGAACAACTGCCGGTAGTCGGCGTCGGCCTTGTACGGATCGGCCAGCATCGTGACCAGATTGCGCATCGTCCTGTTGATGCCGGGGCCGGTGCCCTTCAACGAGTTGCTTGCCGCGTTGAGGCTGTCGTTGAGAGCCTGCACGCCCGGTGCGGTGGCCGGGTCCTGCCCGGGGTCGGAGCCCAGGATGGCATCGGTGAGACCCCCGATGGCAGAGAACGTTTCGCTGACGCTGATCGGGGTCTTCGTCGACTTCAGCTTGATGCATCCCGGCCCGGTGAACTTCGGGCCGCCGGTATAGGGCTTGGTCAGCTCCACATGGCGGTCGGTGACGATCGACTGCGAGTAGGTGACCGCGCCGACATCGGCCGGAAGCAGGAGGTCGGCGGGCACGGTGAAATCCACCTGGACGTGGTCGGCCTTGTTGACGATCGCGGTGGTCGAGCCGATCTCGATGCCCAGCAGCGCGACCTTGTTGCCCGGATACAGCCCGACCGCGTCGGTGAATTCGGCGCACATCGCGCGGGTGGGATTGATCTTGGGTGTCAGTACTTTGACGGCCGCCACGACCGATACCGCGGCGACGGCGAGGATCGCCACCACCACGGCGATGACCCGCCGCGACCGTAACCGCAGACCGATACCTGATGTTCCGGCCATGTCAGCAGGTCTTCATGATGTTGGGCAGACACAGGTCCTGGCCGGGAACCAGCCGGTTGTGCTGGTCGAAGGTGACGCCGTTGCCGCTGAGCATGGGACCGATGATGTTGAGTGTCTGGCCCAGACCGTCCAGGGCCATGCCCCAGCGTTCGGGATGAGCCGCCAGTGTGTCGCTGATGTCTTCGATGCCTTCGGCGATCGGCATGACATCGTCGCCGTACCACATCGTGAGGCGGTCGAGGACGCGCGTCAATTCCCGGATCAGACTGAAGAATTCGACGATGTCGACGGCTTTCGAGGTGTACATCTTGCCCAGCAGGTCGAACTGCTCGAACAGCGTGATCAGCTGCGCGCGGCCGGCGGTCATCGCGCGCAGGCCATCGTTGACGAAGTCCAGGCCGCGGTGGAAGTCGACGGTGGACTTGCTCATCGATTCGGTCAACTTGTCCGCCGACTGCAACAGGTTGCGCACCGCGTCGGGATACCGGTTGGCGGCGTTGGCGACCTCGGCGAAGGTGTCGTGGATGACGTGGCCGTCCACCTCTTTGACCACCGGCGTGGCGGCCTGGATGATGTCGTTGACCTCGAACGGCAAGCTGACGCGGTGCGGGGGGATCCCGTTGCGGCCCAGCGGTAGCGCGCCCTTGGGGTCAAGCGCGACGTAGTGACCGCCCAGTGGGGTCAGCAGCTTGATGTCCAGGGTGGAGTCCGACCCGACCTTCACCGAGTTCTCGACGTCGAATCTCATCTCGACGAGGGCGCCGTCGAGGCGCACGCTGGTGACTTTGCCGACGGCGATACCCGCGACGCGGACTTGATCGCCGGCGCGCAACCCCGCCGAGTTGGGCATGTGGGCGACGTAACCGGCGGCGTCCGCCGGATTCAGGTAGGCCATCGCGGTGCCCGCCAGTGAGGCGATGATGACCAGGACGCCGATGATGCCGTTACGTCGGTTGCGTGTGGCGGTGGCCCGTTCGTCCCGGGAGGTCTGCCGGCCACCGATTTTGGCGCGCAGCGTGGTGAGGTGCTTGTCGAGTTCCATTACCGGCATACCACCAGGTTCTGCTGGGCGAACGAGACCTGGCCGATCCCGGGCAGGGTGACCTCGCCATGGGAGCAGGTGAACGTCGGCGTCGCCGGTTCGTCGTCGACGAGCCAGTCCCGCAGTCCCTGGATCAGCGAGGGGGCGAACGACAGGCCGGCGATGATCGTCGGCGTCTGCGGCCACATCCGGCTGCTCAGGTCGAAGAGCGGGCCGGTGGTGCCGTCGAAGGTGCGCTCGAAATACTGCAGGACGTGGGTGGTGCTGCGCAGGACCGGCAGCCCGGCATCCAGGGCGGAACGGAATTCCTCACCCTTGGAGCCGAACTGCGCGAGCACCTGGTTCAGCTGGGAGATGAGCTCGAAGAGCTCGCCGGATTTGCCGCCGAGGTCACCGGCGATCGCACTGAGATTGCGGATCATCGTGGTGATCACGACCTGTCGGTCGACCGCGAGTTTGGAGATTTCGTCGAGGTCGTGCAGGAACGGGCCGATACCGGATTCGTCACCCTGGATCAGCCGCAGCAGGTTTTCGCCGAGCAGGTTGAACTGTGCGGGGTCGAGGGTCTCGAAGATCGGCTGAAATCCGTTGAACAACTTGGCCACGTCGAACGAGGGGATCGTCTGCCCGATCGCGATGGTGCCGCCGTCGGGTAGCCGGTTGTCCGGCTTGGCGGGCTGGACGAGTTCGACGTAGCGCTGACCGATCAGGGTCTGATAGCGCACGGCGGCAACGGTATTGGTGAACAGCGGGTGATCGGCCTGGGCGGTGAAGTCGACCTTGGCGACCCGGCCGTCGAGCCGGATGGTCTGGACCTTGCCGACCTGGACCCCAGAGATCCGGACGTCGTCGCCGACGTAGAGTCCCGACACGTCGGAGAACGTCGCCGTGTACCGCGTCAGCGCTCCGTTGACCGGACTGCGCAGCGCCGTCAGCACGACGAGTGTGCATACCACGGCCACCGTGGTGAAGATGGTCAGCCAGAAGACCGACCTGCTCACGCTTCTCATCGGCCGCCGCCGTGGGCCGGTTCCTGGGCAGGAGCCTCGATGGGCAGCGCCGCTGCCAATCCGGGCATGGTGTCCAGGGTGAGTTCGAGGTTCATCCGGACCTTGCCGTTGATGATCGGAAACGCGGTACTGGTGCGGTCCAGCAGCCCGGAAATCCGGTCATAGGCCGGTGACATGCTGCCGGTCATGTATGCGTACGGCACAAGGACACTCATGACCCCGCCGAACAGCGGGACGAGCCACGACAGGTGTTTGGCGAAGATCCCGTTGGTGGTGAACAGCAGCTGGGACAACTGATCCATGATCAGGTTCATCCGGTCCACCCCGTCCGGGTGGGCCAGGAACTCCATGCCGTTGAGCAGGTCATAGGCCAGGCTGACCAGCGGTACCGCGTCGCTGACGCCGTTGACCACCGAGGCCAGCACCGAAAGTGACTGTGAGAACGGCACTTTCTGAGAATCGGTGACCATCTTGATCAGGTCGAAGTAGGAGCGGGTGACCGGTTCGGTGAGGTCGGCGTGCTTCCGCACGATCGCGATGATGTGCTCGACATCCGGGGAGTCCATGATCCGGCCGAACCGCTGGCCCTGCCGCAGCAGTCCGGTGATCGAGGCGGATTGCACGTTCGTGTCGACCATCAGCGTCTGGTTCGGCCCCAGCCGGGGGCCGCTGCCGCTACTGTTCAGCTCGACCGCGGCGAGACCGAAGGTGTTGGAGGAGGTGAAGTTCGCCGTGGTGTCGGCGGCCAGGGCGGCGGCTTGACGCGGCTCGAGTTCAAGGGTGATCTTCTGCTTGTTGAAGCCGGCCGACTGGAGGGTCTTGACCGAACCGATGGTGAGGCCGCGGAACTTCACCTCCGCGCCTGGCGTCAGCCCTTCGCCGAGTTTGTCGGCCATCACCGTCAGCTTGAACGTATCGGAATAGCCGCCGGTGCCGGCCTGATAGAGCACGGTGCCCGCGATGATCAGCACCACCGCGGCGATGAGCCCGCGGATCCGCAACGCGCGCGACGTGGGCCTCCGGCCCCCTTGGTCGGCAGCTATCACCATGCGTTATCCCGAAATCCGAATCCCGGCACTGTTGCCCCAGAAGATCAGCGTCAGCACCATATCGGCGGCGACCACGGTCACCAGGCTCGCCCGGATGGCCCGGCCCGAGGCCCGTCCGACACCTTCCGGCCCGCCGACGGCGTAGTAGCCCTGGTAGCCGTGGATCGCGATGATCAGCGTCACGAAGATGACGGCCTTGAGCACCGAGAACACCACGTCGGACGGTTGGATGAACGAGTCGAAGTAGTGGTAGTAGGTGCCCGACGACTGTCCGTGCAGCACGTTGACCACCAGTGCGCACGACACATAGCTCAGGGCCAGCGTCACCACGTACAGCGGAATGATGGTCAGCATCCCGGCGAGCACGCGGGTGGTGACGACGAACGGGATCGACCGAATGCCCAGCGCTTCAAGCGCATCGATCTCCTCGGAGATCCGCATCGCACCGATCTCGGCGGTCATCCGGCATCCGGCCTGGGCGGCGAAACCGATCCCGGCGATCATCGGCGCCATCTCGCGGGTGTTGGCGTAGGCGGAGACGAAGCCGGTCAGCGGACCCATCCCGACCATGTCGAGCGCGCTGTAGCCCTCGATGCCCACCGACCCGCCGACCGCCGCGCCCATGAAGATCAGCACACCGATGGTGCCGCCACCGACGATCAGAGATCCGTTGCCCCACATGACGTCGACCAGCAGCACCCCGGTCTGGTGCCGGTAGTGCTTCAGGGTGTGCGGGATCGCACCCAGCACCTGCGCCAGGAAGCTGACCTGATGACCCAGGCGCTGCAGCATCGAGTCACTGCGCTCGGCGACCCACAGCGGCGCCCGCAGCGCCCCCGGTAGATGGCGGGACGGAGTTGCCATCAGCCCATCCTCAGCGGCATTGACATCGACACACCCTGGGTGATGATCAGGTTGAGCAGGAACACCGCGACCACGCCGATCACGACGGAGGCGTTGACCGCGTCGGCCACGCCGCGCGCCCCGCCCTTGGCCTCGAGCCCACGCTGACACGCCACCAAGATCACGACCACGCCGAAGAGCCAGGTCTTTCCCATGGCCACGACCACGTCGCTGACCGAGGCGAACGAGGCGAACGAGGCGATGTAGCTGCCGGGTGTTCCGGACTGGAAACCGACGTTGATCGCGTAGCCGGCCGCCAGCCCCATGAAGATGATGAAGGCGCACAGCACCGGCGCCACGAACACGATCGCGGCCAGTCGCGGGGTGACCAGTCGCTGCACCGGATCCACGCCCATCACCCGCAGCGCGTCGACCTCTTCGCGGATGGTGCGCGCCCCGAGATCGGTGGCCACCGCCGAACCGGCGGCCCCACCGAGCAGTAACGCCGCGACCATCGGCGCGCCCTGCCGGATCACGCCGAGGCCGCCGGCCGCACCCGAGACAGAGGAGGCGCCGACCTGCTGGATGAAGTTGCCGACCTGCACGGCCACGATCACCCCGAACGGGATCGAGACCAGCAGCGCCGGTATCGCGGTGACGCTGATGATGAACCAAGCCTGGTTGACGGTGTCTCGCCAGGGATGGCGTAGCCGGACCAGATCCGAAATGAGGAAGCCGAACGCCTGCGCGCCCAGGCTGAAGAACCGGCCCAAGGTTTGCAGCGACGAATCGGTTCGCGACAGGAAGCGACTGAGCGGTCTGCTCAGTATCTCGGCGACCTGGCGACCTAACGGCGCCTCCGGGATGGGCTGAGGACCGGTTGGCGCCTCTGCCGGGATGGTCGGTTCCGGCGCGGGGTCGGTGACCACTGCATCGGTCGTGGTGATGATCGCGTCGATATCGACGCACGCACGACCATTGCCGTCCGTCTCGGTCGCTGCTTGAGCCGCAGTCGCGTCATCGACACCTGCGGTCAACGGCAGGCACCTCCTTAAGCGCTGGTACGACCAGGTCCCCCCAGCAAAGTTCGAGCTCGGATGTCGTGCGTTTACCAGCGGTCCGAGTACGTGGGTTGTACCAGCGGTGGCGGGCGTGTGTTCGCGGAAAGAAGATCAGTGTGATGTACGCCACAAATAGACGTCAAGGCCCGATCTCGCGCTGCCGGAGAGGGTGCGCATGACAGAAGGGTCAATAACGTGCGCAGATGCGTCGCGCGGGGACACTGATATCGGTAAGTTCGCAGGACTGGGGATGCTTTGCCGCACGGGCCGGCGCGGCCGTGGCTGTCGCGAGGTCGCCAGGAATCTTCACGAATCGCACAGGTATTTGCCAGCGTGTCAAATTTCGAGGCGGCACGGACCTGCCAAGGGCCGGTGCGCGGCCCAGCTCGGGGCGATCGAGCGTGCGCGTATCGAACACCGTCGTATTCACATTTCGCGATGGCGGGCGGTGCGCACGGCTTCGGCAAATACCGGTCCAGGCCCGTGACGGCGGTCGCCAGATCACCAAAGCCCGGCGAAACCGAGCGGACCTGAACTATGGTTCGGTCCAGGTTGGACAGACTTAGGTGGGGGCCATGGCGAGCGCTGGTTATGGGCAGGTGCCGGGGGGAACCGCGCTCGAACGTCATGCCTGTCACCGCTGAGCTCATCGGTGCGGGGGCCAGCCGTACGCGCGTAGTGGACTACATCGCCGAGCACCTCGCGCGGCGCGGCGTCCGCCATCTGTTCGGGGTGGACGGCGCCAATATCGAGGATCTCTACGACGCCGCCGACTCGTGCCCGGGTCTCACCGCGGTCGTGGCCAAGCATGAATTCTCCGCAGCGGCGATGGCCGACGCCTACAGCCGGGCCGGCGCCGAGATCGGCGTCGTCATAGCCACCTCGGGGGGTGGCGCTCTCAACACCGTTCCCGGACTGGGGGAGTCGTTCGCCAGCCGGGTACCGGTACTCGCGTTGATCGGCCAGCCACCGCGGACGCTCGACGGTCGCGGCTCGTTCCAGGACACCAGCGGCGTCAACGGCGCGTTGGACGGTGAAGCGTTGTTCTCGGCGGTGTCCGTGTTCTGCCGGCGGATAACGGCCCCCGCCGACATCATCGCGGCGCTGCCCGAGGCGATCTCGGCAGCGACGAGTGTCGGCGGCCCAGCAGTCCTGTTGCTGCCGAAGGATGTCCAGCAGGCAGTGGTCGCCGCTCCTGGTGGCGAGATCGGCGAGAGTTCGCACCGCGCGGGCGGGGACCTCGCCGACGTGGTGCGGCTGCTGCGCAGCGCCGGTGGTCCGGTGACGATACTGGCCGGCGACCAGGTTGTCCGCGACCGGGCCCGGGTTGAGCTGGAGACGCTGCGCGCGGCGCTGAACGCGACGATCGCCGTCGTGCCCGACGCGAAAGATGCCGCAGCGGCGCCCGATACGGCGATACTCGGGGTGGCCGGGGTGATGGGGCACCCGACCGTCGCCGCGGCGCTGTCCGCAAGTGCGCTGTGCCTGCTCGTGGGCACCCGGCTGCCGCTGATGGCGCGCGGGGGATTGGACGCGGCGCTGGAGTTCTTGCCGATCGCGTCGATCGGCTCCGCGGCGCCCTACCTGCCGGCCACGCACGTGCACAGTGATGACCTGCGCGCCGAATTGACTCGGCTGGCCGAGGCGGTGACCGAAGCGGAATTGTCCTCGGAGGCCCCGCGCTTGAGAGCCGGTGAACTCGTCCCGCCCGCGCACGACGGCCCGGGAGTGCGATACCGCGACGCCATGCTCGCACTGGATGCGGTGCTGCCCGCGGACACCGACATCGTCGTGGACGCGGGCAATATCGGCGCCGCCGCGATCCACTGGTTGCCGGCCCGCCGTGACGGTCGCTTTCTGGTGGCCCTCGGGATGGGCGGCATGGGATACAGCTTCGGTGCCGGCATCGGGATGGCGTTCGCCCGGGGGCGCCACACCGTCGTCATCGCCGGAGATGGCTCGTTCTTCATGCACGGCATGGAAATTCACACCGCGCTGCACCACCGGCTGCCGGTGACGTTCATCCTGTTCGACAACCACGCACACGCCATGTGTGTCACCCGCGAGCAGCTTTTCTACGGCGATCGGTACAGCTACAACCGATTCGGGCCCAGCCGACTCGGGGCCGGCCTCGCGGCGATGTTTCCCGCGCTGCCGTCGGTCGATGTCACCGACATCGGCGAGTTCAGGGTGGCGATCAAAGCTGCGCTGGACGCCGACGGTCCGTCGGTGGTGTCGGTCGACTGCTCGGCCGACGAAATTCCGCCCTTCACCGCGTTTCTTGACCAAAGGGAAAGCCGATGACACTGCCCGCGCTCGAGGACATCACCGCTCACCACGGCGGCGGCGACCCGATTCCGGGACTGCTGCGCATCGAGACCTCGCCGCGGGAGAAGGCCACCCCGGTGCTGATGGAGATGATCCACGCGGTCTACCCGCACGACGAGGTGTTCGGCGAGTACTGCACCGTCAACGATTTCGTCGACTGTCCGCCCGACGCGCTGTTCGACTACCTGGCCGACACCCGCTCGCTGGAGGAATGGACGTACAGCCTAAGGGGTTTCACCCGAACCGAGGAGCCCGACCTGTGGTTGGCCTACGACCGGTTGGGCACCGAAACCGAGATCTACACCCGCACCGTGGCCAATCGCGAGGCCCGCACCGTGGACTATCACTGCGCCTGGGACCAGGGCAAGCATCTGTGGATGATCTATCTGATGCGGGTTGTGGACGCGCAGCTGGTGTTCAACAAGCCGGGCTCGGTGGTGCTGTGGACCAACTGCCACCACCCGTTCTACGACGAGAACCCGTATCCCGAGGCCGGCCCGCCGCAGCGACCGGTCTGGGTGGGCGACTTCTGGGACATGTTCGGTGCCGGTCACCTCCTGGAGCTGAAGAACCTCAAGGCGATTGCCGAGTACCGCCATCGCAACGGGCTGCCGATCACCCCGGACTGGATGCGTGAATCATGAGCCATCCCGCGGTCAGCCTGATCGACGTCGCCACCTATCTGCCGGACAACCGGGTACCCGCCGAGTGGTACACGCAGTTCAGCGGCAACGACGATCTGCGGGACAACGCGATGTTCCGGCCTCCGGACTTCCGCCACCACGCGGCCGACGACGAGTCCAACGTCGACATGATCGCCCGTGCCGTCGACGCGCTGGTCGACCGGCACGGACGGGCGGTCCTCGATGACGTCGACGTGCTGCTGACCCATTCACAGCTGCCCGATCTGCCGATCCTCGGTGCGGGCGGTGAGGTCGCCAAACGGTTGGGCATCACACCCGAGTGGATCATCGACGTGCACAACGGCGGCTGCGCGGCATTTGTGTTGATGCTCAAGCTCGCTCGCCAGCTGCTGACCAGTGGCGCGGGGCGCACCGCGCTGATCGCGGTCGCACAGAACGCCGCGGGCAAGATCTTCGAACAGGACCAGGTACGCAAGCTCGCCCAGGCGTCGGTTCCCGGCGACGGGGCGGCGGTCGGCTTGGTCACCCTGTCGGACAGCTCACCGGTGCTCGACATCGAATGCCGCTACTTCGGTGAGAACGCCACCGACATGTCGCTGGCCGCCGATCCACCGCGGCGGTGGTGGGAAGCGGGCACCGGGCAGGGCTATGTCGGCTTCAACGAGGGCAAGATCATCAAGGTCCTGGCCCGCGGCAACCGGCAGGTGCCTCAGGTCGTGCGCGCGGTGTGCGACCGCATCGGGGTCAAGCCCGGCGACCTCGACCTGCTGGTCACCAACCAGCCGAACCGGCTCCTGCTCCGCAATTGGAATGAGGCGCTGGGGATTCCACCGGAACGGCATCGCGACACCTTCCACGAGTGCGGCAATCTGTTCGCCGTCGCGATCCCGGTGAACTTCGAGGCGGCGGTCCGCGACGGTCAGATCGGCGAGGGGGACGTCGTGATGATGGCGGGCTTCGCGCACGCCGGAGACTTCGCCGGTGCGGCCGCGATCCAGTGGGGTGGAACCCGGAAATGACCACGCTGGCAACGGTCGCCGAGGAGATCATCGGACTGATCGGCGCCGAGACCGACGGCGCGGTGGGCTTGACGGCCGAGTCGACACTGCAGGACGCCGGAATGGATTCCGCGCGGGTACTCTCGCTGGTCTTCCGGATCGAAGCCCGCTACGACATCGAACTGGACGCCGAGGACGGCGACGACCTGCGCACCGTCGGTGACCTCGCCCGACTGGTGCTGCGCCGTATCCAGGAACGCTCATGAACGGCGCGCCGGCGATCCCGCCCAAATTCGCGACGTTGACCGAAATGCTCGACGCCGCAGCGCAAACCGGCCAGAGCCTGATCTTCGTCGACCGCACCGAGACCGACACCGACGCCCCGATGGCCGATATCCGCCGCCGGGCGCGCTCGGTGGCGGCCGGCCTGCGTGAGCGCGGGGTGCGGGCCGGCGACCGCGTCGCCCTGGTGTTGCCGACCGGCCCCGACTTCGTCGCCTGCTTGTTCGGCGTGCTGTACGCGGGCGCGATTCCGGTGCCGCTGTATCCGCCGGTGCGCTTGGGCAAGCTCGACGAGTACCGCCACCGGACCGCTGCGATGCTGCGGGCGGTGCAGGCCGCGCTGGTCGTCACCGAGGACCGTATCCGCCCGCTCCTCGAGGCGGCCGGGACGAACTGCGTCTCCGCAACCGAACTCGACGGTGCAGACGACGTCGACGTCGAGGTGGCCGCCGAAGATATCGCGCTGATTCAATTCTCCTCGGGCACAACCCATGACCCGAAGCCCGTTGCGCTCACCCATCGCAATCTGCTCCACAACCTCGCCGCGATCGCCGGCTACTTCGTGCAAGCGGACATGCCGGATCAGGTCGGTGTCACCTGGCTGCCGCTCTATCACGACATGGGGTTGATCGGAAACCTCCTGACCGCGTTCTACCTCCCGCGACCGCTGGTATTGCTTCCCCCCGAGCTGTTCCTGGCCGTGCCCGCCGCCTGGCTGCGCGCCATTTCCCGGCACCGGGGAACGGTCACCGCCGCGCCGAACTTCGCATTCGGATTATGTGTCAAGCGAATCCGCGACGACGAACTCGCCGGTGTCGATCTGAGCTCATGGCGGCTGTGCCTGAACGGCGCGGAACGGGTCAGCGCCGAGACCCAGCGCCGATTCAGCGACCGCTTCGGTCCGTGGGGTTTCGACGCGGCGTCCTTCACGCCGGTCTATGGGCTGGCCGAAGCTTCGCTTGCGGTCACGTTCACGCAGGCCGGCGAAACCCCGGAGGTCGTCGAGGTCGGCGGCCACGAGTTGGTGAGCACCGGGTGCCCACTGGCCGGAGTCGATGTGCAGATCCGCGGCGAGGACTCCCGACCACGGCCCGACGGCGCGGTGGGACACATCTTCGTGCGCGGACCCAGCGTGATGGCCGGCTACTTCGGCCGCGCCGACCTCACCGCTGAGGTACTGCACGACGGCTGGCTGGACTGCGGTGACCTCGGATTCATCCGTGACGGTGAGCTTTTCGTGTGCGGCCGCAGTAAGGAGACCGTGATCATCCGCGGCGCCAATCACGCGCCGCAGGACTTCGAGGCCGCGGTCGACGGGCTGCCGGGTGTGCGCACCGGATGCGCGGTCGCCGTCGGCTACCTGCCCGTCGACGCGGACGGCGAGGCGCTGGCGCTGCTCGTCGAGACCACCCCCGACGCGCCGGTCGACCTCGCCGCCGACGTCGCGGCCCGGGTGCTGCAGCGCACCGGCATCGCGGTCGGGCATGTCGAGATCCTCGCGCCGGGCACCTTGCCGCGGACATCCAGTGGAAAGCTGCGCCGACTCGAGGCGCGCGCACAATGGCTGGCGGGAACACTGTCACCGTGCTAGCGGGCATCGCTCGGCTCGCGGTTCGCGCGCCCCGGCAGATGATCGCGGTCGCAGTTCTCGTCCTGATCGCAACGGCGGCCTTCGGTATCCCGGTGGCAGGCAAGCTGTCCGCAGGCGGACTCACCGACCCCGGCGCGCAGTCCTCACGGGCACGGACGGTGCTGGCCGAGACGTTCGGGCAGGGCGACATGCCGTTGCTGATCACCGTCAGCTCGCCGGCCGGGGTCACATCGAGTGCGGCGCGCACCGTGGGCACCGACATCGTCAAGACGCTGACCGCGTCACCGAGCGTGGCGACGGTGACTTCGCCCTGGACCGCGCCGCCGTCCGCGGCCGCAGCGCTGACCAGTACGGACGGCACCACCGGTGTGATCGTTGCCGGCATCACCGGCGGCGACAACGGCGCACCCAAGAACGCCGCGACCTTGATCGACACCGTGGTACACGATCGCGACGGGGTGACCGTGCGGGCCGGCGGCGAAGCGGCCATGATGCTGCAGATCACCCAGCAGAGCGAGAACGACCTGAAGATCATGGAAGGCATCGCCATTCCGCTGAGCTTCCTGGTGCTGGTCTGGGTATTCGGCGGGCTGGTCGCCGCCGCACTGCCGCTGGCGGTGGGTGCTGTCGCGATCTTCGGTGCGATGGCCGTCCTGCACGTCGTCACCTTCGCCACCGACGTCTCGATCTTCGCGCTCAATCTCGCGGTGGCACTCGGGCTGGCGTTGGCCATCGACTACACGCTGTTGCTACTGAGCCGCTACCGCGACGAGCTGGCCGCCGGGGTAGAGCGCGACGATGCACTGATGCGGACCATGACGTCGGCAGGCCGGACGGTGCTGTTCTCCGCGATGACGGTGGCGCTGTCGATGGCGGCGATGGTGTTGTTCCCCATCTATGCGCTCAAGTCGTTCGGCTATGCGGGCGTCGCCGTCGTCATATTCGCTTCGCTCGCCGCGGTTTTCGTGGCACCGGCTGCGATCGTGTTGCTGGGTGACCGCCTGGATGCATGGGATCTACGCCGGTGGTTGCGGCGTCCGGCCGTCGCGGCGGGCCCGGTCGAGGACGGCATTTGGTATCGACTGGCGATGTTCGCCATCCGCAGGGCGGTGCCCGTCGGCATCGTGATCGTCGCGCTGCTGGTTGCGCTCGGCGCCCCGTTCCTCGGTGTGAAGTGGGGAGTTCCGGACGATCGGGTCCTGCCGCCGACCAGTTCGGCACACGAGGTCGGTGATCAGCTGCGTACCCAGTTCACCGCTGATCTGGCGAAGAACCTGACCATCGTCGTACCCGATGTGAACGGTGTCAGCCCCGCACAACTCGACGGCTACGCCGCAGCGCTGTCCCGGGTTCCCGACGTGTCGTCGGTTTCGGCGCCCGGCGTCGCGTTCGTCGACGGCGTCGCGGTGGGTCCGCCGACGGCGGCGACGGGCCTCACGAACGGCAGCGCTTTCCTCACCGTCGCCAGCACCGCACCGCTGTACTCCGAGGCATCCGCGACGCAGCTCGACCAACTGCACGCCGTTCCCACTCCGGCGGGCCGGCAGGTGCTGATCGGCGGGACGCCCCAGATCAACCGGGACACCGCCAGCGCGATCGCCTCCCGGCTGGGCGCGGTGCTGGCGATCATCGCCGGCGTCACCTTCGTTCTGCTGTTCTTGATGACCGGCAGCGTGGTCGTTCCGCTGAAAGCGTTGCTCCTCAACCTGTTGTCGCTGACCGCCGCGTTCGGCGCACTGGTGTGGATCTTCCAGGACGGGAATCTCGGTGCGTTCGGCACCACCTCGACCGGCACGCTCGCGATCAGCATTCCGGTGCTGCTGTTCTGCATCGCCTTCGGGTTGTCGATGGACTACGAGGTGTTCCTGGTCTCCCGCATCCGCGAATACTGGCTGGCGAGCCCGCAGACACCGGCCGACAACGACAGGAGCGTCGCGCTGGGACTGGCCCGCACCGCGCGGGTGATCACCGCCGCGGCGCTGATCATGGCGATCACCTTTGCCGCCCTGTCCGGCGCCCAGGTCTCCTTCCTGCGGATGCTGGGGGTCGGGCTGACGCTCGCCGTGCTGGCCGATGCCACCTTGGTTCGTGTCCTGCTCGTCCCGGCGTTCATGCACATGATGGGCCGGCTGAACTGGTGGGCCCCAAATCCCTTGGCGCGCTTGCATCAGCGGGTCGGACTACGGGAGGCGCCCTATGCCTAGGAAGGTGCCGCCCGCCCAGCTGGCGCGCGCGGTCGAGTGGACCCGACACCATCTGCTCCGACTTCATCAGCGGATGCTGCCGGCTCCGATGGCGATGATGGAATTGGTCGTATCCGGCTGGCCCGCCCAGGCGATCACCACGGCCGCCCAGCTGGGCATCGCCGACGCGCTCGCCGACGGCCCGCTGCATCTCGACGAATTGGCGGCCAGGGTGGACGCGGACCCCGACGCGCTGCGACGGCTGCTGCGGGCGCTCATCGGTCGCGGTATCTTCCGCCGCCGCCGGGACGGTCGCTACGCGTTGAACTCCCTTGCCGCCACGCTGCGTTCGGACGCGCCGATCTCGCTGAAGGGCGCCGCGCTGTTCCAGGGCTCCCAGGAACAGCGTGAGCGCTGGACCCTGCTGACGGAATCGGTGCGCACAGGTGAGTCGATTGTCCCGGCACTGCGCGGCATGGACGGCTTCGACTATCTCGCCGAAATACCCGACCACGCCGACCTTTTCGACCAGACCATGACCAGCCTGGCGCAGATGACCCTCGAGGTCGTGGTGGCCAGCTACGACTTCGCCGCCCACCGCAGCATCGTCGACATCGGCGGGGGCCAGGGCGCACTGCTGGCCGCGATCCTGACGGCGACGCCCGGATCGACCGGTGTTCTCTACGACGTCCCGAGAGTGGTCGCCGGTGCCCCGGACCTGTTGAGCGCCAACCACGTCGCCGACCGGATCCGGATCGTCGAGGGGTCGTTCTTCGACCACATTCCCGGCGGCGGCGACGCCTACGTGCTCAAGAACATCATCCACGACTGGCCTGACGACAAGGCTCTGCACATCCTGCGCAATATCCGCGCGGCCGCCAAGCCGGGAGCGACGGTCCTGCTGGTCGAGATGGTGGTGCGCGAGAACGGCCGCGACGGCCCGGAGAACTGGGTGGACCTGGAGATGCTGCTGAACCTGGGCTCCCGTGAGCGTACCGCGCAGGAGTACCGAACTCTGCTGGCGCAGGCGGGTTTCCGGATGACCCGCGTTGTGCCCACCGCGTCGCCGCTCAGCGTGGTCGAGGCGATCGCCGACGAAGCTGCGACCGGCCAGGGGGAGTGATGGACATCGCCACCATGCCCCGGGCCGGTTTCGGCGGCTCTTGGCTGGATCGGCGCCTGCAGACCACCCGTCCGGAGTACCTGGACCGCGACGACATCGACGAACGCATCAAACGACAGGTGATCTGGTCGCTGGACTGGATGGGACGTATCCTGCGCGACCACGACCATCTCGCGGCGCGGGCGCTGCCGCTGGTCGCCGACGTCAGTGAACCGAAGATCCTGGAATTGGGTGCCGGTCACGGCGCGCTGTCGCGCGCTGTGCTGAACCTGCGCCCGACAGCGCAGCTTACGGTGACCGATATCGACCCGGTGTCGGTGGCGAGGATCGCCGCCGGTGACCTCGGCAGCGACCCGCGGGTCGTTGTGCGGCAGGTCGACGCCACCGACATCGACGCCGCCGACCGCTCCTACGATCTCGCGCTGTTCGCGCTGTCGTTCCACCACCTGCCGCCGGTGCAGGCGGCCCGGGTGTTGGCCGAGGGCACCCGCGTCGCGGGCACCCTGCTCGTCTGCGACCTGTACCGACCCGCGGCCCCGGTGCACCTGCTGCGGCTGGCCGCCATGGCGCCGTTCGCGCTCGTGCCGTTCGCCCACGACGGGTTGATCAGCTCGTTACGGGCATACAGCCCTTCGGCATTCCGGTCGCTGGCCGAGTATGCCGACCCGGGCATCGAGGTCGAGTTCAGCCGACTGGGCCGCAATCAGGTGGTCATCGCGCGGCGGTCCCGGGTGCCGTGAAGCCACTGACGGCGTCGGCATTGGCGCGTGCGGCGTGGGCCGGTATCGACCCGGAGGGCTTCTTCCGGCGTCATGCGGGCGACCGTGCGCCGTTTCGGGTGCGGTTTCCCGGACTGGGGGAGGTGGTGTTCTTCGCGACCGTCGAGGGCGCGCGCGATATCCTCACCGCAGCCGCGGCGATCTGTCGTGCGCCGCTGCCGAATCCGATCGAGCCCGTCGTCGGTCAGAACTCGCTGATCTTGCTCTCCGGTGAGGCCCACCGGCGGGCGCGCAGCGTCCTGACGCCCCCGTTCCGCGGTGAGCAAATGCGCAACTACGTCGACCTGATCGCCGCGACGACCGAGGAACAGATCGCCACCCTGCGCCCGGGTGATCAACTGCTGGTTGGCCATGCCGCCCGAGCGATCACCCTGGATGTGGTGATCCGGGTGGTGTTCGGTGTGACGAACCGGAGCCGCCGCGACGAGTATGCCCGGGTGACAGGGCAATTGCTGCGTGCGGGTGGTGCGGCGCTGATGTTGGTGCCCGGGTTGCGCCGCGATATCGCCGGCCGTGGGCCGTGGGCGCGGCTGGTCGGTTTCCGAAAGCACCTCGATCGGTTGCTGACCGAGCAGATCGACGAACGACGGCGCAGCGGCGAACACAGCGGCGACGTGCTGGATCTGATCCTGCGGGCGGCCGACGACGACGGCAATGACCTCGGCGACGAGGCGCTACGCGACCAGTTGCGGACGATGCTGGCCGCCGGGCATGAGACGAGTTCGACGTCGTTGGCGTGGGCACTTCACCACATCCACCACGACGACCGCGTTCGCGCGCGGGTTGTCGACGAGTTGGCGACGGCGGCCACGCCGGCCGAGATCGCGGCGCTTCCGTATCTGGGCGCGGTGATCCAGGAGACGCTGCGGATGCACCCGACGGTGCCGATCGTGCTGCGTCGGCTCACCGCACCGCTCACCGTCGCGGGCGTTGCGTGTTCGGCTGGTGAGGTGGTCGGGATCGCGCTGCCCGCATTGCATTTCGACCCCGCTGTGTGGTCAGATCCCGACACGTTCGACCCGGGCCGCTTTCTGGACTTCCGGCCGTCGCCGTTTCAGTACGCACCGTTCGGCGGTGGTCACCGCCGATGCATCGGCGCGGCGTTCGCACACAGCGAGCTCGCGGTCGCGCTCGGCACGATCATGAAGACGCTCGACTTGCGGGTGCCCGCAGGGCGCGTGAAGCCGCCGCGGGCGGTGGCCAGGGGGATCGCGACCAAGCCCAGCCGTGAGATTGCCCTGGAGGTCGTCGCCCGCCGCTAGCTGGCGTGCGTCGGGCGTGAGCCCGCCCGCTCAGCGGTGGTAGGTCGCCAGGAACTGGCCGATCGTCTTGACCGTGACTTCCAGCTCGTCGGCGGACGGCAGCGTCACGATCCGGACATGGTCGGGCTCAGGCCAACTCAGCCCCGTACCGGGCACCACGTGAATCTTCTCCTGCAGCAGCAGATCCAGGACGAACTGTTCGTCGTCGCGGATCGGATACATGTTGAGGTCGATCTTCGGGAACGCGTACAACGCGCCCCTGGGTTTGACGCACGAGACGCCCGGAATCGAATTGAGCACGGTCCATACCCGGTCACGTTGTTCCTGCAGCTTGCCGGTGGGCAGGGTGAGGTCGCGTCCGGACCGATCGGCCTCGAGCGCGATCCGGATCGCGTGTTGCGCAGGAGCATTCGCGCAGCGGCGCAGACCGGCGACGGTTGTGAGACCACCGAGGTAGCTCACGGCGTGGTCGGTCGGCCCGGACACCGCAAGCCAGCCGGCGCGGAATCCCGCACACCGGTAGGCCTTCGACAGACCGTTGAACGTCAGGCACAGCACATCCGGGGCGAGCGACGCCGTTGTGGTGTGGGTGGCGTCGTCGTAGAGGATCTTGTCGTAGATCTCATCGGAGCAGACGATTAGGCTGTGCTCGCGGGCGATGCCGAGGATGCCGGTCAGCACCTCCGGCGGATACACCGCCCCGGTCGGATTGTTGGGGTTGATGATGACGATGGCCCTGGTGCGCGCGGTGACCTTCGCGGCGATGTCGGCGACGTCGGGATACCAGTCCGAGGACTCGTCGCACCGGTAGTGAACGGCGCGTCCGCCGTTGACGTTCACCGCCGCGGTCCAGACCGGGAAGTCCGGCGCGGGCACCAAGACCTCGTCGCGCTCGTCGAGGAGCGCGGTCATCGCCATCACGATCAGTTCGGACGCCCCGTTGCCCAGGAACACATGCTCGACGTCGATGCCCGCCACATCGCGGGCTGCGTAGTACTGCACGACGGCCTGCCGCGCCGACAGCATGCCTTTGGTGGGGGTGTAGCCCGCCGAGGTCGCCAACGCGTCGGCGACCTCACTCACCAACTCGGGCGGTGCATCAAAACCGAAGGGGTACGGGTCGCCGGTATCCAGGCGCATGATGCGGTGGCCAGCCGCCTCCAACCGCGCGACCTGGTCGGCGATCGGCCCCGGCGATTCGTGCGACAGGTTGGACAACCTGCTCGACTGCACGAACTTCATACGGTTCCTTCGGCCGGTCACCCATCAAAACCGCAGGTCGACGCCGATTGCGCCGGATCGTATTGACAGATGTGTCAAAAGCCTAGCCCCCAATGCCGAGACTGACCGAGCGATCAGTCTCAGGAGCATCCGCCCAACAATGAGGTGTCGAGCATGATCCGGCCCAACGCCACCCACGCCGAGCCGAAGTAGGTCGGATAACGCTGCTGCAGAGCCGAGGCCTGGTCCAGGCGCGCGGCCCCCGCGTCGGCGTCGCCGGCGGCATGGTCGGTGGCGGCCGCACTGACCAGCACGACCGGATGCTGCCAATCACTGGCAGCCGTCCCGTCCAGGTTGCGTAGTGCCGGAACATCGCCCGGCGTGGCGATCCGGGGCCGCAAAGCCGCGGCCAGCGCGCGATCGGCCGGATCACACGACTCGGCGTAGCGGATCGGAAGTCGGGCCGCGTCCAGTCCGAATTGCGGCGCGCCGCCCGCCGGTGGCCCGGTCGGCACGGCATGCCCGGCGTCATCGACCACGGCCCAGTCCGGCGGAAGCTGCCCGGGACCCGAGAGCTGCCAGGCCAGCACCCGCTGCGTGCGGTTTATGTCGGCCCATCGCGCATCACCGGAGGCCCGTTCGAGCGCCTGCACCGAACGCGGGCTGAAGTACCCGGGGTCGACGGCGTGCGGCGGTGCGGTGGCCCAGTTGCCCGCGACGGTGATCGGCCCGGAGCCGACGATCCACCGCCCGGCGGGCACCGCATCACCGGGCGGTGGGGTCGTCGTCCCGGCCTCGACGGTCTCCAACCGGAGGATCTGGTCACCGAGTGTCCTGCCCTCGTCGGTGAGCGTGCGATCACCGAATCGGTTGCCGGCCAGCAGAAGTGCTCGGGCGGCATCGAGGTCGGCGTCCGAGGCGCTGTTGGCATCGGTGACCTGACCGTCGGCCCAGCGCCACGACAGCAGCCCGTCCGGGCGGCGCAGGTTGGCTTTCGTCCACTCCCAGATGTTCTCGAAGCGGGTTTTGTCGCCCACGGCGACGGCGATCAGCATGCCGTACGCCTGGCCCTCGCTGACCACGTCGCCACCCTCATCGCGCCGCACGACCCGGCCGTCACGCTCGACGTAGCGGTCGAGAAAGTCCCTGCCGGCGTGCCGGGCGGCCTGCTCGCGCATGCGGTGGATGTCGTCGGTAAAGATGCGCGGGTCGACCGTCCTTGCGACCACGAACCCGGCTCCGATCGCGACGATCAGCACCAGAAGCGCCATGGCCACCCGCTGCATTCGGTCTCTCATCGTCGCTGCCTCCTTCGCGTCAGCAGGGTGACGCCGACGGCGACAGCGATAGCGAGCACCACCGTCACGGAAAAAGCTTGCTGGCGTGAACTTTCCGTCAGGGCCACATCGCGGCGCACCTTGTCGGGTTTCGCGGCCTCCGGCGGGAGGACCAGTGCCGGTGGATCCAGCGGCGTCGGTGCCCCAGCCCCGTCCGGCAGCTGCTGGAGTGCCGGGCCGTCGGCGCTGTCGGTCAGCAGCAGCGTGGCGGGCGCGCCGTCGACCAGTTCCACCGGCCGATGCCATTCCTGTCCGCCGGCGTTGATCACGGCGTCGTACCTCCCGGCAGGCCGGGCCCCGTAGCCCGTGATCAACCCGTAGGAAGCGTTGTCGGCCAGCACTTCCTGCGAACCGTCGGGCGCGTTCATGCTGAGCTTGACCGCACCCGCGGAGTGTGCGGCCTGCATCAGCCGGACCGTCGCCCCCGGCGCCGGAGGCCCGTCGGGTGCCAGTTGTGCGGCCACTTCGTTGGGCTTGGCCCCCGAGAAGAGCGCGAGCGTGTAGGACGAGTCGGGTTTCAGCGTGAACGCTTGACGGAGCACCGGCATCCCGCCGCGGTCGGGAACCGTTGCCACCACATACGTTCCGGCTGCCATCGCACGGTAGTCCGGTACATGTGTCGGGGCGGCGCCGCCGGGGCCACCATCGAGGCGGATGAACTCGAGATGATCCTGCGGCGACTCGTGGCGCATGTCGACCACGCGCACCGCGGCAGTCCCGGTGGCGTCGGGAGCGGGATCATTGCCCAGGCCGACTTCCTGGCCGGTAGCGGGAAACCGGACCGTCAGCACGCTGTCGGACAGATCGATGACGTCGGGCTTGAACGGCGGCTTCTGGTGCTGAAGGAACGCCGCACAGGTGGACAACTGGTCGACCGGACCGGTGAGCGTGAACTCCCGTGCGGGAGTGCCCGCGACGTCCTCTGCGGGGGCGGCGGAAATGCGTTGTAGGGCAAGAGGTGGTATCCCCGACAACACCGCCAGGGTCGCCACCACACGTTGGTCCACCGCGCCGGACTGCAGCGCCGCCAGCGCGTCGGGACTGGACTCGGCGGCAAGCCGCGCGGCGACGTGGACTCCGAACGCGGGCACCGACGGCGACGCCGGGCCGCTCGACGGGCTCTCGGGATCGACGCGCAGCACATCGACCTGGTTGCCACCGGTACCGAAGGTCGCCACCGGACGTGCGTGCGAGATCGCGTCGTTGAGCACACCCTGCTCGGTCATGTTCGCGCGCATCGACGGTGTCGAGACCACCCATTCGTAGTCCTCCCAGCCCTGGGGCGCCCAGGCCTGCACCTGCTGGTCGGTGTCGACCTTGTACGACCAGATCACGTTCTGCCGTTGCCGGCCGTCCCGGATCAGATCGACCCAGATCGCGTCGTCGACGATCAGGCGGTCGTCCTTGGGCACATTGTCTGAAACCCATTGTTGGGCTTGGTTCATCGGCGCGTCGTCGTCGGTGAGCAGGGTGTTGCGGTAACCCGGCCACCACAGCGTGACGATCACCGCCGCGGCGAACACCGTCGCGGTGACTGCGGCGTTGCGCACCAGGGTAGGGGACAGCTCACGCACGCTGCGCCGCAGCCAGGGCACGCTGTGCTCACCGATGCCGGCGCACAACAGTGCCAGCAGCGGGATGGCCGCGATGACGAACGGCACCGGAAGGTATCCCGGTCGCACCACCATGAGCACGAGCGTCAGCAACCCGAACGCGTACGGGCGGAGACGATCAAACATCAAGCCGCCCAGTGCGACCGGCGCCGACAACAACGGCACCACGGGATCCAGGCGTAGCCATTCGTCGATGGTGTGACGCTTGAGCGATTGCGGATCGCCGAGCGCACCACCGGACTCGCGCTGCCACAACTGGAACTTGACACCCTCCCACAGGCTGACGTGACCGGGTCCGGGTACCAACTCGCCGCGGACTATCGCCATCAGGATGTAGGTGCTGATCACCAGGCCGGTCACCGCCGCGAACACTGCCAGCGCGTAACGCCGGGTCGCGGGGGCCGTCTTGATCCACACCAGCCAGGCGATCATCGGCACGAACAGCAGCATCGTCTCCTTGGTCAGCACGGCGATCCCGAAACAGATCGCCGCACCGAACATCGCCGAAAGTCGATGCCGCGGTGAGGATATCAACACCAGAGCGGCGAGCAACCAGGCGATCGCCAGGTTGTCCAGATACACCGACCGGCCCAGAGAAATAGCCAGCGGCGAGACCGCCATGATCACCAGTGCCGCGGCCGAGGCCCACCGGGACAGGCCGATCCGGCGGGCCAGCAGCCACAGCAGTCCGGCGGTGATGACGGCGACGATCACCATCAGGCACCGGCTCGCGGCGACTGCGTTGGCACCGAATCCCGGTCCGGTGAGCATCATCCACATCGCGATCTGCAGCCATCCACCGGGCGGGTGGTCGTACCAGTAGGTGTAGTGCGCGAGTTCGCCCCACTGGGTCACCGCGAAAGCCTGTGCGACGTAGGTTCCTTCGTCGTCGAGACGGATCGGTGATCCGGACAGGTTCAGCAGACGTAGGCCCGCCGTCAGCGCCAGCAGGAGCGCGACGACGGGGATCGAGGGATTGATCCGGGTCAGTCGGTTCATGCGGCCATCGACTCCGGGCTGCGGTGGGCGTTGGCATGCTCGGTCTTCTCCCAGCCGCCCTGCCCGCGGCTCTCCCGCCACACCGAACGCAGCGCGGCGGCGGCCAGCAACAGTTGATACGGGAACGCGCCGAGGACCAGGCGGACGTGATCCCACAGCTTGATCTTGATGCCGAACTCCTTGCCGAATTCGCCGAGCGCGGCCGCCTCGACCGCGACGGTCACCAGCGTCGGTGCCAGCGGCAGGAAGGTCAGCAGCGTCAGGGGAACCGGCACCTTGAGCACGAACATGCCGATGATCGCCAGCGGCACCAGTGCGCCGGTGGCGGCCTGCAGGAACGGCATCGCGAGCGTGTAGCGGGCGAGCAGGCGCTGCCTGCGGGTGGGCAGCTTGCGCCACTCACCCTTGCGGTAGACCTGCATGAAGCCCTGGTCCCAGCGGGTGCGCTGCTTGACCAGCGCGCTGATGCTGCCCGGCGTTTCTTCCCTGGTGACCACCTTCGGGTCGTAGGCGACCGCGACCCGGGCGCCGCGGGTGGACAGCCGCACCCCGATCTCGCAGTCTTCGGCCAGGCAATTGCGGTCCCAGCCGCCGACGGCGCGCAGCAGCGCGGTGCGTGCGAACACCGTGTTTCCACCGAGCGGAATGAACCGTTGTTCGGCGTGGAAGTGCAGGCGGGACCGGAACCAGAAGTAGTACTCCAGGCAGTTCCGCAGGGACCACCAGCTCGACCGGACGTTCATCAGCTGCACGCCGGACTGGACGACGTCGGCGCCGGACTCCTCGAAGCGCGCCTCGACCAACCGCAGCAGCCCGGGATGCACTTCGTCTTCGGCGTCGAAGACACCGACGATCGCGCCGCGGCACGCCGGCAGCGCGGTGTTGAGCGCTTTGGGCTTGTTCTTCGGGATGTTGTCGTCGATGACGACGCGAACGGTCCTGGGGTGTCGAGCCGCTCCTGCTCGCGCCACGTGTTCGGTCTCGGGGTCGTCGTGGCCGATGATCACGATCACCTCGTAGTGCGGGTGATCGAGCCGAGCGAGGGCATCGATGGTGTCGCCGAGAACGTCTTGTTCGTGGCGAGCGGGCAGCAGCAGCGAGAAGGACAACGGCCGGCCCGCGGATCTGCGCCGAAAGCCCGTTGCAGCCAGCGCGTCCGGACTGCGCCAGGCGTGCAACATCCACCACAGGGTCGACGCCGCGATGATGAACAGGATCAGCGAGATCACACCCAGCACTGCGTAAAGCGTTATTTCCGGCCAGCCGAGGGCCTCGGATTGCCGGGGAGGTAGCGGTGCGGCACTGGGCGAGCTGTCGCCCGAGGCCGCCTGCACTCCGTCGGCGTTGGGCAGCGCGCCGCCGGAGGAGCCGACCGAGCTGTTCGGTGCCGGCGCGGCCGGCGCGGGTGCCGACACCGAGGCGTCGACGGCAGGAACCGACGGCGGGGCACCGGAGTGGGTTTCGGCGCCGAACAGGTGTCCGCCGAATACGAGGACAGCGGCGAAGGCGAGCACCCCCGCACCCAACGCGACACCACCGCGAGTTATGCGTGGCATGACTTGGCCTAAAGTTCGGCAACACGTGCCGCTACACCGTCGTAGGACTGCGTGTCGCTGCGTATCAAGTCGCCGGTACCACTGCACCGGCATTCTCGATCTTGCTATTGCCCTGCATGTCGGTTCCGACGGCCGTGGCGTTACATTCCTCGCGAGATCATTTCGTTGTGCTGCTTCATCTTTCGCGTCGAGTCAGAACTTAGGACAGCTAAACCCGCGGCTCACCAGCGGTTTGGCGGCGATGGCTAGGCTCAGAGGCAACATGAGTCACGTAGGGAACATCGCTGAACAGCAATTAGGCACAACCCTGGTTTGCGTTGGCGTCATTGCGGCTACGAGGAAGGCATGACCGGCCACGAAGTGCTCGTGGACCGCTATGCGCTGCGCGGGATCCTGGGCCGTGGCGGCATGGCTGAGGTCCGCGAAGGGTGGGACACCAGGCTCAATCGGCCGGTGGCCGTCAAACTGCTGCATCCAGCCTTGAGCGCCGAGGCCGATATTCGGCGCCGTTTCGAAGACGAGGCCCGTTCGGCGGCCCGGTTGTGCCATCAGAACATCGTCACCGTGTACGACTTCGGCGAACACCGGGGCAGCCCGTTCCTGGTTATGGAGCGTCTACCCGGGCAGACACTGGCCGACATCATCGCGCAGGGGCCGATGCCGCCGCACCACGTCCGGGCGATGCTCGACGACGTGCTGGCCGGCCTGAGCGTCGCACACAGCGCCGGAATCCTGCATCGCGACGTCAAGCCGGGCAACATCCTGGTCTCGGTCTCAGGTGACTCGATGAAGGTGGCTGACTTCGGGATCGCCAAGACCGGTGGTGCGGCGCTGACGGCGACCGGTCAGATCGTCGGGACGATGTGCTACATGAGTCCCGAGCGTATCGCCGGCGCCCCCGCGTCGGTTGCCGACGATCTGTACGCCGTCGGCCTGCTGGGTTACGAGGCGTTGTTGGGCAGACGCCTTTTCCAGCAGGACAACCCCGCCGCGCTGGCGCACGCGATCATGGACAGTACGCCACCGCCGGTCGCCGAATTGCGCGCCGATGTGGATCCGGTTCTGGCGCGCGTCATCGATCGCGCCATAGCCCGAAATCCGGTGCAGCGCTTCAGCAGCGCCGAACACATGCGCGCCGCGCTGGCGGGCGATCAGCGCGCGCTACGCGATGGTGCCGGACCGTTTCCGCCGCGGCCCGCCACCAAAGTGCTGGAGGGGCCGCCGATTCCGGCTGTCACCGCATACCCGCCCCGGCCGCCCCGGCGGGGGCTCACCGCGGGCCGCCGGTATGCAATCGCTGCCGGCGCCGCTGTCAGTGTGCTGGCCGTCTCGGCGGTGGCACTCGCGATGGACCCGTCGCCCGCGGCGCCGGCACCGCAACCAGTGAGCACCAGCACGCCGGTCGCTCCACCACCCAGTGTCGCGCCGTCGCCGACTCCGGTGCTGCAGGAGCCCGCCCCCGAACCACCCGAGCAACCGGGGCCGCCGCATGGCCCGGGCCCTGGGAAGGGCCCGAAGAAGCGCGGTTAGGTTCGGCGTTTCCGGGCCAGTTGGTCAGTAATGCCCGGTCAGCGGCTCGCCGGCGCTAATATCTACTGGCTACGGGGGTCCGTGCGTCGTACGGGCCAGCCGTGGGAGGGGAAGGCGGCGAGCCCGTGGAGTGGCCGTTCGTTGCGAGATCGGCAGAGATTGCTCTTGCCGTGGACGCCATCGAAAGCTCCTCCTTCTGTGGCGTTGTCATTGTTGGTGATGCCGGCGTCGGCAAGACCGCCCTTGCCCGCACGATTGCTGATCGGGTCAGCGGCGATCGGAGGCGGACTCATTTCGTCTTGGGCACTCAGACGTCGCGAGATGTGCCACTGGCTGCCTTCGCCGGCATCGTGCAGATTCCCGGTGCCCTTGAGCCGATCCGTCTCCTCGCCGCCGCCCACGACGCGCTCGACAACGTGGACGACCTGCTGCTGGTCGTCGATGACGCGCATTTGCTCGACCCGCTCTCGGCGATCGTCGTTCACCAGCTTGCCGTCCGTGGATCAGCCACGCTGATCGTCACCATGCGGTCGGAAAGCGAGGTGCCCGACGCGATCACCGCGCTGTGGAAAGACCAGTACCTGCGCCGGATCGAGGTGGGCGCGTTCTCACCGGCAGAGACCGGACGGCTGCTCACCGAGGCACTGGGCGGTCCGGTCGCCGGCACCGTCGTCGACCAGTTGCACGAGTTGTCGGCCGGCACCCCACTGCTGTTGCGTGGACTGCTCGACGCCGCCAGGGATGACGGCGCGCTCACCGATGACACCGGTCGGTGGCGGCTCACGCATCTGCCGCGGCTGGGTTCCGATATCGAGCAGCTGCTCGAGGCGCGGGTGCGCGGGCTACCGCAGGGGGAGCGCGACGTTCTCGAAATCGTTGCGGCAGCTGAGGTTCTGGACTGGAACGCGTTACGTGCGATGTGTGATGTGGATGCGATCAGCGACGCCGAACGGCACGCCGTCATCCATGTGATCGACGATCCGTTGCGGCTGCGCGTTCAGGTGGCGCATCCGGTGCTCGCCGACGTGGTGCGCAAGCGCTGCGGTGTCGCTCGGCTGCGTCAGATCAATACCTCTCTGGCGCAGAACTTTTGGTCCCTGGTCGACGGCGACGGCCCCGGCCGGGACCCGCGCCTGGTGATCGAGCACGCCAGGCTGATGATGAACAGCGAGGCGCCACCTGATGTCGGGCTGGTGCTCGATGCCGCAGAAAGCGCGATGACGATGTCGAGCCTGGTGTTGGCCGAACAGCTGGCGCGCTTTGCCTACGAAAACGGTGGCGAACTGCGGGCGGCCATCGCGCTCGCCGATGCGCTGGCCTGGCAGAGCCGCAACCAGGAGGCCGAGGATCTGCTGGCGGCGTTCGACCCTCATGACGAGGTCATGCTGGTCCGTTGGGGGTGCCTGCGGGCGACGAACCTGTTCTTCGGGTGCGGGCAGCGCGCGGTGGCCGAAGAGGTACTGGGAATGGTCCGGTCCCGCGTGACCCTGCCGGCGCTGCGCAGCTACGCCCTCGCCGTCGAGGCGTCGATCGCCTACTTCGCCGGAGACCTGGACACCGCCGACGCCGCGAGCTCGGCTGTCATCACCGACCCCGAAGCGATGCCGATGGCGGTGCTGTGGGCGGCGGTCCCCGCCGCGGCGGTGGCCAACTTCCGCGGCCGGCCCGACGATGTCGCAGCTGCCGCCAGGCGGGGCGCCGAGGCCGCCCAGCACTGTGTGTCCGGGCCCCAGCAGTACGCGCTCTCGCTCACCGAGACGTTGTCGGCGCTCAACCACGGCGATCTTCGCACCGCGCAGGCCATCGTGGAGCGTCAGCGCGAACTCGCGCACGGCGCACCACACGCGGAAGCGATTGTCGCGGCGATGGCCGGCCGCGTCGAGCTGGCCGCCGGCCGGCCGCAAGCGGCGTGTGACTGGCTGCAGCGTGCGCTGTCGGCGATGGTGTCGGCGCTGTCTGGCGGGTGGGTGGCCCTGGTCGCGACCTGGGCGGTGCAGGCCGAGGTGCTGCGTGGCGACACCGGTGCGGCCGCGCGGGCCCTCAACACAGCCGAAAGTGCCTGGGGTCCAGGGGTTGAGGTGTTTCGTCCGCTCCTCGAACTCGCCAGGGCCTATTACCACGCCGCGACGGGTGATATGGCCGCCGCGCACGGCTGCCTGGAACGGTCGGCGCAGGCCGCCGCCCGATCCGGTATGACGGTCGCGGAAGTGGAGGCGCTACACACCGGACTGCGGTTCGGCATGATGCCGGACGTGGCGCGGTTCAAAGACCTTGCAGCCCAACTTAATACCCCGATTGCGACGCTGGCGGCCGGGCATGCCGAGGCGGTTGCTGCCGATGACGGGGAAGGTCTTGACCGGGTGGCCGCCGCATGGGAATCGCTCGGCATGACGGCGCACGCCGCGGACACCTTCGCCGCCGCCGCACTCGCACACCGTCACGCGGGCGCTCGGCTAGCGGCACTGCAATCGTCGACCCGCGCGCATTGGCTGGTCAGCAGTGCGGGTCTGCACACCCCCGCCACCGCGACCAGCGGCGTTCCGTTGCCGCTGAGTCAGCGCGAACGGGAGATCGCCAATCTGGTCGCCGATGGTCTGTCGAATCGACAGATCGCTGACCGGCTGGTGGTGTCGGTTCGGACCGTGGAAGGACATCTTTACCGGGTGTACAACAAGCTGGGCATCAACGACCGTGAGCAGCTGATCCGCCTCATGCGAAACGCCGATCCGGACACGCCCGCCAACGGCTAGCGTGCGCTCACGCGCACAGTGACTCGCACAGCGACAGAACGCGCGAGACACACTGCGCCGGTTGGATTTCCAACGCGACGTCGGCGTTCTGGCAGCGATCCTCGATGTTCCAAACCGCCGAAACCCCCGCGCAGTCAAAGAACGTCACCTGGGTCATATCGAGGATCAGCTGGCGGCAATTGCCCGCATGGCGGAACACATAGTCGGTGAACTGCTTGGCGGTGGACATGTCGACATCGCCGACGACCGTGATCCGTACATCGGTGGCGTTGCACCACTCGGTGAAGAGCTGCAGCCGATCCACTGGCGGGTCGGTCGTGGAACTGGAAACTACGTAAAGCATGGAACTGGCTCCAATGAGCGCTAGAAGGACAACCAAAGTTTTGGGGTGGGACGCGACCGTAAGGCTCGCATTGCCGGTGTAAGGCACACCGCACGCCTGCGACGAATACCGCGGCTGGGAAGTCAACCTGTCTTGACCCTACACGCCATCGGCCGCTGAGCCTAGGCCTGACGGCAACTACTGTTCGCAGGGTGTTACTGCGACGGCAGGACCGCTCCGAAAGTGGTTGTCCCGCACCGTGTGATTGCGGTTACTAGTGGTGCTAAGAAAATTGGCGTTTCAGCGCGTGAAATCGGGTCTATACGAGTTTGCATGGCACTGAAAACGATTTCCCTGACATCAGTTTTCCTCACCGGTGCTGCGGCCGCTGCGATCGTCGCCGCACCCCTGGCTATTGCCGACCCCGCGCCGGGCTGCGTCAACCCTGACGGCAGCCCGTGTCCGGTGGCTACGGCCGGGCCCGACGGCGCCTCGGGCAGCATTCCCGGTGGTCCGGCGGGTGACGCGGGACCCGGCGGTGCGACCGGATTCATTCCGAACGGACCCGGCGGTACCGCTGGTCCCGACGGTGCCAGCGGCTCGATTCCGTACGGCCCGGGCGGCACAGCCGGTCCCGGCGGTGCGAGCGGCGGGATCCCGAATGGTCCCAGCGGCTCGGCGGGCCCGGGTGGGGCGACCGGCTGTATCCCCTACGTGGGTTGCGGCTCCGTCGGATGAGGTGAATCTGGCTGACCCCAACCGTTCTCGCTGACGAAATCGGCCAATGGTCGGCCGAAGGTCCATTCGTCGATCTCGAGAGCGGGACGGTTGGGAAAGTCGGGTACCGGGCCGAGGCACAGTACGGCCACCGGCTCGGCGCCGGGCGGCATTCCGAGGAGTTCGCCGAGGCGCGCCGGATCGAAGATCGAGACCCAGCCCATGCCGTACCCCTCGGCGCGCGCGGCCAGCCATAGGTTCTGGATCGCGCACGACACCGACGCCAGGTCCATGTTCGGCATGGTGCGCCTTCCGAAGACGTGACCATCGCGCCCGTCGCCGAGCGCGACCACCAGCAGTTCGGCGCAGTCGAGGATGCCTTCGACCTTCAGCGCCAGGAATTCCTCCGCGCGGTTGCCCAGCGCAGCGGCCGTCTGGTGGCGTTCCTCGTCGACCAGGGCGTGAATGGCACGACGCAACTCGGCATCGGTGATCCGCAGAAACCGCCAGGGCTGCATCAGGCCGACGCTGGGGGCGGCGTGCGCGGCCGCCAGCAACCGGGTCAAAGTCTCCTCGGGTATCGCGGCCCCCGGACGGAATCTGCGCATGTCACGGCGTTCGCGGATCACCCGGTACACCGCGCGGCGCTCCTCGGCGGTGAACGCGTGCTCGGTCACCGGGTCATCCTAGAGAGCGGCACCGGGCGGTAACGAGCGGCGCGGTGTGACTGCCCATCCGCGGTGGGGTGGTTACTCTAGGGATTCCGGAGCGGCAGTGGCGCCGCACCGACCGAGGAGGGGGCCATGCCCGCGTCCCATACGGCCGTCCAGCACGGCGCCGCGCTGCCGCCCAGCCGCACTGTCGAGGTCAAGACCGCCGACGGCACTCGGCTGCACACCGAGGTCTTCGGTCCCGAAGACGGCTATCCGATCGTGCTGGCGCACGGCATCACCTGCGCCATCGGCGTCTGGCATGAGCAGATCAACGACCTGTCCCGCGACTACCGGGTCATCGCCTATGACCACCGCGGACACGGACGAAGCAGTGTTCCGCGCCGCTCGGCCTACAGTCTCGGCCATCTGGCCGGTGACCTCGACGCCGTCCTGAGCGCCACCCTGCGGCCGGGGGAGCGTGCGGTGATCGCCGGGCACTCGATGGGCGGTATCGCCATCAGCTCCTGGGCCGATCGCTACCGGCACCGCATCGCCTCGCGTGCCGATGCCGTCGCCCTGATCAACACCACGATCGGCGACCTGCTGCAGGAGATCAACCTGCTGCGGGTGCCGCCGATGCTGGCGGCCGGCCGAGCCCTGGCCGCCCGCCACGCGATCAGGACGTTCGGCGGTGCTCCGCTGGTCCGCGGCGCCCAGCCGGGCAGCCGCTGGTTCGTCACGCTGATGGCCGTCGGCGCAGGTGCCGATCCCGCGGTCAGCAGGCTCATTCACGACCTGTTCGCCGCCACCCCGGCGCGTGGGCGCGGCGCGTGGGCACGGGTGCTGGTCGACGAGATCGGCCCGCGCCATATCGACCTCTCTGGACTCACGGTGCCGGCGCTGGTCATCGGCAGCACCAACGACCGGCTGCTGCCGATGTGCCAGGCCCGCAAGATCGCGGAGGCCGTCCCCAACCTGGTCGACCTGGTGGAAGTGCCGGGCGGGCACTGCGCGATCCTCGAGCACCCGGAGGTGGTCAACGGTCATCTGCGGGCACTGGTCGACTCGGTGACCGCGCAGCGCATCAGTTCCTGAGCGTCGCGGCCACTTCGGCCGCCGCGCGCTGCCCGGATCGCACCGCGCCGTCCAAAAAGCCCGTCCACTCGTCTGCGGTCTCGGTACCGGCCCAATGCAGCGGACCGACCGGTTTGCGCAGCAGGTGACCGAACTCCGTCCACACTCCGGGTGGCACCGCTGCGGTCGGTCCGCCGGGTGCGAAAGTTTCTGCGCCCCAACAGTGGTCGAGGTATTCGATCGGGTTCTCGGCGTCCGGCCCGAACAGCGCCGCGAAGCAGGCGAGCGCCTTGCGGCGTCGTTCCTCGGCGGACTCGGCATCGAAGCATCGGGAGTCGGCGAACCCGAGCAGAATGCCCGGACCGTCGCCGCCGGGGCTGACGTCGAAGGTGATGAACACCGGACCCTGATCGGACAGCGCCTGACCCGATAGGCCCTTGTCGCGCCAGAACGGCCGCGGATAGGCGGCGTAGGCCTTGCTCAGTGCGCCCTGCGGCCAACTCTGGGCCAGCTGTTGGTAGGCGATCGGCGGCGGCGGGGCGATGTCGATGCCCAGCCGGTGCGCGGGCGCGATGGCCAGAATGGCCCGCCTGGCCTCGACGACGCCGCCCGAGGACGTGACCGCCACCGCGTCGTCGGACCATTCGATCCGCTCGACCACCGCACCAAGGTGCACCCGATCGCCCAGTTCGGAGGCCATCGCGTCGGCGATCTGCTGGGTGCCGCCCGGAAAATGGTCCTGCTGGGCGCCGCCGACCACGTCGAGCATGCGGTCCAGGCCGCCGGCGGCACGCACGTAGCGCACCGCGTGCAGCATCGACACCTCGTCGGGTTCGGCACCCCACGTCACCCGCGCCATGATCGCCAGCAGATCGCGCGAGGACGCGCTGGCGCCGACCTTGCGCAACCAGTCGCCCAACGTCATACCGTCGAGACGCGTGGCGTTCGGTGAGGTCCACGGCCGGGCGATGTCGACGCCGCGCGCCAGCCGCTCCACCTGCCATTGGATCCGGCCGATGTCGAGGAGCCCAAACAGCGACAGCTTCGGGATCGTGCCGCGGTAGGAGCGAACCTTGCCGCGCAACCTGATGAGGTTGGCGCCCTGGTTATAGGTGGGGGAGGTGCGGCAGCCGAGTTCCTCGGCGAGCGCGATCACCGCGTCCTGGGTGGGCCCGACGAACGTGCCGCCGAGGTCGACGGGGACACCGGCCAGCGTCGCTGTGCTGGACCGCCCGCCGACCCGCTCGCGGCCCTCGAGCACCACCACCTCGTGCCCCTGCCGAACCAGTTCACGTGCCGCTGTCAGACCGGCGAAGCCGGCGCCGATGACCACTACGTCGTAACCCACCGCACCAGTCTTGCGTCTCCCTTCCGCCCAGACCAACGTTTGGGCGGCAAATCACGAGTGGCGACGTGCAAAAACGCCGATCTCGGCGGGGTTAGCGGGCCAGCTCGTCGACGATCTCGGCCAGGGTGTCGGTGGCGATCGGGCCTGGTTGGTACAGGCAGACCGTGTCGCCGACGCCGTTGACGCGCTCCCGGATGTGGGCGGCGATCTGCGCCGGCGTGCCGCATGCGGCGATGGTGTGCAACACCTCGTCGCTGATCAGGCCGGCCATCTCCTGCCATTTGCCTTGTTTGGACATCGAATTCAGCTCGGGCTGCAGATCACCCCAGCCGTGGATGTCCAGCACCGGGCGGTACGCCGGGGTCGAGCCGTAGAACGCCAGCAGCCGCCGGGCCGCACTGTGGTCCTCACCCGCGGACAGGATGATCTCGGGCACCACCGCGAACGACGACTCCGCCCGGCCTGCCGTCGCCAGCCCGGCGCGCACCGCGGGCATCGTCGACTCATGCAGGAACTTGGCCGAACCGAATGGCATCACCAACAGCCCGTCGGCCACCTCCGCGGTGGCCCTGGTTAGCCGGGGACCCAGCGCGCCGACGTAAATCGGGGGCGGGCCAAAGGGATTCGGCCCGGGATTGAACGTCGGCGTCATCAGAGTGTGCCGGTAGTACTCGCCGCGGAAGTCCAACCGCTCACCGGTCTCCCAGGTTGCGAAGATCGCCCGCAACGCGCGGACGAGTTCGCTCATCCGCGCCACCGGCTTGTCGAATGCCGCGCCGTAGCGCTTCTCGACCTGGGCGCGGACCTGGGTGCCCAGACCGAGGATGAACCGGCCCTGCGCGAGCAACTGATGATCGTAGGCCTGGTGGGCCAGCTGAATGGCGTTGCGCGGGAACGCGATCGCCACATTCGTCAGCAGATCCAGCCCACCCACACCGGCGGCCAAGGTCAGCGGCGCGAAGACGTCGTGCGGGCCTTCGAACGTGAAGACCCCACTGGCCCCGGCGTCGCGCAATTCCCGCGCACGATTGGCCGCATCGTGGGGACCGAACAGGGCCGTCAAGACTTTCACGGCGTACTCACGCCTTCCGAGATCGACGTTATGGCGGGATCTACTCGCACTTTCGCGCCCGTGTGTCGGTTTGGGCGCGAAGAAGGGACTACGGGGCGACCGTCAGCCAGTCGGCGAAGCCCGACGGGTCGTGGCGGCCCAGGGCGCCGTGCTCGAACAGGCCCCAGCCTTCGACCGACGAGGTGCCGTCGTGGCAGACCGCCCGCCCGACGTGGTCGATCACGCCGAATGCGGCGCGTCCGATGATGGCCGGGTCGGTCATGTCGTAGGTGAGCCGTTCGGCGAACTTCTCGCCCTTCCATACGCCGTGGATCCAGTCCGAGTCGCCGCCGTAGCCGCCGCCGACGTGGATCGGGACGGGCAGTTTGGACTCGACGTCGAACCGCAGCGGCCCACCGGAGGCGTCGGTGGCCTCGATGGTCGCACCGGTGGGGATGCGGGTGCCCGAGCGGTAGTGGATCTTCACCCGCGGCCAGCCGAGCTGCTCGACCCGCCCGTCGCGCCAGATCCGCGTGCAGTCGTTGAGCGAGCGGAAGCCGTCCGGCGCCTCCTGCATGATGATCACGATCGCGAAATCGTCGAAGGCCATCGGTACGTACAGCCACCACATGCCCTCGAACGGCGGATCGGCGGGCCGCCCGGCGGGCTCGGCCTCGCCGATCGGCCGGATGCCCCACGACCGGTCGCGGCTGCCGATCCACACCGATGGGTCGACGGTTATTTCCTCGCCGTCGATCGCGATATGCCCTGCCCACGAACCCAATTGGGCGAACCGCTGCGCATCCAGCGTCACCCGGTTGCCCTGGCGCATGATGTGCGGCTGTTCCTGCACCACCGGGAACAGGCCCTCCCAGGTGAGGTCGACGGCCATGCCTTCGGTCTCCTCGAGCACGATCCGCACCTTGTTCAGCGGCTCGAGCACCTCGACGCGGTAACCATTGCAGTGCTGATTGAGCCGGTCGGAGTCGATCGCATCGGACACGTGCACCGCAGTCTGGGTGTCCCCGCGGCGTACGAGCACATAGGCGTCCTTCACACCCAGGTTGGGGTAGTAGCCGATGCCGGTGATCAGGAAGATGTCGCCGGTGCGGTCGTGGGCGTTGAAGTAGCTGCGGTCGTAGAAGTTTCGGTCCGACGAGTTCGGCCAGGCGATCGGCAGCGGCGCCTGGTGAACCGGGTATTCGTCGAGCGGTCCGAGCATTTAGGCCTCCTGGCTTTCCCGTGTCGCTTCGCTCCTGCCCGCCGGCTCCTCAATCAGCCTGCGCAGCAGCCCGGCGTGGTAGAACATCGACTCGACGTCCTCTGGCTTCTCGATCTCGCCGAAGTGCACGCGCCGCGCGCCGGTGCGCATGAACACGCAGCACCAGATCACCCCGGAGTACACGTAGAACCAGCGCAGGTCGCCGAGTTCGACGCCGGTCAGCTTCTGATAGGTGGCGCGAACGTCCTCTTCACGCATTACGTTTGGCAGGCCCGGCATGCCGGCTAGCCCGGCTAGCTCCTGGAAGACCATGTGCGCGAAGATGATCCATGCGACATCCAGTTCGCGTGGTCCCAGCGTCGCCATCTCCCAGTCCAACACGGCGACCGGGCGGAAATCTTGGTACAGCACGTTGCCGACCCGCGAATCACCCCACGCCAGAACTGTTTCCCCGGCCGCGACATCGTGGGGGAAGTTATCTTCCAGCCATTTCAGTCCGGCTTCGACCAGCGGCGAGCGGCCGATGTCGGGCACCGCGAACTCGTACCAGCCGGCCAGCCAGTTCAATTGCCGGCGCAGTGGTGTGTCGCCATCCCCCTCGGCGAGGAAGCCGAACGTCGTTGCGGCGTCGGGAATCGAGTGCAGCTTGGCCAAAACCTCGACGGTCGCGTCCTGCAGCGCGCGCTGTTGGTCGGCCGGTGCGTCGGCGAACCAGTTGCCGCCGAAGGTATAGGGCATCACATCCGGGGGGACGATGCCCTCGACATGATCCATCAGGAAGAACGGCGCGCCGAGGACGTTGCCGCTGGTGTCGATCCAGCGCACCTTCGGCACCGGCACATCGGTGAGCTCCTCGACCAACCGGATGACCTCGAACTGGTGATCCATCCGGTAGGTGATGAACACCGGAACGTCTTCCTCGGTGGGCGCCACCCGCGCTACCCACTTCTGCTCGACGGGTTCGCCGTCCTGCACCCAGCGGCCGGTCAAGATGATCGTCTCCGACGACATGCCGTTGGAATCGATGCCGCTTTCGACGGTCACCTCCGGCTTCACGCTGCCGGGCATGACAGTCGCCAGCCATTCCGAGAGCAGACCGGGGACGGTGCTCACGTCACGACCCGAACGCTGCAACCGATCGAGAGCGGTTTCTACAGACGGTTGGTTGGTCACCTTTGTCCTCTCCAACCCAATTACGATACGGTGGGTAGCGTTATGAAAGCAGACCCGTCTTCGCTTGACAAGAC
>JAEZIA010000012.1 GCA_023416315.1 Actinomycetes bacterium
CCCGTCATCACCGCGGTTCCCGGACAGCCGAACCTGCTGACCGGCGCCTACGATCTGGCCTCCGTCGGCTACCGCGCCGACGAATTCTTCGTTGCGGGCACCGCGCGGTCGTACCAGCCGCCCGCGACGGCCGACTACACCACCCGCATCGTGGTGCTGCGGCCGCTGGACGACGCCGATTGGAACGGCACGGCGATCGTCGAATGGCTCAACGTCAGCGGTGGTGTCGACGCGCCCGCGGTCTGGCTGATGGCCCACCGGGAAATCGCCCGCGCCGGCTACGCATACGTCGTCGTCTCCGCTCAGCGCGTCGGGATCGAGGGCGGACTGAGCTTGGTCGGCGACGCGTCCCTGAAAAAGCTTGATCCGCAACGCTATTCAGAGCTCAGTCATCCGGGCGACGCGTACGCCTACGACATCTTCTCCCAGGTCGGCCGGGCTGTCCACGCCGGCGCGGTCGACGGCCTGGCGCCGCAGTTCGTGCTGGCGGCCGGGGAATCGCAGTCGGCCACCTTCCTGACCACCTACGTCAACGACGTCGACGCCGAGGTGGCGGTGTTCGACGGCTTCCTGATCCACTCTCGGTTCGGCTCGGCCGCACCGCTGGACGGGACGTCGCTGCTCGATGAGTCCGGAACCTTCCATTCGGTGCCGGTGCCGTTTCGTCCCGATCTGCGGGTGCCGGTGCTCACCGTGATCACCGAAACCGATCTGATCGGCGCGCGGCTGCTGGGCTACCGCCATGCCCGGGTACCGGACGCCGACCATCTGCGGGTGTGGGAGATCCCCGGGTCGGCGCACGCCGACAACTACACGATCCGGGTCGGCTTCATCGACAACGGCGCCGCCCCGCTGGATCAGATCGTGGCGGCCTACACGCCGACCAACGACCTGCTGGGGCAGCAGCTACCGCACTTCATCAACTTTGGCCCGCAGCACCACTACGTGCTGCAGGCCGCGGTCGCCCAGCTGCACGATTGGGTGCGCACCGGTCAGCCGGCACCGAGCGCGCCGCCGATCGACCTCACCGGCGGCGACGATGCCGAGATCGTCCTGGACGCCAACGGCATCGCCACCGGCGGCCTGCGCACCCCCTGGGTCGACGTCCCGACCGCGCGGACCTCCGGCGCCAGCAGCGACGACAACGTGTTGCTGGCGATCTTCGGTTCCGGTGAACCGTTCGACGCCGAGACGCTGGCCACGCTCTACCCCGGCGGTCGGGCCGAGTACCTCGAGCGGTTCGCCGCGGCCCTGGATACCGCGATCGCCGCCGGCTTCGTCCTGGCCGCCGATCGGGCGGAAATCGTCGAACTCGCCGCGGCAAGCTTCCCGTAATAGGTCTGTGACCTGCTGGAGTTCTCGCTTCGGGTGGGTGAACAGATACGCTACGTGTAATGGTTCCGTTCTGGTTCACGCTGTCCGCGCTCTGCTTCGTGGGTGCGGCCGTGTTGTTGTACGTCGACCTCGGCCGTCGACGTGGTTTGGGCCGCCGCCGTAAGTCCTGGGCGCGGTCGCACGGGTTCGACTTCGAACCCGAGTCCGCCGAGATCATCGACCGCTGGAAGCGCGGAGTGATGTCCACCGTCGGCGATGTCACTGCCCGCAATGTGGTGCTCGGGCAGATCCGCGGCGAGGCGGTGTACGTCTTCGACCTCGAAGACGTCGCGACCGTGATCGCCCTGCACCGCAAGGTCGGCACCAACGTGGTGATGGATCTGCGGCTCAAAGGCATCGCCGAGCCGCGTGAGAGCGACGTCTGGCTGCTCGGCGCCATCGGGCCGCGGATGGTCTACTCGACCAACCTCGACGCCGCCCGCCGCGCGTGCGATCGCCGGATGGTGACGTTCGCCCACACCGCGCCGGACTGCGCGGAGATCATGTGGAACGAGCAGAACTGGACGCTGGTCTCCATGCCGATTTCGTCGACCCGGGCCCAGTGGGACGAGGGGCTGCGCACCGTGCGGCAGTTCAACGACCTGCTGCGGGTGCTGCCTCCGGCGGCACAGCCGGCGCTGACCCAGTCCGCCGGCCGTCGCAGCGCCTCCCCGGGCCGCCCCCTGGCACCCGCGGGTCGCCGCGAGTTGCCCCCGGGCCACGCCGAGGCTCCGCCGCCGCTGCGGCCGCAGCAGCCTCGCAGTTCCAGCCCGGCCGGCACTCAAGCGCCCAACTTCCAACGCTGACCGGTAGGGTCGCGGCGTGCCCCGTCCCGTCGCCCTGATCACCGGGCCCACCGCAGGCCTGGGCGCGGGCTATGCCCGCCGATACGCGCGCGACGGCTACAACCTGGTCCTGGTCGCGCGCACCGTGGAGCGGCTCGACGACCTGGCCGCCGAACTCCGGGCGGCCAACGGCATCGACGTCGAGGTGCTGCCTGCCGACCTGGCCGAGGCCGCCGACCGGGACAAGGTCGTCGACCGGTTGGGCGCCGGCGTGCAGGTGCTGGTCAACAACGCCGGGTTCGGCATCTCCGGCGAGTTCTGGACCGCTGACCCCGCCCAGCTGCAGGCTCAGCTCGACGTCAACGTCACCGCCGTCATGCAGTTCACCCGCGCGGCGCTGCCGCCGATGATCGCCGCCGGCTCGGGCACCGTGATCAACATCGCCAGTGTCGCCGGGCTGCTGGCCGGCCGCGGCTCCACCTACTCGGCGTCCAAGGCGTGGGTGGTGTCATTCACCGAGGGTTTGGCCAACGGCCTGGCCGGCACCGGGGTGAGTATCCACGCCGTCTGCCCGGGCTTCGTGCACACCGAGTTCCACGAGCGGGCCGGCATCGATATGGCGTCGACCCCGAAGATCTTCTGGCTGAACGTCGATGACGTCGTCGCCGAGAGCTTGGCCGACGTCGCGAAGGGCAAAGTCATCAGCATTCCCAGCCTGCAGTACAAAGTGCTGACCGCGGTGGGCAGGCTGGCTCCGCGCGGGCTCGTCCGCGCGGTCAACAACGGAATAGGACGGGGCCGTGGGCGCACCTGAAGTCAATGCCACCGAACGCGCTGAACTCGCCGAGCTGGTCCGCCGGTTGTCGGTGGTGTTCGGCCGTGTGACGCTGTCGTCTGGCAAGGAAGCCGACTACTACGTCGACCTGCGTCGCGCCACGCTGCATCACCGCGCCGCACCACTGATCGGCCGGCTGGTACGCGAACTCACCGCCGACTGGGACTACGCCGCCGTCGGCGGGCTGACCATGGGTGCCGACCCGGTGGCCAGCGCGGTGATGCACGCACCGGGCCGTCCGATCGACGCCTTCGTGGTCCGTAAGGCAGTGAAAAGCCATGGGATGCAACGGCTCATCGAAGGTGCCGAGGTGTCGGGCAAGCGGGTGCTGGTCGTCGAGGACACCAGCACCACCGGCGGCTCGGCGCTGACCGCGGTGAACTCGGTGCGTGAGGCCGGCGGTGTGGTGGTCGGTGTCGCGACGGTCGTCGACCGGTCCACCGGTGCGGCGGAGGCGATCGAGGCCGAAGGAATTCCCTACCGCAGCGTGCTGGGTCTGGCCGACCTGGGCCTGCCGAGTACCTGACACCGGTGAGTACCGACGAGGAGCTCAACGAGGCTTCGGAGTGGCAGTGGGATGACGTCGTCGACGTGATCTGTGCGGGCGCGGGGCCAGGCGCGCTCGCCCATGCGATCAGTTGCATCGAGAACGACCTCGATGTGGAATTCGCTGAAGCTGAAATCTCCTGGGATGAAACCGATCCCGGCATCGCCACCTATCTGCAGTCGATGACCGATGACCTCGGTCTCGGTGACCCCGGAGTGCGCGATCCCGCGCTACGGGCGGTCCCCGTCCAGCCGGTACCGGCCAAGAGCGACCGGCGTGCCACGATCGAACCGTTCTTCGGATCTCGGCTGCGCGACTGGTCGGTGCGCTGCATCGCCTCGCCGTTCGGCGTGATCTACAGCCACGTGCCCGACACCATGACGCCGATGCGCAGCGATGGTGGCGAGACGATCCGGGTTGCCGTCCTCGGCGACTACCGGCCCGAGGGCGATCGCCCCGGTGCGGCGGTCACCGGGTGGCTGCGCGAGCAGGCCGAGGAACACCGGCTGCTCGGCGAAACCCCGACGACACTGCAGCGGTTGATCTTCGAGTACGGCCGAATCGCTGGAGCCGCCCTGTCCACACCCGACGGGACGAGGCTGGTTCGGGCGACCGCGGGCGTGGCACTATCGGTCGGACCGATGCCGACCGACGCCGACTGGCCGGTTCAATCCGGACTGCCCGAGCGCGCTCAGGTCGCGGTAGTGAGCCGCACGGCCAGCCGGTTCGGCTGCGTCGAACTGCTCTACGACGCCTGAATCAGTTCCGGATCTGTGCGGAAAAGTCCACCGGGATAACCTTTTTGGCGAAGAGCTCGGCCATTGCTTCGCCGGGTATCGGGCGGGACAACAGGAAACCCTGGGCGCGGTGGCAGCCGTGCTGCAACAGGGTCATCGCCGCGGTCGGCGACTCCACACCCTCGGCGACCAGTTCAAGGTTGAACGCCTCGGCCAGGGCGATGATGGCGCGCACGATGGCCAAATCTTCGGGGTTGGTACCGAGTTCGAGGACGAAACCCTTGTCGATCTTGAGGGTGTCCACCGGCAGGGACTTCAGATGGGTGAGCACGCTGTAGCCGGTGCCGAAATCGTCGATCGCGATCTGTACGCCGACCTCTTTGAGTCCGGCCAGCGTGATGCGGGTGGTCTCGATATCCTGCACCACAACGCTTTCGGTGATCTCCAGGCACACGGATTTGCCGTTCAGGTTGAACTCGGAAATCGTATCGGCCACCGACTGGACGAACCCGTCGGCGACGAGCTGAACCGGGGAGACGTTGATCCGGATCACCGCGTCCTTGGCGACGCCGCTGGCCTGCCAGCGGCTGAACTCCTCGCAGGCGGCGCGCATCACCCAACGGCCCAATTCGCCTGCCAAGTTGATGGATTCGGCGACATGAATAAACGAGCTGGGTAGCAGCAGACCACGGGTCGGGTGCTGCCAGCGCACCAGAGCCTCGGTGGCCAGCAGCTCCCCGGTGCGCATGTCGACCTCGGGCAGGTAGTGCAGGATGAGTTCGCCGGTGTCGATCACGCTCTGCAGGTGCAGCTCGATGTCGTTGCGGAACTCGCTCTTCAGCGACATCTCGTCGGTGAACACGGCGATCTTGTTGCCGCCGGCATTCTTGGCGTTGAGCACGGCCTGATCGGCACGGCGCAGCAGGTCCGAGGTGGTGTCACGACCCGGAACCCCCAGTGCGACACCGGCACTGACGGTGCGGGTGAGCATCTCGCCGCCGATCGTGACGCGGTCACGCAGCGCGGTCTGTAGCCGCAGCGCCAGCGTCTCGGCGGCCTCGGCGTCCACCGGCCCGGCGGGAACGACGACGAATTCGTCACCGCCGAGGCGGGCGATCACGTCGCCGTCGCCGGACTCTTCGCGCAACCGTTCGGCGAACGCCTGGATGAACCAGTCGCCGGCGTGGTGGCCGAGGTAGTCGTTGATTGCCTTGAGCCGGTCGAGGTCGAGGAACAGCACAGAGACCGGACCGGGCTCGCCCTCACGCAACCGCTCATCGAGGTGGGCCAGCAGCGCACGGCGGTTGTGCAGGCCGGTCAGATCGTCGTGCTCGGCGAGATAGCGCAACTGATCCTCGGCCGCGACGCGGGCCTGCACCTGGGCGAACAACGACGCGATCGCCTTGAGCGCGTTGAGTTCTTCCGGGGACCAATCTTTGATGCCGAACTTGATGAATCCGATGCAGCCGGTCGTGACGTCGCCGGACAGCAACGGAACCGAGGCCATCGAGGTCAAGGCCATGCCCGTGCCCTCCTCGATGCGTGCCTGATACTCGTCCTCGGGAATGGGGTCCGGGCGGAAGAACACCGGCTCCTTCGCGTGCTCGGCCGCCGCGAAGACCGGGTCGGCGTCGGCGAAGTAGACCACACCGAGCGGATCGGGATCCGGGATGAACGGGCGAACCGGCCATTCCGCGATCAGCCTGGTCGCTCGGACGCTGTGATCGTTGTAGCGCAGAAAGCTGACGTCGACCCCGAAGGACCGCACCAATTCACCAAGTACTTCTTGGGACACCGCCGCCGACGTCGCCGCATCGACGGCCATCAGCTGCGTCGCGCCATGTGTGACGAGATTCTCCAGGCTGTCAGCGGTCCCGGTCTCGTTAGGTGTGGTCATCGTGCCATCTCGTTATTGGTGGAGCTTAGGAGATGGTATCGGTTTGATGGCCCTTCCCTAGCCTCCACTCCCTGCCAGCAAGCCCAGGCCGGCGAACTCGTCGGAGATAGCGGCCAGCATGCGCATTTCCTTGACGATCTTGGCCAACTGCTTCGGCTCCGCGTGGTTGGCGAAGGTGCGGCGATCCCAGAACATGATCTTGGTGCGGTAGCGATCACTGGGGTACGCGGCGGCCGGGATCTTGGTGGCCACCACACCACCCGAGGTGGCCCACCGGTCGAGCACGTGCGCTGCCGCGGTGGCCATGATGAACTGGGCGCCCAGTAGCTCCATGGTCGGGAACGCGGTGCGGGCGAAGGTCCGGGTCAGCTCACCGCTGCGGGCGGGGTCGTCACTGACCCAGGCCGATTTCATCTCCACCACGCCGAACGGCAGCCGGTCGGTGATCATCTTGCGCACGGCATCCTGACCGGGCTGGCCCGCCCATTCCACGATCGCGTGCGACTCGTCAGCGCGCAGGTAGGGGCCTTTGGCGCGGAGGCCGCCGAGCATGCGACCGTTGTCGTCCAGCGCGGTGTAGAACAGCGTGGTGTCGCGACCGTCGCGGAACGAATCGAGATCCAACGCGTCCGCCACGCCGTGCTTGTCGTAGCTCTGCAAGGCTCCCTGCAAGTAGTCTTCCCATAGCCCAGGTTCGCTGTCGGGTTGGGCGAGCACGATCGTGCATCCGGTATCGCCGTCGCGCCAGCTAATCGTCTCAGGCAGGCTGTAGAGCTTTTGGTCCGGAAAATCCAACACTGAAGCGTTCATCATTTCCCATCTGTCGGGGGGGCTGCGGTAGGGGTTTCCGCAGCGATTACCGAGGTCACACGTGGGGCATTTATTCGAACTTGCAAATATCAGTATCTCGCTGAGAGCGCCCGAGACTCTAGGTGTTAGCCGGAAAAGCCCTGGTTACCGGGGGGTAGCTCGCGAAATCGGCGACCAACGCACGTCACCGAAAAGGCGCGAGTGAACACCTGTGTGCACAACATTCCTGGTCACGGGCGGCATCACTACACAGCGAACAAGAGCCCCTAGACTCTTCATCGCCGGGCCCGAATGTGTTATTACCGGGGCCCGCAGAGGCGGATGGTATGTGCGGGGTGTGATCTAGGGGGCAGAAAGGGCGTTGCGTGACCTATATCGCACCGGCTTCGGTGCCCCTGGGAGCCACCGCGCAGCGGGGGCAAGCCGACACCCGTGGCACTGCCGTTCCGGTCGCCGTCACCCTCATCTGCCTGAGTGGCCGTTCGAAGGTGTCCAGCAAATCCACTCGGGGTGCCGCACTGGCAAAGATCGGTGACTCACGACCCCTGGTGGGGCGACCGTCAAAGTTGCTGAAATTGGATGTCGCGGTGAATTTAAGTCCGATGTCGCCGGCCCTACGGTGCTGCCCCGCCGCCGGCATCGCGGGCATCGCCGTCAGCCCTACCGCGCTGGAGGTGGTGACCAGTGACTGATGTCGGGCCCACCGAATGGAGCACCGGCGGCCCGGGCGTCGGGCCCTGGCAGGGTGAGCGGCCAGACGATCCCCGTTACGACCCAGATCTGTTGCGCGACGGTGATACTCGCAACGTCGTCGACGCCTACCGGTATTGGACACGTGAGGCGATCATCGCCGATATCGACCGACGTAGGCACGCGCTGCACATCGCGATCGAAAATTTCGGCAATGACGCCAACATCGGTGCGGTGGTTCGCACCGCCAACGCGTTCGCGGTCGACACCGTGCACATTGTGGGACGGCGCCGCTGGAATCGGCGCGGCGCCATGGTCACCGACCGTTATCAACGGCTGACCCACCACGACAGCACCGAGGAGTTGCTGGTGTTCGCCGCCGGTGCCGGGCTGACCGTCGTCGCCGTGGACAACATCCCGGGGGCGGTGCCGCTGGAAACCACCACGCTGCCGCGCGACTGCGTGCTGGTGTTCGGCCAGGAGGGTCCGGGCATCTCCCAGGCGGCGCGGGCGGGCGCCGTGGCCACGGTGTCGATCGCGCAGTTCGGTTCGACTCGCAGCATCAACGCGGCGGTCGCCGCGGGCATCGCCATGCATGCCTGGATCCGGCAATGGGCCGATCTGTCGCAGGCCTGGTAGGGCAGGATTGACGGCATGGACCAGCTGTGGGCGAACCGCGCTGCCAGTGCCGAGGCGGCCGTCGCGACGCGGCACCTGCGCCGCGTGTGGGGCCTGCCAGGCACCCAGCTGGGGGTCGTCAGTTGGCCGTCGACCCGGCGCGACCGGTGGTTCGGGACATGGCACTACTGGTGGCAGGCGCATCTGCTCGACTGTCTGGTCGACGCGCAGCTGCGTGACCCGCAGCCCAGCCGGCTGGGTCAGATCTCGCGGCAGATCCGCGGTCACCGACTGCGCAACAACGGCCGCTGGACCAACAGCTACTACGACGACATGGCCTGGCTGGCACTGGCACTCGACCGCGCGCAGCGGGTGGCCGGTGTCGACCGAGGCCGCGCCTTGAAGACTCTGTGCGACCAGTTCGTCACGTCCTGGGTGCCGGAGGACGGCGGCGGAATCCCTTGGCGCAAACAGGATCAGATCTTCAACGCCCCAGCCAACGGTCCGGCCGGAATCTTTCTGGCCCGCTACGACAACCGATTGCGCCGGGCCCAGCAGATGGCCGACTGGATCGACGAAACCCTGATCGACCCCGAAACCCACCTGGTGTTCGACGGCATCAAGGGCGGCTCGCTGGTACGCGCGCAGTACACCTACTGCCAGGGCGTGGTGCTGGGGTTGGAGACGGAGTTGGCGGCGCGCACCGACGACGATCGGCATCCGGTGCGGGTGCGGCGGTTGATCGCGGCGATCGGTGAACACATGGCGCCGGCCGGAATCCTCAACGGGACGGGCGGGGGAGACGGCGGCCTGTTCGCCGGTATCACCGCGCGGTACCTGGCGCTCGCCGCGACCGCACTGCCCGACGGTGCGGACTGCGCCGCGAACTCCGCCGCGCGAGACAGCGCCCGCTCGATCGTGCTGGCCTCGGCGCAGGCAGCGTGGAACAACCGTCAGACAGTCGAGGGCCTCCCACTGTTCGGGCCGTCCTGGGCCAGCACCGCCGAGATCCCCACGGCCGGTGGTGCGCAGGCACAGTTCATCGAGGGCGCGGTGAACTCGTCGCAGACACCCGAGCGGGATCTGTCGGTGCAGCTGTCGGGTTGGATGTTGATGGAGGCGGCACATACGGTGACAGCGTGAAAGGCAGCCGGCTGGGTCGGGACCCG
>JAEZIA010000236.1 GCA_023416315.1 Actinomycetes bacterium
GCCCGGGGGGAGGACCGACCATTTGGGGCCGGGCGGGAAGCCGGCACCGCCACGGCCGCGCAACCCGGACTCTTTGACCGTGGCGATGACGTCGTCGGGCTTCATGCCCAACGCGGTGCGCAAGGCCTGGTATCCGTCGTGGCGCAGGTAGGTCTGCAGCGTCCACGGCTCGGGTTCGTCCCAGAAGCGGCTCAACACCGGCGTGAGCGGTGTGGCAGGCGTCATCGAGCCTCGCTTTCCCCGGACGGCGGCGCCGACATGCCGAGCTCGTGGGCTACCCGAAGGCCGGCCAGCGTGGCGCCCCCCGGCTCGCCGCCGACGGAGCCGTCCTGCTCCGACAACCCGGCGAGCGTGCGCGCGGTGTCCCGGAACGAACAGACCCGGGCTCCTCGGGTGGCCCGCGGCTGGTTGCCGGTACGGATGTCGTCGACGAGCTGGCGTGCGCTGGTTGGTGTTTGGTTGTCGAAGAACTCCCAATTCACCATGATCACCGGCGCGTAGTCGCAGGCGGCGTTGCATTCGATATGTTCGAGCGTGATGCGCCCGTCGCGGGTGGTGTCCCCGGCGTGGATCCCGAGTTCGGTCTCCAACGTGTCGAGAATCGCGTCACCGCCCATGATTGCGCACAGCGTGTTGGTGCACACACCGACCAGGTACTCGCCGGTGGGGGTGCGCCGGTACATCGAGTAGAAGGTCGCCACCGCCGCCACCTCCGCCTCTGTTAGGTCCAGTTGTCCTGCGCAGAAGGAGATTCCGGCGGTCGTGAGGTAGCCGTCCTGGGCCTGCACCAGGTGCAGCAGCGGCAGCAGAGCTGAGCGCGGCTGGGGGTAGCGGGCGATGACCGTGGCGGCGTCGGCTGCCAGTCGGGAGTGCACGTCGGCGGGATAGTCGGTGGGTCCGCCGATGGGCGGTCCCGGCTCGTCGGGCCGCGGGCCCAGTACCAAATCTATGGTCATCGGGCTCTCACCTGTCCACACCTCCCATGACGGGGTCGATGGATGCGACGGCGGCGATGACGGCGGCGACCATGCCGCCCTCGCACATCGCCGCCACCGCTTGCAGATTCGTGAACGACGGGTCGCGGTAGTGCACCCGGTAGGGTCGGGTGCCGCCGTCGGAGACCATGTGGACACCGAGTTCCCCGCGCGGTGATTCCACGGCGATGTACACCTGCCCGGCCGGCACGCGGATGCCCTCGGTCACCAGCTTGAAGTGGTGGATCAGCCCCTCCATGGAGGTGCCCATGATCTTGGCGATGTGGGCCGGGGAGTTGCCCAGCCCGTCGGGACCGAGTTGCAGGTCGGCCGGCCAGGCCAACTTCTTGTCGCTGATCATCACCGGGCCCGGCTCCAGGCGGTCGAGGCACTGGGCCACGATCTTGAGCGACTCGTGCATCTCGCCGACGCGGATCAGATACCGGCCATAGCAGTCCGCGCCGTCGTCGGTGATGACATCGAACTCGTAATTCTCGTAGCCGCAATAGGGTTGGGTCTTGCGCAGATCGTGGGGAAGCCCGGTGCTCCGCAGCACCGGTCCCGTGATACCGAGCGCCATGCACCCGGTCAGGTCGAGGTAACCGATGCCCTGGGTGCGGGCCTTCCAGATGTAGTTCTCGGTCAACAGATCTTCGAGCTCGCGCAACCGGCCCGGCAGGATCTTGAGCAGTTCGCGCACCCGGTCTTCTCCGTCGTCGGGAAGGTCGGTGGCCAGTCCGCCGGGGCGGATGTAGGCGTTGTTCATCCGCAACCCGGTGATCGCCTCGAACACCGACAGGATCAGCTCGCGTTCGCGGAACCCGAAGAACATCGGCGTCATCGCGCCCAACTCCATACCGCCGGTGGCCAGCGCCACCAGGTGGCTGGAGATGCGGTTGAGTTCCATCATCATCACCCGGACGACGCTGGCGCGGGCCGGGACGTCGTCGGTGATGCCGAGCAGCTTTTCCACGCCCAGGCAGTAGGCGGTCTCGTTGAAAAACGGTGACAGATAGTCCATCCGGGTCACGAATGTGACGCCCTGGGTCCAGTTGCGGTACTCCAGGTTTTTCTCGATCCCGGTGTGCAGGTAGCCGATTCCGCAGCGGGCTTCGGTGACGGTCTCACCTTCGATCTCCAGGATCAGCCGCAGCACGCCGTGCGTCGAGGGATGCTGCGGCCCCATGTTCACCACGATGCGTTCACCGGCTTCGCCCTGACGGGCGGCGGCGACGATCTCCTCCCAGTCCTGGCCGCCCAGGACGATCACGTTCTCGTCGGTGGTCATCAGTGATACGACCTGCGTTCGTCTGGCGGCGGAATCTGGGCGCCGTGGTATTCGACCGGCACACCGCCCAGCGGGTAGTCCCTGCGCTGCGGGTGGCCCACCCAGTCATCGGGCATCTCGATCCGGGTCAGACCGGGATGATCGTCGAAGACGATGCCGAAGAAGTCATACGTCTCGCGCTCATGCCAGTCGACCGTCGGATACACCGAAAACAGCGACGGCACATGCGGATCGGCGTCGGGGCAGGCCACTTCCACCTGTACCCGGCGGTTGTGCGTGATCGACAGCAGCGGGTAGAAGGCGTGCAGCTCCCGGCCCGCATCCTGCGGGTAGTGCACACCTGAAACCCCGCAACACAATTCGAAGCGCAACCGTTCGTCGTCGCGCAGCGCCCGGGCGACGGTCAGCAGGTGTTCGCGGCGGACTTCGATGGTCAGCTGCTTGCGGAAGACGATTATGCGCTCGACGGCCGCACCGAATTCGTCGTCGCCGAGTACCTCGGCCAATCGGCCGACCACGTCGTCGAAATAGCCACCATATGGCCGTGGTGTGCTGCCGGGCAGAGCGACTTCGCGGACCAGTCGGCCATACCCGGAGGTGTCGCCACTGCCATTGATGCCGAACATGCCCCGGCGCACACCGATGACCTCGGGGGTGCCATCTTCCGCGCTCACCGCAGCAGCCCTTTGAGTTCCAGGGTGGTGGGCGCGGCCAGTGCGGCCTTCTCCGCGGCGGC
>JAEZIA010000271.1 GCA_023416315.1 Actinomycetes bacterium
TCGTCCAAACTGCGGCCGTGCAGGATGTTGAACGTAGCCATTCGCATGGGTACCAGGTACCCGTGCAGGCACGGAATGAAGACCTTCGATCGGCGTTGCGTCGCGCGGCGGCGGCGATGAAGGCCGATGGCCCGGATTTCGCGCTGGCAGGCAGTTACGCGCTCTGGGTGTTCGGGGGTCCCGAACCGGTGCACGACGTGGATTTCGTGGTCGCCGAGTCGGAGGTGGAGGTCGCGGCCAAGAGCCTCGCCGACGCCGGTTTCGCCATCGAGCGTCCACCGGAGGACTGGTTGTTCAAGGCGTGCGTGGGCGACGACTTCGTCATCGACGTGCTACACCGCCTCAACGGGGTGCCGGTCGACGCGACGACGCTGGAGTGCGCGCAGGCGCACGACGTTCTCGCGGTGCCGATGCGGGTGCTGCCGCCGACGTACGTGATCACCGAGAAGCTGTGTTCCCTGAGCGAACACCATTGCGACTTCGCGTCGCTGCTGCCGTCGGCGCGGGCGGTGCGGGAGCAGGTCGACTGGGACCGCGTCCGCGCCGACACCGCGCACAACGATTTCGCCGTGGCGTTCCTGGTGCTCACGGACCGCCTCGGCATCACCGCTTGAGCGAGCGTCAGCCGGCCAACCGGGAATGACCGCGGAGGGATTCGAGCACCGCGGCCGCGCGCGGGGCGGTGTCGAGCTCCCAGCACAGGCGCACGCAATCGGTGGCCGCCCCGATCCCCACGAACGGGACGGCCACCGACAGCAGCTTGGCATCGAGTTCGTCGTCGGTGAGCCGATTGTCCGGGGTGCCCCGGTTGGCGGTCACGACACGTTCCAGGGTGGTGCCGTCATCCAGTGTGACGGCGACACGAGCACCGCGCTTGCCGACGCTCTCATCCGCCTGCACGGTCACCAGCTCACGAAGTCGGGCCACCTCGGGGTCGTCGACGGCCGACGTACCGAAGCTGTCCAGCCCGATGGATCCGGTCTGCAACGCGACCGCCACACAATGCGACGCGCTGAAGCGCGCCTCCGAGCCCGGCCGGGGGTGCCGCAGCCCGGTCACCTGGGTGGCGAACGGCAGCATCTGGACCGCTACGTGCGCCACCTTGTCCAACACGAACGACGGGTCCTTGGCCAGATCGATCGCGGCGTCGATGGTCGGATGCAGCAGTGACGCGTTCGGGTACAGCTTGTGCCCGTTGGACAGCACCGACCAGTGCCGGCCGAGAGCATCCACCAGGAAGCCGGGCGACGGCGATCGGGAGATCACGCTCAATAGTCCACGTTCGCCGTCGAGTGCGGTGTCCCGCGCGGTCATTCCGCGTTCGGCCATCAAGGCGTTGAGCACCCCGTTCATCGCGGCGCGGCCGGGCTGCAGCGCCTTGGCGTCGCTGCCGTAGACCTCTCGGATGCCGGACGCCTGAGCGGCGGCCATGCCCAGCGCATTGGCCATCTGGTCGTCGGTGAGGCCCAGCGCCCGGGCACCGGCAGCGGCCGACGCCAGGTGGCCGGCCGTCCCGGTAACCTGCCAGCCGCTCTCGAAATGCGACACCCCTGCGGCTCGGGCGACTCGTGCCCCGACCTCGAATCCGGCCACGTAGGCGGCGATCGCCTCGGCACCGGACAGCTCGCGCATTTCCGCAACGGCCATCACCGTCGGCCACACACACGACCCCAGGTGGATCGTCGTCTCCGGCGGGTTGAAGACGTCGTCGAAATCCAGTGCGTGCGAGGCATATCCGTTGACCAGCGCGGCGTACGGTGCACTGGTACGTTCCTCGGTCCCGATTAATGTGGCCACCGGCTGCGACGGCACCGATCGCAGTGCGGCCCGCAGCTTTTCGGTTGCGGGGTCAGCCGCACCAGCCAGTGCCGCTGCCAGCCAATCCACCAGCGCGCGCTTGGCACCGTCGATCACTTTCGCCGGCAGGTCGGCGGTAGTCAACGCAGTGGCGAAGGCGGTGAGCACGCGGGTTCGGGTCGGGTTCGATTGGGCTTCTGGCATCAGCTGTTGACCGTGCTTTCCACGAGTGGCTTGGCGGCGGCGGTGAACTCTTCGATCTGGGTCTTGAGCTGGTCACCGGTGACGAACGTCGGAACCAGGCCCTCTTCCGCCAGATACTGCTTCCACGCGTCGGTGGCACTGATCTTGGCGAAAATGTCCTGGTAGTACTTGACCGCGGTTTCGGGCATGTTCGGCGGGCCGGCGATCCCGCGGAACTGCAGGTGCTCGGGGAACCGACCGAGGTCGATGTTCTGCTCGGCCATGGTGGGGACGTTCGGATAGTCGGGTAGCCGCTGATCGGAGAAGACCGAGATCAGTTTGAGCTTGCCCGCCTCGATCTGATCGGCGAAATCCGGTAGTGCGCCGATGTCGATCTGTGCGTCGCCGCGAAGCATCGCGGTGATGCGCGGTGCGCCGTCCTCGAAGGACAGGTACTTCCATTTGGTTCCGGTGTTCTTCTCGATTTCCAAGGCCACCAGGTTGTCGACCGAATTGGGCGAGCCGCCGGTCTGCACCAGCTGACCCGGTTTCGCCTTGGCTGCGCTGATGAATTCGTTCATGGTGTTGAACGGCGCGTCTGCGGGTGCCGCGACGACCTGGATCTCGTCGGCCAGCGCCACGATCGGCGTCAGGTCAGTCAGTGTCGCCGGCGCCGACGACGCGGCAAGGCCGCCGATGATCCATTTCGAGGTGAACGCCGAAATCATGTTGGGATCACCGGGCTTTCCCTTGAGGAAGGCCATCGCGCCAAGGCCGCCGCCTTCGGTCCTGGGAATCACCGGCCAGTTGACCGTGAGGACCTTGTTGTCGCGGGCGATCTTCACCAGTTGCCGCGCAAACAGGTCGCTGCCGCCGCCCGGGCCGGTGTCGACGATGAACTGCACGTTGTTCGGCGCACCCGAGGAACTCGTCGCACCCCCGGCACATCCGCTCACGGCGGCTGAAACCGCAGCCACAGCAGCAACACTGACGAACATCGTTGTGAGCTTCATTGCTAGACACTACCTTTCGATATCGGACTGCTGGCCGCGTCGGGCGCGGGTGGTGTGGCGTGGCCGTCGGCCACCGTCGACCGATCGGCGTCCTCTGGTGACGCGTTGTCGATCGCCTCGGACACTGCGGCGTCAATTCCCGGAAGCGCAGGCACTTTGGCGCCGGCAGCGGCACCGGGCGGGCGTCGCCTGCGGGTATAGATCGCCAGCACGACAACCACCGCGGCCAGTCCCAAGACGATCGCCGAGATCGGCCGCTGCACGAAGATCAACAGGTTGTTGTCGGACAGGATGAGCGATTGCCGAATCGCGTTCTCCGCCTGCGGACCCAGCACGAAGGCCATCAGCAACGGTGTCGGGGGTATTGCCAGCTTGCGGAACGCATAGCCCAGGACGGAGAAGAAGATCAGCATGTAGATGTCGAACATCGAGCCCCGCACGCTGTAGGCGCCGACGACCGCCAACACCAGGATGCACGGGTAGAGCACCCAGTAAGGGATCTTCAACAACCGTACCCACAGCGGGATCATCGGCAGGTTGAGCACGATCAGGGCAAAGTTGCCGAGATACAGACTGGCGATGACCGGCCACACGATCTCCGGATTGGTCTCGAATAGTCTTGGCCCCGGCTGAATTCCGAACAGCAAGAGTGCGGCAAGCATCACCGACGTGCTGGCGCTGCCCGGCAGGCCCAGCGAGAGCAGCGGCACCATTGCACCGCCTACTTCGGAGTTGTTGGCCGCCTCGGGCGCTGCGACGCCCTCCATCGCGCCCTTGCCGAACTTCTCCGGACGCCGCGACATGTTCTTGGCCAGGGTGTACGAGACGAATGACGCGATCGTCGATCCACCGCCGGGTACCGAGCCGACCAGGAACCCGGTGATCGAACCCTGGGCGATCGCTCCACGAGACTGCTTGAGGTCGGCCTTGTTGGGCAGCAGGTTTCGCAGCCCCTTCGGAATGGTCAGCAGTGACTTGCCGCGCTGTTCCTCGACGTTGACCAGCACCTCCGACACCGCGAACAGTCCCAGTGTGAGAACGAGGAACTCAACACCGTCGAACAGGTTGATGCTGCCGAAGGTGAATCGTTCTGAGCCACTGAACAAGTCAACGCCGACGGTGGACAACAGCAGCCCGACCGTCATGGAGATGAAGCCCTTGATCGGCGACTTGCCGGTGACCGTGATCACCAAGAGCAGACCGAAGACCATCAGGCTGGCGAACTCCGGCGGCCCGAACGCGACGGCGAATTGGGCGATCACTGGAGCCAGGAAGGTCAGTGCGATCACGCCGAAGGTGCTGGCGATGAAACCGGATATCGCCGACATGCCCATCGCTGGTCCCGCCCGGCCCTGCCGCGCCAGTTGGTGCCCGTCGTAGCAGAGCACCACCGACGACGTCTCCGTCGGGATATTCAGCAGGATCGCGGTGGTCGACCCGGCGAACTTCGCGCCGTGGTAGAGCCCGGCCATCATGATCAGCCCCGTCGTCGGCGGCAGCTTCAGGGTGAGCGGCAGCAGCACCGCCAGCACCGCGGCCGGATTGCCCAGACCGGGCAGGATGCCGACGATCGTGCCCAGGGTGACGCCGATGAGCACCCACATCAGGTTGGTCGGCGTCAGCGCTGAGCCCAGGCCCTCGACGAGGTTTTCCAAAGCATTCATGGGATTCCTTCCACACACCGGCCCACACCGGCGCAACGGTCGGGTCTAAGCGGGGAAAAGCGGCCCTGCGGGCAGCGGGATGGCGAACACATGCGCGAAGAGCAAGAAAGTTGCGACCGGAATCGCCAGTGCGGCAACGGCACTGCGCAGATCGCGACGGCCCTCGATGCCATAGAGCACGACGAGAACCAGCAGCACCATGGCGGGGACGTAGCCGATGACCGATACCAGCGGCCCGAAAATCGCCAGTGCGATCAGGACCGCGACCGCTCGCACGCGGCCGGCGCGGTTCGGGGCCGCCGCGCCTTCGGAATCCTCGACGATTTCTGCCGGCTGTCCGCGCAGCGCGGTTACTGCCAGCAGCACGCCGAGCACCGTCAGCAGGATCGCCAGGACCTTCGGAAAGAAGCCGGGGCCTGGCACATGGTTCTGGCCGAACATCGGCAGGTCGCTGGCGTCCCACAGAGCCAGCAGGCCGACCGCCGTCGTCACCAGGCCGGTGCAGAAGTCCAAACGACGCATCCGAGCCACCCACCGTTCAGTTTCTTTAAGTCAGACAACTCGTCTGCACAACAGACGATGTGACGTATGTAACTCGCAGGTGGGCGTGGGAGTCAAGGTGCTGATCGAATTTTCTTCTATGCAGACAACTCGCCGTTTACACCGTCAAGTGCTTGGCCTGGTCAACCATGGCCGCCGCGATCTCCTTCCGCGTGGCGGCATTGAGCCGGGTGGTCGGCACCGCGACCACGACCGCGGCGCGCGCGACCCCCGCGCTGTCGCGCAACACGACGGCCACCGAGCCGACCCCCTCTTCGCTTTCCTCGAAGTTGGTGGCATAGCCGTTGGCCCGCACCTCCTCGATCGCCGCGATCAGCGACGGCAGCGACGACACGGATCGGTCCGTCTGGCCGACAAACGTTGCGGGGTCGGCGTACAACGCGCGAATCCGCTCGTCGGGTAGTTCAGCGAGCAGCGCCTTGCCGCCGGAAGTGCAGTGCGCGGGCAGCAGGCTCCCGGTACGAGGGGCGACCCGGAGCGCACGCGTCCCTTCGACCGCGTCGAGGTAGCGAACCTGGGTGCCCTCGAGCGTCATCAGGTGGACGGTGTCGTTGAACTGCTCGCACAGCGCGGTCATCATCGGTCGGGCCTTGGCCCGAACGTCGCTCTTCTCCACCACCGCGAGACCGATTTCCAGCAGGGTCGGGCCAGGTCGGTAGGTGCGGGACTGCGGATCCTGTTGGACGAAGCCGTGGTAAATGAGCATGGCGAGCAGGCGATGAGCCGTTGAGTGGGCCACCCCCAGATAACTACAGGCATCGGTGAGCCGCAGGGAGTCCCGCTCGTTGAACAGGCGGATCAACCGAAGGGCGTTGTCGACAGAGGCGATGGGGTAGGCCGGCTCGGCCCCGTCCTCCGACACTGGATATGTCTGCATTCCAGAAATATTGTCGACTCTGCGGACCTTTGTCCAGCACCGCAACGGTTATCTGCTCTACGAGCCTTGACGGCCCGACGATGCGCGGTTTATGTTCTGTTTTGCAGACAGAACGTCTGACTAGCAGAAGGCCAGGAGGAAAGATGCGGATCCGCCATCTCGGGATCGTCACGGAGGACTTGGAGCGCTCTGCCGAGTTCTACGAGAAAGTGTTCGGCTTCACGCGCCTCGGCGACATCCGGACCCCTGGGCATTACCCCGGCAAGGCGTTGGATCTCTCCGACGGCGAGGTCAACTACTCGCTGCTCTGCCCGGATGAGCGGGTCGACACCAGCGCCTGGGCGCAGGGCACGTTGGGCCCCAACCACATCGGCGTCGAAATCGAAGACACCGCCCGTGCCGCGCAGGCGCTGAAGGAATACGGCATCGAGATCTACGGCGAAGACAAGGAGCAGTGGCCGCCCCGGTTCTTCAAGTTCAAGGACCTCGACGGCGTCGAGGTCGACGTGGCGACCCCCGACCGCAGCTGGAAGTACTGACCGAAGAGAGCACGAACTCGTGGCCGGAGCCGTTCCTGACATCCCCCCTGACGGCTCCGGCCACACTCGTCGGTCGGTGCAGCTCTTTCTGGGCATGCTGCGGATCGGTGCCACCGCGTTCGGTGGCGGCAGCGCCACGATCGTCGCGATGCGGCGACTGGTGATCCGGCGACAATGGTTGACCGAGGAGGAATTCCTCGACACCGTCGTGTTGAGCCGAGTCACCCCGGGCATCACGATCCTGGCCCAGGTGTTCCTGATCGGGAAGAAGGTGGACGGTGTGCGGGGCATCGCCGCGGCGCTGATCGGCATGCTGCTGCCTTCCATTGCGATCACGATCGCGTTGGCCCGGCTCTACGTCGCCGTCCAGCACAAGCCGTGGTCGCAACACCCCCTGCAGATGGTGGCCGCGGTGGCGGCCGGCTTCGCGGTCGCGCTCGCGCTGCTGCTACTCAAGGACACCCTGGCCGCCGAGCGGCTGTGGCGGGGAGCGGTCGGATTCGCGGGATACGTCGCCCTGGCCGCGGTGCTGCCCAACCCGGTGCTCATCCTCGCCGCCGCAGTCGTGTTGGGTGTGTTGGCTCCGAAGTTGTTCGTTGGCGCCGACGACGGATCCGACCATGCCGATTAGCCACTTGTTCCTCGTCGTGTTGATCGCCAGCCTGCTCGGCTTCGGCGGACTTGGGTCGCTGCCCGTACTGCAGAGCCGGCTTCAGGCCGACGGGGTGTCGCCGGATGCCGTCGTCCTGCCCGCCTTGGCGGTCGGCAACATCAGTCCGGGCCCGAACGGGCTCTACTTGATTGCGGCCAGTTACTTCATCCGCGGGGTGACCGGGAGCTTGGTTGCCTGTGCGGCAGTGATCATCCCACCGGTACTGGTGCTGGTCCTGGAAAGAGCACGGCGGCGCCTGATCCACCTTCTGCGATTCCGCGCCATGCTGCGCTCGCTGGCACTCGCCGTCGTCGCGCTGCTTGTGGTCACCGACTGGTCGCTGATCGAGCACGCCGCTCACGGCGCGCTGACGGTGGCCGTCATGGTCGGCGGGACGCTGGTTCTGTTGTTCCGGCTACCACCAGTGGTGGGCGTCGCCGCCGCCATCCTGGTCGGCCTCACCGCCTGACGGCACCGGCCAGCAGCGCTGCCATCGTCTGCGCGGCGTGGGCGACCTCGTCGGGTTCCAGCACGTCGAAGGCGACGCCGGGCATCGCCAGGTAGAGCACCAGCACTGCGGGGTCGTCGGCGCCGGTGGTGACGACGCAGGTTCCGGGGCCGTCCTCTTCAATCGTCACCGATGTCGGCGAAAAGTGCTGGGCGATAACCTCTTTGGTAGCTTGGTAACGAACCCGGGCGACGTAGCGGTACGGCGAGGTGGTGATGGCCCGGCGGACGTAGGCGGCCGCGTCGGGGGCGTCCCGCGCAATGAAGGTGCTGCCCTGGGCCCGGACGTGGACCATCCGATCCAGCCGCAGGCTGCGCCAGTCGTCGCGGTCCCGATCGTAGGCCAGGAGATACCACCGTCGTCCAGTGGTCACCAGCTGGTAGGGCTCCAGTCGGCGGCTGGTCGAGGTGCCGGCACGGTCGACGTAGTCCACCCCGACGTGTTCGCGGTCGCGGCAGGCCCGCGCCAACGTCATCAGGATCTCGGGGTCCACGGGCGATTCGGTGTCGCGGGTCAGCGTGACGGTGGCGTCGTGGACTGCGGCGACCTGCGAGCGCAACCGGGACGGCATCACCTGATCGAGTTTGGTCAGCGCACGCAGCGCGGCCTCACCGACACCGGCGACGCTGCCACCGGCGGCCAGCCGCAGGCACACGGCCATGGCGACGGCCTCGTCGGAATCCAGCAGCAGCGGGGGCAGCGCCGCGCCCGCACCGAGTTGGTAGCCGCCGCCGTGGCCGGTGCTGGCGTGGACGGGATAGCCGAGGTCTCGGAGCCGCTCGACGTCGCGGCGCACGCTGCGGGTGGTGACCCCGAGCCGGTCCGCCAACTCCGTGCCGGACCACACCCGCCTCGATTGCAACAGGCCGAGAAGCTGCAGCACCCGGCTGGTCGTCTGCGACATGGTCCCAGTCTGACGCAGTCTGCGGACAGAAACTGTCCGCAATAGGTGACAGTCTGCACGTATGACTTGGACGACCCAACTCGCCGACCAGCTCGACTGGCATTTCCGCAACGCCCTGCGGCCCCGGCTGGACGGGCTCACCGACGACGAATACTTCTGGCAGCCGGTCGCGAACTGCTGGACCGTCCACCCAGGCGGCAGGATTGATTTCGAAGAGCCACCGCCGCAGCCGGAGCCGGTCACCACGATCGCCTGGCGACTGGCCCACGTGATCGTCGGGGTACTCGCGATGCGCAACCACTCGCACTTCGGCGGCCCGCCTGCCGACTACCAGAGCTGGCCCTATGCCACTGCCGCACAGACCGCCCTGACCCAGCTCGACGACGCCTACGAACGGTGGATCGCCGGGGTGCGAGCGTTGTCCGACGACGATCTCGCCCGCCCTTGCGGGCCGGCCGAGGGCCCGTACGCCGAGTACGCGCTGTCCGAACTGATCCTGCACATCAACCGTGAGGTCATCCATCACGGTGCCGAAATAGCTTGCCTGCGCGACCTTTACGCCCACCAGATGTCGTGATTTCAAGAGAAAGGACCCGACATGCCCACCCTCGCCCCTCCCGTGCGCGACGAGCGCCACTCCCTGCGCGAGTTCCTCGCCTACCACCAGAGCGCATTCCTCGCCGTCGCGTACGGCTTGACCGACGAGCAGGCCCGGTCCTGCCCGACGGCCAGCGCGCTGTCGATCGGCGGGTTGATCAAACACGCGACCGGCGTGCAGGAGTCCTGGATCCAGCGGGTGGCCGCCGCGCCCGGCGAACCGCCTGCCGACGACCGCCCGTTCGAGGAACGCGCCCAGGAGTATCGGGACCAGCACGTGATGCGGGCCGATGAGACGTTGGCCCAGCTCATCGACGCTTTGATCGCCCAGAACGCCGAATCGCTGCGGGTGCTCGACATCGCCGATCTGGACGCCGCGGTGCCGGTGCCCCGCGACGCGCCCTGGTTTCCCGACGACGTCGACAGCTGGTCGGTGCGGTGGGTGTTCGCGCACCTGACGGCCGAGCTGGCCCGGCACGCCGGCCACGCCGACATCATTCGCGAAACCCTCGACGGCGCAACGATGTACGAACTCGTTGCGGCCGCAGAAGGTATGGCGCCCAAGCCGTGGCTGATCCCGTGGCAGCCGAAAGCATGAGGTGGACGCCGGTGTGATCGGCGTCGCTGCGCCACTTCGAAGTTGGTGATAGGGAGGAGGGATTTGGCACACTGGCAAGAATGAGTTCGACCAAACACCGCGAATTAGCCCAGCTCGATCGCGTTCCGTTGCCGGTCGAGGCTGTCCGCATCGGCACCACCGGGTGGCAGCTCACCCGCACCGGTGCCCGAGTGCTCACCACACTGCCCCGGCGTGGCCGCTGGCAGGACAAGGTCATCAAGCAGATTCCGCAGACCTTCGCCGACCTGGGGCCGACGTACGTCAAGTTCGGCCAGATCATTGCGTCCAGCCCGGGTGCCTTCGGCGAAAACCTGAGCCGGGAGTTCCGCGGCCTGCTGGACGCGGTGCCGCCCGCAGACACCACCGAGGTGCACAAGCTGCTCCGACAGGAGCTGGGTGGCGACCCGGCGAAGCTGTTCGCCAAGTTCGAGGAGCAGCCGTTCGCGTCAGCCTCGATCGCCCAGGTGCACTTCGCCACCCTGCATAGTGGCCAGGACGTCGTGGTCAAGATCCAGCGCCCGGGGATCCGCCGCCGGGTGGCCGCCGACCTGCAGATCCTCAAGCGTTTTGCCCAAGTCGTCGAACTGGCCAAGCTGGGCCGGCGACTGTCGGCCCAGGATGTGGTTGCCGACTTCGCGGACAACCTCGCCGAGGAGCTGGACTTCCGGATCGAGGCGCAGTCGATGGAGGCCTGGGTCTCCGGCCTGCACGGGTCCCCGCTGGGTCGCAACATTCGGGTGCCGCAGGTGCACTGGGAGTTCACCAGTGAGCGGGTGCTGACCATGGAGCGTGTGCACGGGGTGCGCATCGACGACGTCAGAGAGATCCGCAAGAAGGGCTTCGACGGCACCGAACTGGTGAAGGCGCTGCTGTTCTCGACCTTCGAAGGTGGCTTGCGGCACGGCCTCTTCCACGGCGACCTGCACGCCGGCAACCTTCTGGTCGACGACGAGGGCCGCATCGTATTCCTGGATTTCGGGATCATGGGCCGCATCGACCCGCGGACCCGCTGGCTGCTGCGTGAGCTCATCTACGCGCTGCTGGTCAAGAAGGATCACGCCGCGGCGGGCAAGATCGTCGTGCTGCTGGGCGCGGTGGGCACCACCAAACCCGAGGCGGAGGCCGCCAAGGATCTCAAGGCGTTCGCCGAGCCGCTCACGCTGAAGACGCTGGGCGACATGTCGTATGCCGACATCGGTAAGCAGCTCTCCACACTGGCCGAGGCCTACGACGTGAAGCTGCCGCGCGAGCTCGTGCTGATCGGCAAGCAGTTCCTCTATGTCGAGCGGTATATGAAGCTGCTGGCACCCAAGTGGCAGATGATGAACGACCCGCAGTTCTCCGGCTACTTCGCCAACTTCATGGTCGAGGTCAGCCGCGAGCACCAGAGTGACGTCGAGGTCTGATGGAGATCCGCACGGGTACCGCTCCCATCGCCGACGACCTGGAGATCTATTACGAGGACCTGGGCAATCCCGGCGACCCGCCGGTGCTGCTGATCATGGGCCTTGGCGCACAGCTTCTGTTGTGGCGCAACGAGTTCTGCGAGAAACTGATCGATCAGGGTTACCGGGTGATCCGCTACGACAACCGCGATGTCGGGCTGTCGTCGAAACTGCACGGCCAGCGGGCCGGCGGCGGTCTGGTACCCAACCTCGTGCGCTCGTACCTGGGCCGCCCCAGCCCGTCGGTGTACAAGCTGGAGGACCTGGCCGACGACGCCGCGGGACTGCTGGATCACCTTCAGATCGACCGGGCGCACGTCGTCGGGGCGTCGATGGGCGGGATGATCGCGCAGATCTTCGCGGCGCGGCATAGCAGGCGAACGAACGCGTTGGGAATCATCTTCTCCTCCAACAACTCTGCTCTGTTACCTCCCCCGGCACCGCGGGCATTGCTGTCGCTGATCACCGGTCCTTCGCCGAATGCGCCACGTGAAGTGATCATTGAGAACACCATTCGGGTCGGCAAGATCATCGGCAGCCCCGGTTATCCGGTGTCCGAAGAGAAGGCCCGTGCCGACGCCATCGAGGCCTATGAGCGGGCGCACTATCCGCAAGGCATCGCACGGCATTTCGGCGCCGTGCTGGGCAGCGGCAGCCTGAAGCACTATGACCGCCAGATCGCGGCGCCGACCGTCGTCATCCACGGCCGCGCCGACAAACTGATGCGCCCGTCCGGCGGCCGTTCGATCGCTTCGGCAATCCCCAACGCGCGCCTGGTCCTGTTCGACGGTATGGCACATGACCTGCCCGAAGCCCTCTGGGACGACATCGTCGGCGAGCTCAAGACCACATTTGCCGAGGTCAGCTAGCTAATTACTGTTCGGCGAGGAGTCGCCGACCCACAGCAGAACCCGCTAGCATCGGGTCTGCAAACAGCGGTGATCGCCCATCCCAGTCGGGGGGGATCTGTGGTTGCTGCCTGAAGCATTCAATGCGAAAGGCGCACCGTCATGGCCAAACGGCTTCAACCTCATTTCGAAGATGTGCAGGCCCATTACGACCTGTCCGACGACTTCTTCCGGCTCTTCCTGGACCCCACTCAGACCTACAGCTGCGCGTATTTCGAGCGTGATGACATGACACTGGAGCAGGCCCAGATCGCCAAAATCGATTTGGCACTGGGCAAGCTGGGCCTACGGCCCGGGATGACTCTGCTGGACGTCGGCTGTGGGTGGGGCGCCACGATGATGCGTGCCATCGAGAAATACGACGTCAACGTCATCGGACTGACGCTGTCGAAGAACCAGCGCGACCACGTCGAGCAGGTGTTCGCCGCGTCGGACAGTCCCCGCGACAAGCGCATCGAGCTCAAGGGCTGGGAAGAGTTCGACGAGCCTGTCGACCGGATCGTATCCATCGGTGCCTTCGAGCATTTCGGCTTCGACCGCTACGACGACTTCTTCAACCTCGCCTACCGACTGCTGCCCGACGACGGCGTGATGCTGCTGCACACCATCACCTCCTTCACGTTCGAGGAGATGGCGGCGAAGAAGGTCCCGCTGACGTTCGAGGCGGCTCGTTTCGCGAAGTTCATGCTCACCGAGATCTTCCCGGGCGGCCGACTGCCGACGGTGGAAAAGGTCGAGGATCATGCGACCAAAGCCGGATTCACGCTCACCCGGGTCCAGTCGCTGCAACCGCATTACGCGCGCACCCTGGATTGCTGGTCGGAGGCGCTGGAGGCGAACCGCGAAAAGGCCATTGAAGTGCAGTCCGAAGAGGTCTACGAGCGGTACATGAAGTACCTGACGGGGTGCGCTCGGGGATTCCGGGTAGGGTACATCGACGTTGACCAGTTCACGCTCGAGAAGCAGGCAAAAGAAACGCCCGGTTAGGCCTTGTTTGACCGGGGTTCGGCCGGGGCGAACGGTATGGTCCAGATCACATAATGCACACCGGCGCGCATCAATCGTGCAGGGTCGTGGTGCAGCGAGAGCAGAAGAAGTAGGAAGGCTTAACACTCATGCCCGAGGCAACTGAAACCAAGGACATGCGGCCCCATTTCGAAGAAATTCAGGCGCATTACGACCTCTCGGACGACTTCTTCGGCGTATTCCAGGATCCGACCCGCAAGTACAGCTGCGCGTTCTTCACCGGCCCGAACGTCACCCTCTCCGAAGCGCAGATCGCCAACGTCGACCAGCATCTCGACGCGCTGGACCTGAAGCCGGGCATGACTCTGCTCGAGGTCGGCTGCGGCTGGGGGCTGACCCTGCAGCGGGCGATGGAGAAGTACGACGTCAACGTCATCGGACTGACGCTGTCGAAGAATCAGAAGGCCTACTGCGAGCAGCTTCTGAGCAAAATCGACACCAAGCGCACCTTCGATGTCCGGCTCGAGGGCTGGGAGCAGTTCCACTCCCCCGTCGACCGCATCGTCTCGATCGAGGCCATCGAGCATTTCGGCTTCGAGCGCTTCGACGACTTCTTCAAGACGTGCTTCGACATCCTGCCCGACGACGGTCGCATGACGATCCAGAGCAGCTGCGGTTACCACCCGTATGACCTGCAGGCCCGCGGCAAGAAGCTGACCTTCGAACTGGCGCGCTTCGCGAAGTTCATGGCCGAGGTGATCTTCCCCGGTGGTCGTATCCCGAGCACCAAGATGCTGGTCGAGCACGGCGAAAAGGCGGGCTTCACCGTGCCCGAACCGCTGTCGCTGCGCAACCACTACATCAAGACCCTGGGCATTTGGGCGGCCCGGCTCGAGCAGCACAAGGACGTGGCCATCGCCGCGGCCGGTGAAGAGGCCTACAACAACTACATGCGGTATCTGACCGGGTGCCAGTACTACTACCTCGATGAGGCGCTCGACGTCAGCCTGGTCACCTACCTCAAGCCCGGCGCCGTCGCCTAGCAGGCGTTTCTCCCTCGGCGAATAACCGAATACCGCCCATGAGCCCGAGTTAGTCTCGGGCTCATGGCTATTGGGCGACTCGCCGATCCGAATTGCACCCTTGGCACCGATCCCCGATCGGATCCCCGAATGGTCGCGGCGTTGACTCCACTCGGACTGGCCGACGTTCTCCCCGACGCACCGCTGACCCTCGACTCACCACTGGCCGACCGGCTGGCGTACGCAGCGGCCGCCGAGCAGGCCATCGGTGGTGCGTTCAACCTGCTGGCGCTCGCCGCCCCGACGCCCACCGGGGTCAGCACGACGACCGTGACGATTCCCGGCACCGACGGCAACGAGATCACGGTGTACATCAGCCGCCCGGATCAGGCTCAGGGCCCGCTGCCGGCGGTGGTGCACTTCCACGGCGGCGGGATGGCGATCGCCAGCGCCGCGGACGTCGCGTACCGGTATCTACGGGAGAGTCTGGCCGCCACCGGACTGGTGGTGGTCGGCGTCGAGTTTCGCAACTCCGGCGGCAAGCTCGGCCCACACCCCTACCCCGCGGGCCTCGACGACTGCGCCGCGGCCACCCGGTGGGTCTATGCCAACGCCGCGGATCTGGGAGTGAGCCGGCTGATCGTCTCCGGCGAGTCCGGTGGCGGGAACCTGACACTGACCGTGGTGCACAAAGCCAAGCGCGAAGGCTGGCTCGACGAGATCGCCGGCGCCTACGCCCAGTGCCCGTATATCTCGAACCGCTGGCTCGACTACCCCGACGACCTGCCGTCCCTGCGCGAGAACGACGGCTATTTCATCAGCTGCCAGCAGGCCGCCCTGCTCGGTTCGATCTACGACCCGGACAAATCACACGTCGGCGATCCAACATGCTGGGCCGGTGCGGCCACCGACGACGACCTTGCCGGCTTACCTCCGCACGTGATTTCGGTAAACGAACTCGATCCCCTGCGCGATGAAGGACTCCTTTATTACCGGCGGTTGCTGGCAGCGGGAGTTCCCGCGATCGGTCGACTGGTGGCCGGCACCTGCCACGGCGGGGACCTCCTGTTTCCGGCCACCATGGCGGACGTCTTCGGGGCGTCGGTGCGCGACGTCAGCGGATTCGCGTGGTCGCTGGTGCGCTAGTCAGGACCGATCATTAACCCCGCCGTCATCGGGGTGAAACCCACGGTGAACCGGCGTGGTTCCAGCTTGTTTCCGCATGGAAACGCCTTGCGGCAAGCTGTGGGTTTCGTGTTGACATCACCTAGGTGGTATGGGACTCTTTCCTTAATTCTCAGGCGGGATACAGCGACAGCTTGAGAAGCCAATAGAACACTTTTAAGGGGGGCCAGATGGCTACTGCAG
>JAEZIA010000316.1 GCA_023416315.1 Actinomycetes bacterium
CGACCACGCCGATCACCACCGAGCCGGACCGCTCGACGACGGTGAACTGGTTGGCCTGCATCCAGCCGAAGTCGAGTTTGTCGGTGGCCGGGTTGAAGGCCAGCACCGGGTTGGAGCCCCACGCCCAGGTGATCGTCGTCGTCGTGCCGGCGGCGGCGATCGCCGTGGTCCCGGCCGACAGGCTGTGGGTCAACTGTGGCGGTAACAACGCCGAGACCTGTTTGACGAATGCCTCGATCTCGCGGCGAACCAACGACAGTGCACCCGTCAGGAGTTGCGCCGGCGATGAAGGTAGACCGGTGCCCGGCGTGAGACCCAACAGCGACAAGAACCCCGAGACGACGTTCGAGGGACGGATCGCGGCGCTCGCCGCGTGCCGGGCCGGAGTCACGGCGCTGGTGGGCACCGGGGCGGTCGCAGCGGTTGCTGCGGCAACCGGCAAATCCTGAGTGGTTGCAGGGGGTGCGCCTGGCGCGTCACCGGGCGCTGTCGTGGCGGCCCGGGCGGCCGAATCAGCTTTCGTGACGGCCGTGGATTCCCCCGACGGCGCGACCCGGGTGTCTCTCCGGCCTGCGGAGGGCGGGCGCGTTGCCGATGTCTTGCCGGCCGACCGCTTCTGCGGATCGGTGGCGCCGCGCGACTGTTGCGCTGCGCGCCGTGAGGAGCCGACCGCTTGACGCCCCGAGCGGGGCGAATCGGACGAATCCGCCTTGTCGGCCGATTTCGACGAGGCCGACGATGATGCGGCGGAGCCCGAATCCGAGCCGTCAGCCACGGCTACCGCAGGGTTGCTGGCGATTGCTACACCCACGCCCATGGCGAATGCCGCCGAGCCGATACGCACCCCAAAGCCTGTCGAACTCATCGCACCCCCGTCACAGCTCCACATGTCAGCAACGTCATTAATAGCTCACCGATACCGCGCTGGGAAGTAACTCAGCAAAAATTGATACATAGGGAAGCAACATAATTGACGCGATGTTCTCCACGCCGCACGAATGAGGCACACGAGGTGGGGCCGCGATCGCCTACCGCTAGCTGTCCGCGTGCTGTCGGGAGTCGAGACGTTCCTACGGGTGACCCGCCGCGACGGCGTACCCGACGAACTAGCCGGTCCCCGGCACCAGCCAACGACCGGAGAAAGCCCGCCAGCCGACGAAGATCAGCCGCAGCACCATGAACGTGCTCAGTCCCGACCAGATGCCGAGCAGCCCCCAGCCGAACACCAAGGACAACCAGATCAGCGGTAGAAAGCCGAGCAGCGCGCTGGCCAACGTCGCCGTGCGCATGAACGCCGCGTCCCCGGCTCCGAGCAGCACGCCGTCAAGGGCGAAAACGATTCCGGCGACCGGTAATTGAGCGACCATGAACCACCACGGCACGCCGATCGCGGCGAGCACCGAGCGGTCGTCGGTGAACAACGACGGCAGCACCGAGGCACCGACCGCGAACACGAACGCCAACACCGCCGCGGCAATCGTCGAGAACACCGTCACCCGCCACGCGACCGACCTGGCGTGCTGGGTGCGGCCCGCGCCGAGCGCGGCACCGACCAGCGACTGCGCTGCGATCGCCAACGAATCCAGCACCAGGGCAAGGAAATTCCACAACTGCAGCACGACCTGATGTGCGGCGACAGCGGCCGCGCCGAAGCGTGCGGCCACCGCGGCCGCGGACACGAAGCAGGCCTGAAAAGCCAGAGTCCGCACCACCAGGTCGCGGCCCATCACCACCTGTGCGCGCAGCACCGACGTGTCGACGCGCAGCGGTACCTTCTCGACAAGCAGCGCACGGCAGAACAGGATCGCGGCCAGCCACTGCCCCACCAGGTTCGCGATCGCCGAGCCGGCCAGCTCCAACCGCGGCAGCCCCAACCAGCCGTACACCAGCAGCGGGCACAGCACCGCCGAGACGCCGAAACCCACAACCACGTAGCGCAGCGGGCGCATGGTGTCCTGCACCCCGCGCATCCAGCCGTTGCCGGCCGCCGAGATCAGGATGGCCGGCACTCCGAAGATCGCGATGCGCACCCACGGCAGCGCGGCTTCGGCGATGTCGCCGCCAGATTTCGTTCCCGCGATCGCCGACACCAGCGGCACCGCGGCGAGTTGCACCGCCGCCACGATCGTCACGCCCATGGCCAGCGCCAGCCAGGTGGCCTGCACCCCCTCACCGACCGCGGCGGCCCGGTTTCCCGCGCCGTAGAAGCGCGCCGAGCGGGCTGTCGTGCCGTAGGAGAGGAACGTGAGCTGGGCGCTGACAACTGACAGGATCAGGCCACCGATGGCCAGCCCGGCCAGGCTGAGCGCACCCAGCCTGCCAACGATCGCGATGTCGAACAACAGATAGATCGGCTCGGCGGCCAGCACGCCGAGAGCCGGCAACGCCAGCGCCGCGATCCGCAGGCTGGTTACCGCGTCGGCGGCGTCGTCAGCCGAGTCAGTCATCGAATTTCACCTTTCGCAGTCAAAGTGCGAGTAGATCGCTACCAAAGGTGAAATTCGATTGTGGGCGCCGTCGGCGTCAGCCAAGAGCAGCGGTCAGCTCAGCCACCACGTCGTCGATCGGCCCCGCCGCGGAGTAGCCGGCGGCCAGGGTGTGACCGCCGCCGCCGAAACCGCTGGCGACCGCCGCCAGGTCATAGCTCTTGGCCCGCATCGACACCGACCAGTGCCCGGGTTCGATCTCCTTGAACACCGCGGCGACTTCGGCTTCGTGGGTGGTGCGGACGATGTCGACGATGCTCTCGACCTCTTCGGACCGGTTCTGCATCCAGTCCTCGTGCGCCACCACGGCATAGACCAGGCCTCGCCCGCCGGCGGCGTGCGGCACCAGCTCGGCGCTGGCAAGCACCCGCGACAGCAGCGGCAGCCAGACGAACGGGTGGGTATCGAACAGCTCGCGGCTGATTGCGGCGTTGTCCACGCCGAGCTCCACCAGGCGTGCGGCCAGTCGCAGCGCACCCGGCGACGCCCACCGGAACGAGCCGGTGTCGGTGGTCAGCCCCGCGTACAGGCACGACGCGACATCGCGGTCGATTGTCTTGCCCCACGCGTCGAGCAGCTCGGCGACCACCATGGTGGTCGAATCCGCTTTCGGATCAACCAGATTCACGCTGCCGAACAGAGTGTTCGACTTGTGGTGATCGATGACCAGAACCGCGCAGCCAAGTTGGGTGAACTCCGAAAGCGCACCGAGCCGGTTGATGCTCGGGGCATCGACCGTCACCACCAGGTCGACGTCACGGCGCATCTTCCCGGGCGCGACCAGCAGGTGGCCGCCAGGCAGCATACGCAGCGACTCCGGCAGCGTCGACGGCGTCGCGAAACTCACCTGAACATCAACGCCGTCGCGTTCGAGGATCAGCGCCAGCGCCAGTCCGGCGCCCACGCTGTCGGCGTCGGGGTGAACGTGGCAGATGACACTGACCACGGCTGCGCCACGCAAGATCTCCGCAGCACCGTGCGCATCCACCCGCCTGCCGAGGCGGGTGACTTCAGTCGTCGAGTCGATCGCGGTCACCGGCGTCCTGGTCGTCCTGGTCGTCCTGCGAATCTGTGCCTTCTTCTCCTACCACACGGTAGGGCTGCGCGTCTCCTGCAGGAGTGGCCCCGGCCCGAATCCGCGCCACGTCGGCGTCGGCAGCGCGGGCCTTGGCCAGCAACTCCTCCATCCGGTGAGCGGCGTCGGGCACGGTGTCGCGCACGAAGGTCAGCGTCGGGGTGAAGCGGACGCCGGTACCGGCGCCGACCTTGGTGCGCAGCACGCCGGTGGCTTTTTGCAGCGCCGCAGCCGCACCGGCGTAGTCCGGCTCCTCGGAGATCGCACGACCCATCACCGTGTAGTACAGCGTGGCGTCGTGCAGATCTCCGGACACCTTCGCGTCGGTGATCGTCACCCCGACCAGCCGGGGATCCTTGATCTCGAACTCGATCGCCGAGGCGACGATGGTGGAGATCCGCTTGGCCAGCCGCTTCGCCCTTGCGGGATCGGCCATTAGGTCCGCGCCTTCTCGACCAGCTCGTAGGTCTCGATGACGTCGCCTTCCTTGATGTCGGAGTACGTCAGCGTCAGACCGCATTCGTAACCCTCGCGCACCTCGGTGGCGTCGTCCTTCTCCCGCTTGAGCGAGGACACCGTGAGGTTCTCGGCGACGACCACATTGTCACGCAGCAACCGCGCCTTGGCGTTGCGCCGCATGATCCCGGACTGCACCAGGCAGCCGGCGATGTTGCCGACCTTCGACGACCGGAAGATCGCCCGGATCTCGGCACGGCCGAGCTCCTTCTCCTCGTAGATCGGCTTGAGCATGCCCTTGAGCGCGCTCTCGATCTCGTCGATCGCCTGGTAGATCACCGAGTAGTAGCGGATCTCCACACCTTCGCGGTTGGCCAGCTCGGTGGCCTTGCCCTCGGCACGAACGTTGAAGCCGATGATGATCGCATCCGACGCCGACGCCAGGTTGACGTTGGTTTCGGTGACGCCACCGACACCGCGGTCGATGACACGCAGTTCCACCTCGTCGTCGACCTGGATGCCCAGCAGGGCCTCCTCGAGCGCCTCGACCGTACCGGCGTTGTCGCCCTTGAGGATCAGGTTCAGCTGGCTGGTTTCCTTCAGCGCCGAATCCAGGTCTTCCAGGCTGATCCGCTTGCGGGCACGGGCGGCCAGCGCGTTGCGCTTGCGCGCGCTGCGCCGGTCGGCGATCTGGCGGGCGATGCGGTCTTCGTCGACAACCAGGAAGTTGTCGCCGGCACCCGGCACCGACGTGAAGCCGATGACCTGCACCGGCCGCGACGGCAGCGCCTCGGTGACGTCCTCGCCGTGCTCGTCGACCATGCGCCGGACGCGGCCGTAGGCGTCGCCGGCGACCACCGAGTCGCCGACCCGCAGCGTGCCGCGCTGGATCAGCACCGTGGCCACCGGGCCGCGGCCGCGGTCCAGGTGCGCCTCGATGGCCACGCCCTGGGCTTCCATATCGGGGTTGGCCCGCAGGTCCAGTGCCGCATCGGCGGTCAGCAGGACCGCTTCTTCCAGCGCCTCGATGTTGGTGCCGTTCTTGGCCGAGATGTCGACGAACATGGTGTCGCCACCGAAGTCCTCGGCAACCAGGTTGTACTCGGTGAGCTGGGCCCGGATCTTGGCCGGGTCGGCGCCCTCCTTGTCGATCTTGTTGACCGCGACCACGATCGGCACGTCAGCGGCCTGCGCGTGGTTGATGGCCTCCACCGTCTGCGGCATGACGCCGTCGTCGGCGGCGACCACCAGGATCGCGATGTCGGTGGCCTTCGCACCGCGGGCACGCATGGCGGTGAACGCCTCGTGACCCGGGGTGTCGATGAAGGTGATCGGGCGCACGACACCGTCGTGCTCGACGGTCACCTGGTAGGCGCCGATGTGCTGGGTGATGCCGCCGGCCTCGCCCTCGCGGACGCTGGCCTTGCGGATGGTGTCCAGCAGTCGGGTCTTGCCGTGGTCGACGTGACCCATGACGGTGACCACCGGCGGGCGGACCTCGAGATCGGCCTCGTCCCCTGCATCTTCTCCGTAGGACAGGTCGAAGGACTCCAGCAGCTCGCGGTCCTCGTCCTCCGGGGACACGACCTGCACGACGTAGTTCATCTCGCTGCC
>JAEZIA010000320.1 GCA_023416315.1 Actinomycetes bacterium
CACCGCTACGCGATTCTTGACACCCCGCCCGACGAGGCGTTCGACCGCATCGTCCGACTGGCCGCACGTTCCCTGGACAAGCCCATCGCTGCGATCACCTTCGTCGACGACCACCGCATCTGGTTCAAGGCGGTTCACGGCGTCGAGGGTGTGACCGAGGTGCCGCGCGATGCCGGGCTGTGCGACCTGGCGGTCCGCGACCAGCGAACCTACGTGGTCCGCGATACCGCAGCGGACCCCGCCAGCTCCGGAAATCGGGACGTGACAGGCCGATTCGGGATCCGGTTCTACGCCGCAGCGCCGATCACGACGGCCGACGGTCACCGGATCGGGAGCCTCAGCGTGCTCGACACCGCGCCGGGCGATGTCACCGAGGGACAGCTGGCCACCCTCGAAGACCTCGCCGCGCTGGTCATGGACTCCCTCGAGCTGCGTCTCTCGGCGCTGACCACTGTGCGTGCGGAGCGGGAGCTGCGCGATACCGCGCAGGAGTACGCGGCGGTGCTGCAACGTGCCCTGCTGCCGGCGGCGCTGCCGAAGATCCCCGGACTGTCGATGGCCGCGCACTACCACCCGGCGGCCTCCGGTCAGCTGGGCGGCGACTTCTACGACGTCTTCGGCGTCGCCCCGGACAGGTGGGCGTTCTTCCTCGGCGATGTCGAGGGCCACGGTCCGGCCGCGGCCGCCGTCACCGCGCTCGTCCGGCACACGCTGCGCGCGGCGGCATTGCATTACGACGACCCCACCGACGGCTTGCACGAACTCAACGCGGCCCTGCTCGCCGACCCCAACGAACACCGGTTCTGCACCGTGTTGTCCGGCACCTTGCGTCCCGTCGGCGACGGTTTCCACATCGCGCTGTCCACCGGGGGACACCTGCCCGCGCTGCTGCTCGATCACGACACCGGATCGATTCGTCCGATTCGCTCGTCCGGCGGCATGTTGATCGGTGCCGTCGCAGACGCCACATTCGAGGCGTGCGAGACGTTGCTGAGCCCGGGCCAGACCCTGCTGCTCTACACCGACGGGATCGTGGAGGCCCGGCCCGATGGGCACACCACGTTCGGCGAGCCGGCGCTGCGGCTTTTCCTGTCCGAACGGGCGGGAATGCCCGCCGCCGAGCTGATCGCCGAACTGGCCCGACTGGGCACCGCGTTGCGTCCCGACGACGACGTGGCGTTCCTGGCGCTGACCGTCGTTGACGCATCGCGCGGCCCGGTGCGTTAGCCTGGAGCGGTCGACCCGGTAGAATTTCGGGCGTAGACAATGCGTCGTAAGCAAACCGACGCCACAGAGCTAGTAAGTTCTTGCCAGGTTCAGACGGCAGCCTCGCAGGCATGACGTAATTGCGAGCGCGCCGTCCGGCGCGCGTAATGAGGTGAATCTTGGACGAACAAGCCACTGCCACCGGCACAACGACGGCTGCCAATACCGGCTGCCTGATCAACGAGGAGTGGTTCGGGCGAACGGTCGTCATTTCTGCCGCCGGTGTGGTCGACATGTTGACGTCGCCACAGCTGGAGGCCAGCATCGCCACCTCGCTGACGAAGAATCCGGCCGCCATCATCGTCGATCTCTCTGAGGTCGACTTCCTCGCCTCCGCGGGAATGGGCGTCCTTGTTGCCGCCCGGGACAAGGCGTCCGCGGAAATCGGGTTCGGCGTTGTGGCCAGCGGGCCTGCGACAAGCCGTCCGCTCAAACTCGTCGGCCTGGCCGATATCATCGGCCTCTACGCCACACTTGATGAGGCACGCGCCGCACTTGGTGAGTAATTCTCGGAAGTTGGGTATAAGAGATTTGCCATGACGACACCGAGTTACTCAAGTCCCTCAGCCGAAGGTGACCGCTTCATCCGCAACGATGTCGTCGCTGATGCGTACAACGCGGCCAGGGTTCGTGATGAATTCGCGAGCTGGCTACGTGAGTATGGAGATCTCGATCGAGTTCGGTTCAGTGACGTCGTCCTAGCGGTCAACGAGGCGCTGGCCAATACGGCTGAATTTGCTTACCTACAAAAAGGCGGGGTCGGCACGATCGACGTGGAGGCCGTCCGCGACAACGGCACCCTGACCGTCACGATCGCCGACCAAGGCCATTGGCGCGAGTCCACGCCCGCCACCCAGAGCCGCACCCGCGGCCGCGGCATCCCGCTGATGCGGGCCCTGGCCGACGATCTCACCATCGACTCCTCGGCGTTGGGCACCACCGTGTGCCTGCGCTTTGAGAAGTCCCACGCCATACACGGCGTCGACGACGACGCCAAAGTCGGCTAGTTCTCAGGCCGGCTCGTACCGCAGCATCGTCACTGCTGCTTCGGGATAGTCGCAGAAAACCGGGCGCAACCGCATGCCGACATCGAGATCGGCCGGTGCGGCGTTGACGATCTCGGTGGAGAAGCGCGGCCCCTCATCCCACTGCACGACCGCAAGTAGCTGCGGGACGTCCCCGGCAAAGTGTGGTGCAACCGGACGGTGCGCCACGGTGAACGTGTAGAGCGACGCTGCCCCAGAGATTTCGCGCCACTCCAGGTCGTCGGCCAGCGTGCCGGGCGCCAAGATTCGGGGATAGAACACATACTGCCCGGCCGACGGCGAGTACTGGATGCGGATCTTGTGCTGGGCCAGAGCGTCCCAGAACGGTCGGGTCGTCGGCGTCGGGATCGGCATCGGCTTGTCGAAGTCGGCCATCGTCAGTCGCCTTCCAGTACGAGGGTGGTCTGTTCGCTCAAGATGCCGCCGTTGCCCGAGACAAACGCGCGGTTGCAGTCGCCGACCTGGGCGGCGCCGGCGCGGCCCATGATCTGCCGGGTGGCGTCGCAGACGTGGTGCATACCGCCCGCGGTGCCGGCCTGTCCGTAACCGAGCTGGCCGCCGGCGGTGTTCATCGGGAAGTCGCCGCGGAACGTCAGGTCGTGCTCGGCGACGAACTGCAGGCCCTTGCCCTTCTGGCAGAACCCCGCATCTTCGAGACTGAGCAGCACCGTGATCGTGTAGCAGTCATAGATCGACACCATGTCCATGTCGGCCGGTGTCAGTCCGGCCATCGAGAACGCCGACGCGGCGGCCTTGATCATCGGGGTCTGCAGAAGGTCCTGGGCATAGGTGGGGGTCTTGTAGGGCACCCGCTCGCCGAATCCCTTGATCCACACCGGCCGATTGGTGCTGCGGCGAGCCAGATCTGCGTTGGTCACCAGCACCGCCGCACCGCCCATCACCGGCATGACGATCTCGAGCATGTGCAGCGGCGCCGCGATCACCGGGCTGTTGACCACGTCGTCGACGGTGATCGGCACGTCGCGGAAAATCGCGCCCGGCGTGTGGTTGGCGTTGACCCGCTGGTCGACGCTGATCTTGGCCATCGTGCGCTCGTCGTATCCGTAGGTGGCGCCGTACAACGTCGCGACCTGGCCGTAGGGACCGTTCTGCCCGAGATTGCCGTAGGGAATCTCGAATTCGGCCTGCGGCGAGCCATACCGGTTGCTCGATGCGCCGAAGTACATCAGCTCCGAGACGTCGAGAGGTTTCTGCGCGTTCATCGGAGTCAGCGGCGTCGCCGGGATGACGCACAGCACGGCGTTGCACAGCCCCAACTCGATGGCCGCCGCCGCGCGCCACACCATCGCCGCCGCGCTGGCGCCGCCGAGGTCGACCATCTCCGCGAAATTGGCTTTGATGCCCAGGTATTCGACGACGGTGGAGGGCACGAAGATCTGCGACTCCTGCAGGTGCGTGGTGCAGATGCCGTCCACGTCGGCGGCCGACAAGCCGGCGTCCTGCAGCGTGGCCGCCGCCAGCCGGGCCCACTGCTCGAGGGTGAACTCCAGCGGGCCTGCCGGTCGCTTGACGGAGGGCAATTCGGTGTAGCCGACGATCGCGGCCTCTCCGCGCAGACCCATACCGCTGACCTCCAACTCATTGCCCAATAACATTGAGCATGTAATCATATTGAGCGCTTAATGAGAATCGGTGGAGAGGCAGCTCACAGTGGACCGACCGTTGGACGGCAAGGTCGCCGTCGTCACCGGAACCAGTCGTGGCGTCGGACTGGGGATCGCGCACGAATTGCTGCGTGCCGGAGCCACTGTCGTCGGCTGCTCGCGTGGAGAGCTGGATGCCATCCCCGGGGTGGCCGACAACCCCGAGTGGCTGGCCCGATCATCGCAGCGGGTGTGCGATCAGGGCGATTACCGGGCCATCGATGCGTTCGTCGACGGCGTGGTCGCCGACTACGGTCGAATCGACATCCTGGTCAACAATGCCGGCGGCACGGTGCCCGCCCCGAACGTCGAGGACATCCCGGAGCTCGTGTCCCGCATCCAAGGTGCGCCGGCGGCCGACGACGACTACGAACGCACAGTGTTGTTCCACGCCTTCGCGATTCAGATGAACCTGATCAGCCCGATGTGGTTCGCGATCCGGGTGTTTCGGCAGATGCGGGAGCAGGACGGCACCGGCTCGATCGTCAACATCTCCAGCGGTGCGGGACATCCCGCGGGTTCGCCGACGCTGGTGTCCTACGGCGCGGCCAAGTCCGGGCTCAATCACCTGACCCGCTCGCTTGCCGAGGAATGGGGGCCGAAGGTGCGGGTGAACTGCCTGGCGCTCGGGCCGACGATGACCGACAACTTCAAGTCGTTCGTGCTGCCGAAGGACGACCCGACGGGGGAGAAGTACTTCCACGCCGTGCCCATGCAGCGGGCTGGCGAACCGGCCGAGGTCGGGCGCGCGGTGGTCTTCTTGTGCGGCGGCACAGCTGATTTCATCAACGGTACGACCATCGAGATCGACGGCGGCATGATGCCCGGCGTGCTGTACGAGGCCGGCCTCAAGACGATCACGGACCTGCTGTGAAACGCGTCATCCAGTTCTCCACCGGCAACGTCGGCAAGCACGCGCTGCCGATGATCCTCGACCGGCCGGACCTGGAACTGGTCGGCCTGCACGCGCACGGCCCCGAGAAGGTGGGTCGCGACGCCGCCGAGATCTGCGGCCGGGCCGAGCCAACCGGGGTCATCGCCACCAACGACATCGACGCCCTGGTCGCGCGCCGCGCCGACTGCGTCGTCTACACCTCGCAGGCCGAGATGCGCCCGCAGCAGGCGATCGAGGAGATCTGCCGGTTCCTGCGGGCGGGTACCAACGTCATCGGCACCTCGATGGTGTGGCTGGTCGCCCCGCACCACGCCGACGCATGGATCAGGGAGCCGCTGGCGGCGGCCTGCGCCGACGGCGGCACCTCGCTCTATATCAACGGGGTCGACCCCGGATATTCCGGTGACAGCCTGGTCTACACCGCGCTGACGCTGGCCGGGCGGGCCACCGCGATCACGGTGTCGGAGATCTGCGACTACGGCAGCTATGACGACGCCGAATTCACCGGTGTCAGTTTCGGTTTCGGCACCACGCCGGACCACACGCCGATCATGTTCGCCCCCGGTGTGCTGTCCTCGCTGTGGGGCGGGCAGGTCCGGTCGCTGGCCGAGGTGCTCGGCGTGCACCTCGACGAGGTGCGCGAGTGGCATGAAAGCTGGGTGACCCCCGAACGGATCGACTGCACGATGATGAGCGTGCCGCCGGGCCACGTGGCCGCCGTCCGCTTCGCAGTGCAGGGGATCCGCGACGGGCAGCCGGTGATCACCATGGAGCACGTCAACCGGCTGACCCCGGTGTCCGCGCCGGATTGGCCGTACCCGCCGGACGGCCGGCTCGGCGTGCACCGCGTGGTGGTGCGCGGCACGCCGGGAGTCGAGCTCAACACCCATCTCGGGCTCGACGGTGTCGACCATAACGACGGCGGGGTGATCTCCACCGCGGCCCGTGCGGTCAACGCGATCGACGCGGTGTGTGCCGCCCCGCCGGGACTGTTGGCGGTCAAGGATCTGCCCGCCGCGCACGCCGACCGCGTGATGTTCTGACCATGGCCGCCAACATCGCGCCGCGGCGCCCACCCGGCGGCAGCCAGTTGCGCGCCGACCGCACCCGCGAGGCAGTGCTCGACGAAACGGTGCGCTGCGTGGTCGAAGAGGGATTCGCCGCCGCCAGCGCCAAGCACATCGCCGAACGGGCCGGGGTGACCTGGGGCGTGGTGCAGTACCACTTCGGCGATCGCGACAGCCTGCTGATGGCCGTCGTCGACCGCGGTTTTGCCGAGATGCTCGACCTGCTGCGAAACGTGCCGCCGCCGTCGTCCGCGCAAACCCGACGCAAGCGGGTCGAATTGGTGGTCCACGCGGCGTGGGAGGCGTTTTCCAGCCCGACCTCGCGGGCGTCGCTGGAGATCCTCATCGGTACCCGAGCGATGCGTGACAAGCGGGCAACCCGGCACCTCGTCGAATTGCAAAGGGCCATCTCCACATTGAGCCGCGATATCGCCGAGGGTTTGGACAACCCGCACGCGACCGCGATCGCCGACCTGATCTGGGCCACCATGCGCGGGCTGGTGATCACCCAACTGGTCATGGCGGGCCCGCAACGCGCTAATCGAGAGCTGACCGCACTGGTCGACGTCATCTGCTCCTACCTCGACCAACACGGGCAAACCCGATGAGCACCAAGCACAGTCACAGTTAGGTCATGGTGACGTTCCGAATCGGCGCGCCTGAGTGACATTGGCGCCGAGCCGTGGTGATCATGGCCGGATGACCGAACCGCTGGGTATCTGCGTGGGCACGACCAGCCTGGTCGCCGCGCGCGCCGGGGCGGCGCCGGTCATCTGCCCGGCCGCGGTCACGATCGGCGACCAACTGTGGACCGATTTCGTCGAGCGAGTCGGTGATCCGACACCGTTGACCGCAGCTGACGGCACCGCGTACCGCGCCGAGCAGCTGCTGGCTCTGGCGGTGGCCGGGTTGGCCGATACCGAGGGATCCGGACTGGCCGCGGTCGCCGCGGTCGCAGTGCCTGCGCACTGGGGGCCCGGTCGCCGCGACGCGTTACGCGAGGCGCTGTGGAGCCTGCCCGCGTTGTCCGAGGCGCCCGCGCCGCCGATCCTGGTGTCCGACGCGACCGCCGCACTGCGCTCGCTGCAGAACGATCCCGGCTTGCCGCGCCACGGCGTGGTGGTGGTGTGTGGTGTCGACGCCGACGGAAGTTCGGTGACTCTGGCCGATGGTGCCGCCGACTATCGCCAGGTCGGTGAGACCGTGCAGAGCCCGGGGCTGCCCGCCGAGTTCGCGGCGTTCGTCGATGACGCACTGCACCGGGCGAGAATCCCGCGCGACAGCGTCAGCGCCGTGGCTGCGTTCGGTGACGGGGACGCGATAGCGGTTGTCGCCGAGCAACTTTCCGCACATCTGGGGTTGCCGGTCACGGTCTCGGGCCACCCGCAACTCGACGCGGCGCTGGGCGCGACCCTGGCCGCGGCCAGGCAGCTGGCTGCCGACGCGCCGACCGGCATGGCGCCCGCACCGCTGATCGCCGACGTAGGTCCGCAGTCGGCGACGATGGCCGCCGCGCTGGCCTGGTCCAGTGACGACGCACCGGAGGACGACGGTGGGTACGACCAGTCCGCCGGCTACGGCGACTACGACTACCGCGGGTACCGCGACGACGCCGACGACGACCTGACCATCCTCGGGGTAGAGCCGCAGGCCAGGCGGGGTTCGGGCCTGACCCGCAGTGTGCCGCTGCTCCTCGGCGGGGCGGCCGCTGTCGCGGCCGTCGCCGTCGGTGGTTTCGCCTACACGCTGACCGGGACCAGCACGCCGAACACGCCGTCGGTGAAGCCACTTCCGGCGACCGCGGTCACCTCGGCGGTCAGCGCCCCGCCGCCGGTGCAGGCCCCGCCCGAGACCGTCACGATGACCAACCCGCCCGTCGAGACCATCACCGAGCAAGCGCCGCCGCCGACCACCGTCGTCACCGTGGAGACCACGACCACCACGCCGCCGACCACCACGACCACCACTACCACCACGACAACGACCCCAACCACGAC
>JAEZIA010000322.1 GCA_023416315.1 Actinomycetes bacterium
TGACGGCGACCAATCCACCCTCGTTGACGACGGCCACCACGGGCACCGACGTGCCGGTGGTGCCGAGCAGCCGGCACAGGCCGCGGGCGGCGGCCAGATCGGTGCGGGCGTCGACGATCGCGACGTCAGCGGAGCCCGCCTCCAACAGCGACGACACTTCGGTGGGCGCCGAGCGCACGGTGTGCGCGAGCAAGGCCAACGACGGCAGCACCGATTCCGGGTGCGGGTCGACGGTGAGAAGTAGCAGGTCCAACAGACTCTCCAATGTCCCGGATACTCATCGCCGACAGCGTCGTCGCGGTGACCTACCAGACTCATGGGCGACATATGGCCGTTACCGACCATGGGTCAACTAACTTTAACCCGCTACCTGCGATTTAGCCGATTCGAACGGCGCGGACTGCCCGCACGGCGATGCGCGGCTCCGAGACCGCGTCGGCGGTGAGCCAGAATATGCAGGTGCGAAAGCTGCTGATCACTCTGGGTGTCACCGTGCTCACCGTGGTCCTGGGGGCGGTCGGCGCCGATTTCGGCGCCACCATCTACGCCGAATACCGGCTGTCGCGGGCGGTGCGGGCCGCCAACGGACTCTCGTTCGACCCGTCGGTGGCGATCCTCGGCTTCCCGTTCATCCGCCAGGCCATGGCGCACCACTTCCACGAGATCGAGATCAAGGCCAACGGCGTGGGCCACCAGGTGGTCGGCAAGGCCTCGCTGGAGGCCACCCTGCACGACATCGACATCACCGAGGCGTCGTGGCTGATCAGACCCGACGCCAACCTGCGGGTCGGCAAGCTGGAGAGCCGCATCATCATCGAGTCCGGCCACCTCGGCCGGTACATCGGGATGAAGGACCTGATGGTGGAGGCACCGTCGAAGGAAACCAACGACGCCACCGGCGGCACCACCGAATCCGGTATCTCCGGTAGTAAGGGGCTGGTGTTCACCGGGACACCGAAGAAGGCCGATTTCGACAAGCCGGTCAGTGTTGTCGTCGATCTGTCGGTGGCCGGCCCCGAGGACACCACGCTGGTGTTCACCGCGACCGACATCCAGACCGGCCCGGGCACCGCCGACCAGCCGGTTCCCGATGAGAAGAAGGCGGCGGTCCTGGCGGCGTTCAGTGGCACCCTGCCCGGTCAGAAGTTACCGTTCGGGGTGCGCCCGACCACCGAGGGTGCGCGCGGGTCGGACATCATCATCGAAGGCATCACCGAGGGAGTAACGATCCGCCTCGACGGGTTCAAACAGTCATGACCCCAGCATTGGTCACCGCGATCGTCGCGATCGTCGCCGCACTGGGTGTGGCGGGCGTCTTCGGCGTGCTGCAAAACCGGCGATCGGGCGTCGTCCGCGAGGCCCAACCGCTCGACGTCGACGTCAGCGACCTCGGCCTGTCCCGCACCGGCCCGACGATCGTGCATTTCAGCGCGGTGTGGTGCGGACCCTGCGCGGGGGTGCGCCGCGTGGTCAACCAGGTCTGCGCGGACCTGCGTGACGTTGCTCACGTCGAGATCGATCTGGATGCCAATCCGGCTGCGGCACGGAAGCTTTCGGTGATGTCGTTGCCGACCACCTTCATCTTCGACGCCGACGGCAGGCAGCGTTACCGGACGGCGGGGGTGCCCAAGGCCGCTGACCTGCGTGCGGCGCTCGAACCTCTGTTGGCCTGAGGACCCGGTCATTGGGTACCATGGCCACCGTGTCGACCCGCCTCGAGCTTGCGCTCATCAAGCGCCGCGCAGTTGATCTGTGCCGCGTCGCGGGTTGTTGCTGTTGTTGCTGTAGCTGCTGAGTAGCCGCGCCTTTTTCGCGCCGTCACTCTGGAGCGGCCCGTTGCGGCCCGCCTCCGTCCAGCCTCGCAACAGGAGAAAAGAAATGTCGACCGATATCACCAACACCCCCGCCATCGCCCAGGTGGACGTCCGCGGTCCCCGCTTCGGCGCCTGGATCACCACGGTCGTCCTGGTCGCGGTGCTCGTCGTCTCGGCGTTCAGCATCCCGGCGGCAACCGTGCTCTTGGCGCTGCAGGCCCTCGTATTCGCGATCGGCGCGCTGCGCGGGCCGCGCCGGCACCCCTACGGCCTGATCTTCGCGCACCTCGTGGCGCCGCGGCTGAGCCCGGTCGCCGAGCGTGAGCCGGTGCCACCGTTGAAGTTCGCGCAGCTGGTCGGCTTCGTGTTCGCCGCCGTCGGCGTCGTGGGCTTCGCCATCGGCGCCCCGCTGCTCGGCACCATCGCCACCGCCTTCGCCCTGTTCGCGGCATTCCTCAACGCAGCCTTCGGCATCTGCCTGGGCTGCCAGATCTACCCACTCGTGGCCAGGCTGCGCCGCACGCCGGCCACCACCTGAGCCTTTTACCAAGCAACCGAAAGGAACCACTTCATGGCACGCTCCGACGTCCTGGTCTCCACCGACTGGGCCGAGAGCAATCTCGACGCGCCGAACACCGTTTTCGTCGAGGTCGACGAGGACACGTCGGCCTACGAAGGCGGCCACATTGCCGGCGCCGTCAGACTGGACTGGAAGACCGAGCTGCAGGACCAGGTCAAGCGTGACTTCGTCGATCAGCAGCAGTTCTCGAAGTTGCTGTCCGACAAGGGAATCAGCAACGACGACACCGTGATCCTCTACGGCGGCAACAACAACTGGTTCGCCGCCTACGCGTACTGGTACTTCAAGTTGTACGGCCACGAGAACGTCAAGTTGCTCGACGGCGGCCGCAAGAAGTGGGAACTCGACGGACGCCCACTGGTCACCGAGGTCCCCGACCGGCCCGCCACGTCGTACACCGCCAAGGCGCCCGACAACAGCATCCGCGCGTTCCGCGACGAGGTGATCGCCGCGATCAACACCAAGAACCTGGTGGACGTCCGCTCGCCGGACGAATTCTCCGGCAAGATCCTCGCGCCCGCGCATCTGCCGCAGGAGCAGAGCCAGCGCCCCGGGCACATCCCCGGCGCGATCAACGTCCCGTGGAGCAAGGCGGCCAACGAGGACGGCACCTTCAAGTCCGACGAGGCGCTGGCCAAGCTCTACGCCGAGGCCGGACTGGATGGCGAGAAGGAAACCATCGCCTACTGCCGCATCGGTGAGCGCTCGTCGCACACCTGGTTCGTGCTCCAGGAACTGTTGGGGCACAAGAACGTCAAGAACTACGACGGTAGTTGGACCGAATACGGCTCCCTGGTGGGGGCCCCGATCGAGTTGGGAAGTTGATCATGTGCTCTGCACCTAAGCAAGGACAGACTTTGCCCGCCGGTGTCGACCTGGAGAAGGAGACCGTGATCACGGGCCGGGTCGTGGACGACGCGGGTCAGACGGTGGGCGGCGCCTTCGTGCGCCTGCTGGACTCCAGCGACGAGTTCACCGCCGAGGTGGTCGCGTCGGCGACCGGTGATTTCCGGTTCTTCGCCGCGCCGGGCACCTGGACCGTGCGGGCGCTGTCCAAGGTCGGCAATGGTGACGCCACCGTTGCGCCTACCGGCGCCGGGATCCACGAAGTCGACATCAAGGTCGCGTAAGTCACCAAGACGACGGTGGCTCGGGCGGTGCGTCCGCCCGAGCCCCGGATAGAATCTCCCTGTGGTTCTGTTCTACGAGATCCTCCTGGTTGCGACGGTCGTTCTGATCACCTGGTTCGCGTTGTACGCGCTCTACCGACTGATCACCGACGAGTCGTGAGTTCCGAGGACATTCCCGGTAGCGGTGATCGTGCCGTCGCAGCGGCGGCCGAGCGAGCCAAGGAAACGGCCGGCCGCAACATCCCGGTCTATGAAGACCTTCCGGTCCCCGCCGACACCGCCAATCTGCGACTGGGCGCCAACCTCAATGACGCATTGCTGGCCTTGCTGCCGCTGGTCGGGGTCTGGCGCGGCGAGGGTGAGGGCCGGGGCGCGCACGGCGACTACCACTTCGGCCAGCAGATCGTTGTCTCGCATGACGGTGGTGACTATCTGAACTGGGAATCCCGGTCCTGGCGGCTGGACGACGCCGGCAACTACGAATCTCCCGGGCTGCGTGAGACCGGATTCTGGCGCTTCGTCACCGACCCCGCCGACCCGGGCGAGTCGCAGGCCATCGAGCTGCTGCTGGCGCACTCCGCGGGCTACGTCGAGCTGTTCTACGGCCGGCCGCGTAACCAATCCTCCTGGGAGCTGGTGACCGACGCGCTGGCGCGCAGCAAGTCCGGCGTGCTGGTCGGCGGCGCGAAACGGCTCTACGGGATCGTCGAGGGCGGTGACCTGGCCTACGTCGAGGAGCGGGTCGACGCCGACGGTGGCCTGGTCCCGCATCTGTCCGCGCGACTCACCCGATACGTCGGCTGATGCGCGGGTACGTCCTCGGGGTCGCCGCGGCGACCGCGCTACTGCTGAGTGGGTGCACGCCGACGCCGGATCCGTCGCAGCCCACCGTCATCAGCCCCGGGCCGGACACGACCACTGCCACGCCCACCGCGACCGCTCCTGTACAAGCTGAACACGGATCACTGGCGCGCTGCCTTCGCGAGCACGGCGTGCCCGATTCGGCGGGCACCGCGGTGCTGGGTCCGCCGTCGGACGTCGATCCCGGCGTCTGGGATCAGGCGATGCGGGCGTGCGCGCCGCTGGAGCCCGGCCCGGCCGGCTAGCCGCCGGTCACCCGGCGCAGGAACAGCTGGGTCCGCTCGTGCTGCGGATCGGTCAAAACCTGTTCGGCGGGGCCGGATTCGATGATTCGCCCGCCGTCCAGGAAGCACACGGTGTCGGCGACCTGCCGGGCGAAGTTCATCTCGTGGGTTGCCATCACGATCGTGCGTCCGGCCGCGGCGAGCTCGCCGACCAGCTCGAGCACCTCACCGACGAGTTCGGGGTCCAGCGCGCTGGTGATCTCGTCGAGCAGCAGCAGCCGAGGGTCGTAGGCCAGCGCCCGCGCGATCGCCACCCGCTGCGCCTGGCCGCCGGACAACGTGTCGGGGTAGGCATCGGCCTTGTCCGCCAACCCGACTCGGGCCAGCAGTTCGCGGCCGCGCTCGTCGGCCTGGTTCCGGTCGCGGCCGTGCACCACCCGCGGCGCGAGCGTGATGTTGGCCAGCACGCTCATGTGCGGGAACAGGTTGAACGACTGGAACACCATCCCCATCGCCCGGCGGGCGGAGTCCGCGTTGACCCGCGGATCGCTGATGTCGCGGCCGTCGAGGAAGATCTGCCCGTCGTCGATGTCCTCGAGCAGATCCACACAGCGCAGCAGCGTCGACTTACCGGAGCCCGACGCCCCGATCAGCACCACCACCTGATGCTCGGCGACGTCAAGGTCGACACCGTCGAGAACCGTTCGGTCGCCATAACTTTTGACCATGCCGCGAACCGACAGGACTTCGGTGCTCACAACGCACCCTGACGGGTCGCGGCCCGCCGCGTCGCCCAGTCGGCCAGCCGCGCCGACGGCACGGCCAGCAGAACGAACAGCAACCCGGCTACCACGTACGGGGTGAAGTTGTAATTTCCGGCCACCTGGATCTGGGCGGCGCGCACCGCGTCGACCGCACCGAGCACCGAGATCAAGCCGCAATCCTTTTGCAGCGCAACGAAATCGTTGAGCAGGGCGGGGGTGACCCGGCGCGCGGCCTGCGGCAGGACGACTAGGCGCATGGTCCGCTGGTAATTCAGCCCCAACGACTTTGCGGCCGCCAGCTGCGACGGGTGCACCGACTCGATCCCGGCCCGGAAGACCTCGGCGACATATGCCGAATACACCAGCACCAGCGCCAGTCCGCCCAGCAGCACCGGATTGGTCGGCACCCCCGACAGCCGCAGGCCCGGCAGTCCGAACCCGACCAGATACAGGCAGATGATCAGCGGCAGACCCCGGAACAGGTCGACGTAGCCGGTGGCCAGCGCGCGCACCGGGAACCAGACCGGACCGCGCAGGGTGCGCACGGCCGCCAGCGCCAAGCCGCACAGCAGGATCAACACCTGGCAGACCACCAACACCCGAATGTTCAGCCAGAGCCCGTCGAGGACGGCAGGCAAGCTGCGCCAACCGATTTCGAGGTTGAAGAACGAATCGCGGACCCGCGGCCAGCCCGGCGACGAGGTGGTGGCCAGCACCGCCACCGCCGCGAACACCAGGGTGGAGACCAGCGCGACGAGGGTGGACCGCCGGGCCCTGGTCCGCCGGTAGGCGAGGCGTTCTGCGGCCAGCGCCGTCACGAAAGTACCGGCGCGTTGCCGGCCTCGGCCAGCCACTGCTGTTGCAGCTTGGCCAGTGTGCCGTCGGAGCGGAGGCCGTCGACGGCCGCCGACACGCACGACGTCAACGCGCTGCCCTTATCCAGGACGATCCCGAACTGCTCGGGTTTGGTTGTCGTGGAGGGCAATTGACCGACGATGTCACCGTCGTCCAATTCGCTCTGCACCTGGAACGCGGTGGGCAGATCAAGCACGAGCGCATCGATCTGCCCATTGGTCAGCGCCGCCTTGGCGTCGTCGTTGTTGTTGTACACGTTGACCGGCGCGGTGGTACCGAGTGCCTTGGCCGCGTCGTAACTGGTGGTGCCGACCTGCGCGCCGAGCCGCAGGTTCCGCAGGCCCGCCAGCGTGGTGACGGCGGCCGCCGGTGACGACTTGACGGTCACGATGGCCTGAGTCACGTCGTAGTAGGGCGAGGAGAAGTCGACGGCTTGCCTGCGTTCGTCGGTGATCGAGAACTCAGAGAGGTTGGCGTCGAAGGCTTTTGGCCCCGGTGCGATCGCGGCGTTGAACGGGACCCGCACCCAGGCCACCTTGTCCGCGCCGTAGCCGAGTTTGTCGGCCACCGCGTAGGCCACCGCCGATTCGAAGCCCTTGCCGTTGTCCGGGGTGTCGTCGACGAACCACGGCGGATAGGCCGGCTGATCCGTGCCGAAGGTCAGCACACCGGGCTTCAGCGTGGCCAATGCGCCCTTGTCGCAGGTGCCTGCTGCCGCGGGTTTCTCGTCGGCGGGTGCACAGCCGGTCAGCAGGATCAGGCCGGTGGCCGCCGCCAACACCAGCATCGAGGTGATTCGCATCGCGGCATCATCGCGCACCGCACCTCGGTGCGCCACCAATCGGCTCAGCGAGTCGATAACCGTCAGCCTCGTCGAGGCGCCCTTGCCGAGCCCGCGCCCGCCGTCTTCGCGCCGGTGTCGGTCACGGTGCCGTTCTGGCCGGGCTGGCCCGGACGTCCCCCGATCAGGCTGCCCGCGCCGGCGGCGCCGCCGTTGCCCGGCTTGGCCGTTGCGCCGGGGCCGAATACGTAGACGCTGCCGCCGTTGCCGCCGCGGCTGCCGTCGGCGAACAGGCCGGTCCCGCTGCCTGCGGCGCCACCGTTGCCACCGGTCACCGTGCTGCCGGAGGCGGCGCCCCCGGCCGGGGAGAACGCGTCACCGCCGTCACCGCCGGGGCCCGCGACGCCGAAGAACGCGTTGCCGCCCTTGCCGCCGTTGCCGCCCTGAACGGTCGCACCGGATCCTGAAGAGTCCGCGGCGCCGCCGTTGCCGCCGCCACCGTAGTTCGTGCTGTAGCCGCTGGTGCCGCCGCGACCGCCGTCGCCACCGTAGGCATCGGCCTCGGACGAGGCGGAACCGCCCTGGCCGCCACCGGAGGCTCTGCCACCGAAGAAGCCGGGCGACGAACCACCCGATCCACCGTCGCCGCCATAAGCCGTTGCCGCGCCCGAGGCTTGAGCATCTCCGCCTGCGCCGCCACCGCCGGTTCTGCCGGCGCCGCCGGCGGTCCCGCCGCCGTTGCCGCCCCGCCCGCCGGTGGCCGAATCACCGGCTTGCCCGTTGGTCACGGTGGCGTTTCCGCCCTTGCCTGCGTCTCCGCCGTCGTTGAGGCCGCCGGCGCCACCGGAGCCACCGTTGCCACCGGTCGCCGAGCCGCCGGTGGCTTCAGCCGTGCCGCCGTCACCACCGTCTCCGGGCGTGCCGAAGAGCCCGGCCGCACCGCCCGAACCGCCATTGCCCGCTTGCGCGGACCCGTTTTCATTGCGGTCGGAGCCACCGCGGCCGCCGATGCCGCCGTCACCGGAGAACAGGCCGGCCCGACCGCCTTGGCCACCATCGGTCGCCGCCACCGTGCGCACGCCGTTGGTGTAGACCGCGTCGAGTCCGTTGCCCCCGGCTCCGCCGTTGCCGCCGTACAGCCCGGCGTTGCCGCCACGGCCGCCATTGGCGCCGTCACCGCCGTTGCCGAACAGGATGCCGGCGTTACCGCCGTTGCAGCGAGCGCCGGTGCAGTCTGCGGGTGCGTCGGCGCCGTCGCCGATGAAGAACCCGATGAGCGACCCGACCGGGTTGGCATCGGCCGATGCCAGCGACCTGGCCAGCGCAACGGTGTCCTTGTCGACGCCGTCGCCGGTCCCCGAGCCGGGCTGCGGTGCCGGCAGAAGCCACACCGGCGACCCGCTCGTCCCGACCACCGAAGTCGACGCGGTGAGCTCGAAACTGGCTGAGGAGCGGGCGATTGGGCTCGGCTCGGTCAACAGATCGGGCAGCGCCACCGCCGCTACGGCCGCGGCAACCGCCGCGCTCGTCGCGACACCGAACCTGATTCGAGCCACCATGTACCCATCCCCCGATGTGCCCACAACGTCGCCAAGCGTGCGCTGCGGAGAAGAAGTCGGGTGCCGAAGAGCCGTCACCCCGGAATCGATGGGGACTCTACGGTGCTGGTTGCCGACAGGCAAGGATTATCGACGGGAATTCTTAGCTGCTAAACCCAATCGGGTTGGTGTGGCCGGAATCGGACGTTGCGATATTTTCGAGCCGAGGGGCGAGCGGTTTCGCTGCGCCCAGATATGGGGCGGCCCCCGAGCCGTGTTCCTTGGTTGGACAAACCAAGAGCTCGGGGGCCGGGTAGCTGCCTGGAATTCGCCAGCGCGCGCAGGGCGTGGGTGAATCCTCGGCACCTGGTGCTGCTAGCGGGCAGCCACCTCACATGTCCTAGAAGCTATCAATTTCCGGACCACCTCCCTTCCTGTGTACCGACGAACGTACCCGCGTCAGAAGGGGTGTGCCAACAGGTTTTGGCTTTCAGCGATCGCTGACGATCGCGGCGTCGACCAATGCCGCGACCTCGGCGGCCAGCCGGGTCTGCGGCAACGCGCGGCCATCGAGAGTGTGCACCCGGGCCGCCAGCGTCATGCTGGACACCAGCCAAACCCCCTGGGCGGCAAACAGGTCGGCGGGCCGCAGCGCGCGGAAGTCGCAGTCGTAGCCCTTGTCGCGGGCCACTTCGAACAGCGCCTGCTGGGTGGTCCCGCGCAGGATCGGATACCACGGCGGCGGGGTCAGCAGCGTCGTTCCCGAGCCTTCGTCGGTGGCGATCACCACCGTCGAGCGCGGCCCCTCGAGCAGGTACCCGTCGGAGCTGACGAAGATCACGTCACCGGCGCCCTTGGCGGCGGCGTGCCGCAGGGCGGCCATGTTCACCGCGTACGACAGCGTCTTCGCGCCGGCCACCAGCCACGGCATGGCGTCGACCCCGGACGACGGTAGCCCGCGATCGAGCAGCACCGCGGCGATCCCGTCGCGGCGGGCGGCGGCCACCCGCTGCGGTACCGGATTCACGGTCAGGTAGGCGGTGGGGGTGGAACCGGTTTCCCGGCCTCGGCTGTACACCAACCGCAGCGCACCCTCGTCGCCGGTCGCCGAGGTCCACTGCCCCACCGCGATGCCGATCGCCTTGCGCCAGGCCGGCAGATCCGGCGCAGGCAGGTCCATCATCGAGGCCGACTGGGCCAGCCGCCGCAGGTGGGACTCCACCAGGCAGGCCCGGCCGTCGCGAATCAGCAGCGTCTCGAACACGCCATCGCCGCGCACGGCGGCGAGGTCATCGGCGAACAGCAGCGGCTGGGCCGCGTCGCGCACCTGGCCGTCCAGGGTGACGATCACCGATGAGGGGGCGGACATGAAGCATGAGCGTAGTGCCAGCCCCGTAGAGTTGATGTGTGTCAGCCGTCCCCGCACCTGACAGTTCTCCCGATGCCGGCGCGATCTGGCACTACGGTGACCCGTTCGGCGAACAGCGCGCTGCCGAGCACGACGCCGCCGTCGTCGATCGTTCGCACCGCGCGGTCCTCACGCTGACCGGACCGGACCGCCGCAGCTGGCTGCACTCGATCTCCTCCCAGCACGTCAGTGAGTTGCCCGACGGCACGTCGACGGAGAATCTCAGCCTCGACGGCCAAGGACGTGTCGAGGATCACTGGGTCCAGACCGAGCTCGACGGCGTCACGTATCTGGACACCGAACGCAGCCGCGGTGAACCGTTGCTGGCCTACCTGCGCAAAATGGTGTTCTGGGCCGACGTGACTCCCGAGGCCGCCGACCTCGCCGTGCTGTCGCTGCTGGGCCCGCGCCTCGACCACCCCGCTGTCCTGGCCGTTCTGGGCCTGACCGAACTGCCGGGCGAAACGGCTGCCGTGCCGGTGCCGGGCGGCGGATTCGTCCGCCGGGTTCCGGCCCCACCCGGCCAGATCGAGCTGGACCTGCTGGTCCCGCGCGCCGCCGCGGCGGACTGGCTGACCAGGCTGGAAGCCGCCGGGGTGCGCCGCGCCGGCGTGTGGACCTACGAGGCACATCGGGTCGCCGCACAGCGGCCCCGGCTCGGCGTGGACACCGACGAGCGGACGATCCCGCACGAAGTGGGCTGGATCGGCGGCCCGGGGCAGGGTGCGGTGCATCTGGACAAGGGCTGCTACCGCGGTCAGGAAACCGTCGCGCGCGTGCACAACCTGGGAAAACCGCCGCGGATGCTGGTCCTGGTGCATCTCGACGGCTCCGGCGAGCGGCCGGCCACCGGCGACCCGCTGCTGGCCGCCGGGCGTGTCGTCGGGCGGCTCGGCACCGTCGTCGACCACGTCGATCTCGGACCGATCGCCCTGGCCCTGGTCAAGCGGGGCATTCCGGCCGACACCGCGCTGACCACGGGCGGGGAGCATCAGGTGGCCGCCGAGATCGACCCCGATTCGTTGCCGCCGACCGACGCCGTGGGCGCGGGACGACTGGCGGTCGAGCGGCTGCGCCGCGGTGCTCCCTGACGTTCACCCACGGCCGAACGGGCCTGCCAGCACATCGCAGCGGGGCACGGTAAGGTGTGGACAGGACAATAACGAACACACAGATCGGAGCCGCCTGCATCCCGGGCCGCTCCGTTATTGCGCGAGGGGGTTCCCCCATGGGCCGCGGCCGGGCAAAGGCAAAGCAGACCAAGGTTGCTCGAGAGCTGAAATATAGCTCTCCGCAAACTGATTTCGAGCGGCTCCAGCAAGAGCTGTCCGGGTCGGGTTCAGGCGACGCCGACACCGTAGACAACGGGTTCGATGAGGACCCATGGGCCGACGAGGGCAGCTGGCGGCGCTGAGCCGCCGCCTCGTCTCACACTCGAGCGGGCGCTCGATCCCCTAGAAGCGTGGATGCAGTCCCACGAGCTTCGCGCGTGGGCCGTCCTTCCCCTTGGTGACAGTGCCCAGAGTCCAGCAGTTCAAATGGCGTGCAGTCAGAATCGCCAGCGCGCGGTCGGTGTCCTCCGGCGCGACGACGGCGACCATGCCGACGCCCATGTTGAACGTCTTCTCCATCTCCGGGCGGTCGATACGGCCGCGCTGGGCGATCATCGCGAACACCGGCGCGGGCGTCCACGTCCCGCGATCGAGTTCGGCGACCAGACCATGCGGGATCACCCGCTCCAGGTTGCCGGCCAGCCCGCCGCCGGTGACGTGGCAGAAGGTGCGGACCTGCGTCTCGGCGGCCAGCGCCAGGCAGTCCTTGGCGTAGATGCGGGTCGGCTCGAGCAGCTCTTCGCCGAGGGTGCGGCCGAATTCCTCGACGTGGCCGGCCAGGTTCATCCGGTCGATCTCGAGCAGCACCTTGCGGGCCAGCGAGTACCCGTTGGAATGCAGGCCTGACGACCCCATCGCGATGATCACGTCGCCGGGGCGGACTCGCTCGGGGCCTAGCACGTCGTCGGCCTCGACCACACCCACACCGGTGGCGGAGATGTCGTAGTGGTCGGGCTCCATCAGCCCGGGATGCTCGGCGGTCTCCCCGCCCAGCAGCGCGCAACCGGCCAGCACACAGCCCTCGGCGATACCGGCGACGATCGCGGCGACCCGTTCGGGGACGGTGCGCCCGACGGCGATGTAGTCCTGCAGGAACAGCGGCTCGGCACCGCACACCACCAGGTCGTCGACCACCATCGCGACCAGGTCCAGGCCGACGGTGTCGTGCTTGTCCATCGCCTGCGCCACGGCGAGCTTGGTGCCGACCCCGTCGGTCGACGCGGCCAGCAGTGGCTCCCGGTAGTCTCCGCGCAGCGCGAACAGCCCGGCGAAGCCGCCAAGACCGCCCCGCACCTCGGGCCGGGTGGCCCGCTTCGCCAGCGGCTTGAACAGCTCGACCGCGCGGTCACCGGCCTCGATATCCACCCCGGCCGATGCGTAGGAGATCAGGTTGTCTTCCTCGCGATCCGTCATCGGCCCTAAGGCTACCGGTCGCCGTCCGCGACCGGTACGGGCGCAGGCGTCAGCCGACGTTACGGGCCAGCCAGTCGCGTAGCGGCGCACCCGCCCGCAGCGTGGTCACCACCCGGTCCTTGGCCTTCGCCGTGCCGAGCCAGGCAGCGACGGGCCAGGTTTTCATCATCGCGATGCCCTTGTACCGCAGCAGCTCGATACGCGGATGGTCCTTCGGATAACCCCTCGGCGCCGTCTTGAGAATCTCGTGGGCCATCGTGTCGTAGCCGCCGTCGCGCAGCGTCGCGACGATCGCGACGAGCTCGGTCCCGGACTTTCCGGCGTCGACCGCGGCCCGGTACCGGGCCAGCGCGGCAGCATCCGGCAGGTACAGACCGCTGCCGACCGTGAGTCCGTCGGCCGAGAACGACACGTAACCCGATCCGAGTCGCGCGGCACAGTTGGTTTTGTACGGCGATTTGTCGGCGCTGAACCGAACATCGCGGTGCGGCCGGAAGATCGTGCTCTCGCCGAATTCGGCGGCCAGTTCGGCGAGCAGCTCCAGCATCGGAGCCTTCACCGTGTGCTCGTAAACCGCGTGATGCCGCGTCCAGTAGACCTTGGAGTTGTCGGCCTCCAGGCCCTCGTAGAACTCCACCGCCTCGATCGGCCAGCCACGGAACGCCATGGCGACATTGTCGTCCAGTTATCGGCGGTAGGTGCCGGTTAGCAGCCCTCGGGCGATCAGACTTCGCTTCATCCCCGTGCGCAGCGCATGCACGCTGGTCACGTCGTCAGCCACCGGGGCGTCCAACGCGAACACATGGAAGCGGTAATGGTGGGTGCCGTGGCCCGGGATGGGACGCGGTCCGTGATACCCGCGCCCGAGAACAGTCCGCAAGAATCGGACGCCCGGAGCGCCCGCGCCCAAAGCGCCCTCGTCGAGGTCGTCGATTCCCGCGGGAAGGACAGCGACGGTGTGGATCAACGGACGGGGCAAGGGAACGTCGACGTCTTCGATGACGAGCACGAGCGCCGCGGTGGCCGCCGGAACGCCGTCCCACCGCAAGGGCGGAGACATGTTGCCGCCAACGCCGTCACCCGCATACTCGGCCGGCATCGCGGCGCCATCGGCGAAGACTGGACTGGACAGGATCACAGCGGGCACCGACGGAAGCGTCGACAGCCGGCTGCGCCCGGCCCCGGCTCGTATCGGCCGCAGCAGCCGACCCACCCGTTCGATTCCGCTCATGCCCCACTCCCCTGGCCCGCTGCGGTCGCCGTGGGCGAGCGCAGCTGATCGCCCAGTTCGGCTGGCAGGTAACCGCGTTCGGCCAACCTGGGCAACACGCCTCCACTGGCGAGGATGTCCAACACGAGATCGGGCAGGACCGGTACGGCGCCCGACGCACCGGTGGTGTCGTTTCGCCAGGTCCCTGCGCGCAGGTCGAAGGTGCCGATGTCGCCATCGGCGAATGCCTCGGTCACGCCCGGAACCGTCATGGCGGGCAGTCCGGCGTTGATCGCGTTCCGGAAGAACAGTGAGTTGAACTCACCGGCCACCAACGCGGCGACGCCGAGATGGTTGAAGAGGGCGGCGACCGGCCGCGAGGACCCGAGCCCGAAGTTCGCCCCGGCGATCACGATGTCACCGGCCTCGACCTGATCCGTCCAGCCCGGGCGCACGGCGTGGAAGACCATCGTCGCGGCATTCGCAATGTCGCGCTTCATCGCTTCCGCGGGGTACATGTCGTCGGTGTTGAGGTTGTCGCCGAAGACCCACACCCGTCCGGTGACAACGAGTCCGGTTGTCATGGGTTCACGACCTCTCTGGCATCGGTGATCTGTCCGGTGACGGCAGAGGCAGCCACCGTCGCGGGCGAGGCCATGTAGATTTCGGCCTCGGTCGAGCCCATCCGTCCGGTGAAGTTGCGGGTACTCGAGGTCAGGCAGACTTCGCCGGGCCCGACGACGCCCATGTGGTAGCCGAAGCACGCCCCGCAGGTGGAGTTGGTGACGACCGCGCCGGCGTCGGCGAGGTCCTGTAAGTAGCCGAGCCGCAACGCGTCCCGGTATACCTGCTGACTTGCCGGCGTGATGATCAGGCGGACACCGGTCGCAACGTGGCGACCGCGCAGAATTTCGGCGGCGATGCGCAGGTCGTCGAGCTGGCCATTGGCGCACGAGCCGATGAAAGCCTGATTGATCTTGCGAGGTTCGACCTCGGTCACCGGCAGCCCGTTGCGGGACACGGTCCCTGGTCGCGCGACGTAGGGCACCAGCGCGGTCAGATCGATTCTGCGGACGGCGGCATAGGAGGCGTCGGGATCGGCGAATGCCGGGTCGCAACCGGAGATTCCGAGCGCCTCGAAATGCTCGGCGAGCTTGTCGTCGTAGTCGAAGGTGGAGAAGTCGGCGGAGATCTCGGCCCCTTGCGTGGCGACCGTTCGCCGGTCGTTGAGCGGTACCGACGCCAGCCCGGGGCCCCCGTACTCAAGGTTGGTGTTGGTGGCATCGCCGTATTCGTCGGCGATGTAGAGGAAGAGGTCCTTGCCGCTGACACCGCGGGGAAGCATCCCGGTGAGCTCGTAGCGGATGGTGGGCGAGACGTGAAACCACGTGCGGCCGGTACACAGGATGGAATACACCTCCGCCGGGCCCAGGCCTCGAGCTGCGGTGTTGTAGGCGCCCGCAGCGCAGGTGTGGCTGTCGGTACAGGCCAGGATTTCCCCCGGCCGGGCAAGCCCGTTCTCGGCGATGACCTGGTGGCAGATGCCGTGCCGGCCGACGTCGTAGAAGCGGTCAATCCCGAAGTCGGCGGCGAACTTTCGGGCTCTCGGACCGCCTGCGGCGTCTTTGAGGGTCGGCGCCGGCACGGCGTGGTCCATCACGATCGCGACCTTGCCTGGGTCGCTGATGCGTAATGGCTGCATCCACATCGTGGCGAACTGCAGGTCGATGAGCACCGTCATGTCCACCTCGACCGTCACCGTGTCACCGGCACGGACTTCGCCGACACCGGCCTTGCGGGCAAGGATCTGCTCAACCACGGTCATACCCATCTCACGACTCCGTTCTGGGCTGATACTTCTCACCGAGGGCCGACCACTCGGCCAGACCGACGAGGTTGAAGAACTCTTCGGGGTTGGTCGCCGGGAATTCATCGACGACGACACCACGCAATTCGCACAGCGCCTCAAGCGCCCCGAGTGTGGACCGAGCGAGTACGGCCGAGGGGTGGATGGCGATGGCGAAGCCGAGTTCTTGCAGCCGACCGGCAGACTGATCCGGCGTCAGCCCGCCGATCACCAGATTGAGCAGCAGCGGCGCGTTCACCTCCTCGGCGATTCGCTCGATCTCCTCGACACTCTGCGGCGCCTCCACGAACAACAGATCCGCACCGGCAGATGCATATTGGTTGGCGCGACGGATCGCCTCGGCCAACCCCAGCGGAGCCCGCGCATCGGTCCGGGCGATCACCAGCATCGTGTCGTCGGTGCGGGCCCCGAGCGCGGCGTCGAGCGTGCGGCGGAAATCATCGGCGCTGAGGAGTTCCTTGTCCGGCAGATGCCCGCATCGCTTGGGGAAGGCCTGGTCCTCGAGCTGGATCGCGGCCACTCCGGCGTCCTCGTATTCGCGCACCGTTCGAATGACGTTGATCGGAGCGCCGTAGCCGGTGTCCGCATCGGCGAGCAGGGGCACGGCGCCGAGCGCACCTACGGCCATCCGGGCCCGCTCGACCATCTCGGTCTGGGTCACCAGCCCGATGTCCGGCAGTCCGTAACCGGCGGCGGCGACTCCCGCGCCAGTGAGATAGGCCGCCGCATGCCCGGTGTGTTTGGCGAGGTGCGCGGAGATGCCGTCGTATACGCCGGGAGCGACGATCAGCCGATCCGCGTCGAGCAATTCCCGCAGTCGCGCACGGGCTTTCGTCACCATCAGTCAATCGCCCTTCCCACCGGGGCGGCAAGCAACTTCACCAGCGGGGCGATGTCGCCGACTTCCGACAAACCGAGCACCGCGTGTTCGATCGCCGAAGCCCGTTCGGCAGGCATCACCCGCGCAACGAGACTGCCGAACTTGGCGACCACCTCCTCGTTGGTCACCGGATCGAGCGGATTGCCGTGCGGCGCGAACACCGATGCGGTCTCCGTCGTGCCGTCGCTGAAGGTCAGCGTCAGGTGGGTCTGGAACCGTTCGTCGACCGGCAGTTCGTCGATGCTGCGATCAAGGTGTACATGGGTGCGTTGCAACAGATTCCAGACGTCGTCACCATCGAGGCGTTCGGCCCGGAACTGCTCCGGCAACGCTGTGCCGTCGAGCAGGGTCACCGCTGCGACGTAGCCGATGTTCATCTGCGCTCCGATCGCCGTCAGCGGCCGCTGCGGAGCCCACCAGCCATGGTGGTAGACCACGTCGCCGACGCGGATGTCGATGCGCTCAATGACTCGAATCCCGATGCGCGGACGCAACGTTCGCGCAGCTTCGACCGCTGCGTGCAAACCACCCATGACCGCCCAGGACTTCACCATGATGGTGTCGGTTTCCCAACGCTGCCCGAGCCCGCGGGTGATCGCTGCTTCGTCGGTCTCGTGCCCCTCGCCGTAGACCGCGAGGAATCCGCCGTACGGACGTTCCACAACCTGGTCGATGCCCGTGTAGCCGGCTTGGGCGAGGGCGGCCGAGTAGAAGGCGTTACGCGCGGCGAAGCCGTGCTGCATGCGCTTACCCATCGCCTCGTATTGCGCAGACATCAATCCGGCGGATTGGGTCGCGGCGAACCCGACGGCGTCCTCGAGCTGGGCACCGTCGAGGCCACGCAACAGCCCGCAAGCCAGCGCGGCGGCGATGCCTCCGAAAATTGGACCGGAATGCCAACCGCGAGAAAGCATTTCAGAACCACCCAGGGAGTAGCCGATCCGCGGGCCGATCTCGAGACCGGCTACCACCGCCAGCATCAGGTCGCGACCACCGACAGGGTGATCGAGCTGGCCTGCGGTGGCAAGCAGCGCAGGCACCAACAGCGACGCCGAATGCAGGGGCGCCAGCGGATGAAAATCATCGAGCTCGAAGCCCTGGATGAAGGCGCTGTTCAGCAGCGCCGACCCGGCGGGTGTGGAGGTCAATCCGGTGCCGATGATTGGCGCGTCGCCGTCACCTTCGATGCTCAGCACCGCTTCGGTGGCCACCCGCGACCACGGCAGTTGGGCGCCGACCAGGGCGCAACCGATGCCGTCCAGAACCAGATGCGCGGCGCGCCGCCGAACCGAATCGGGAATGTCAGCCCAGGACAGCATGCGAGCCCAATCGACCAGACGTCCTGTCGTGCCTTGTGGCGCACTGGGACCGGCGGAGGAAGCGTTCATGCCTCCCATTTCAGGCGGCGCAGCACGCGCGCACCAGACAACTTGCCGAATGAGCAAGTAACCTCGAATCGTGAGCACCACCGCGCTGCGCGGGCTGCGCATACTGGAGGCCCTGGCAGGCATGCGCCAACCCGCGGCCCTGCCTGAGATTGCCGGGCGCGCAGGGCTTTCGGAGTCGTACACCTTCCGAATCCTCCAAGCGCTTGAGCACGAGGGTTACCTGCACCATCTCGGACGGTCGGGTTATCGGCTGGCCGGCCGGTCGATGGCGCTGGCGACGCTGATCGGGCCACGACCGGCCCTGCTCCGGCTGATGTACCCCGTCGTCGCGCGGCTGGCCAGCGTCAGCAGCGCGGCGGCCGTCGTGCATCTGCGGGCCGGCGACACCCGAGTGCTCGTCTTAGGGGTGCCCGCTCCGTCCGGCCCGATGGTCGACCCCGCGGGAGTACTCGGCGAACGCTCACCGCTGGCGGTCGGAGCCAGCGGCCGGGTGATCCTCGCCTATCTGCCGCCCGAGGAATTGGCCGGTGTCGACCTCGCCGGTGCGACGCCGGACAGCCTCGCCGAGATCCGCCGACGCGGTTATGAGATCTCCCGCGGCGAGAACCATCCCGGCATCAACGGCGTCTCGGTGCCCTTGCTGGCCGAATCCGACAGCCACACGTCGGAGCCCGTCGCGCTGGGCTCGATCACCGTTGCCGGACCGGCTCGGCGGCTGAACACCAGCGCGCTGACCCGTTTGGTGGGCCCGCTCTCGGGTGCCTCCCGAGACCTCGGCCCCCGATTGGGCGCCCTTCTGGGTCCAAATCCCGGCGCCACGGTCACGGCGCTCGATCTGTAGATCGGCCGGGAACGTCCGGTGTTATGAGAGCCTGTCTGACCATGACTGCAATTCAGCGGGTGGCGGGTGTGGCGACAGCTGTTCTGGCCGCGGCGGTGGCGATACCCGCCTCGGCAGCGGCCACACCCAATTCGGGCATCGAGGCGACCACGATGGTCCAGTCCACGCTCGACGGTCGAGACTTCGTCACCCGTGAACTGACCATCGCCCCCGGCGGAACCACCGGCTGGCACTATCACCCCGGCCAGGTGTTCGGCGTGATCAAGCAGGGCACGCTGACCCACTACAGGGGTGACTGCTCGGTCGACGGGGTGTACACCGCCGGCGACGCGATCAGCGAGGGCAGCGGCGACGGCTATATCCACGAGGGCCGCAACGAAGGCCCGGAGCCGGTGGTGATGTGGGTGCTCTACATCAAGCCCGCGGGCAGCCCGTTGGCGGTCGACATGCCGAATCCTGGTTGCCCCTTCGAATAGGCGGCAATCCAACTCCGCGTCGGCTCCGAATACGGATACGACGAATGGAGGACGGATGTCGGCTCAACACACCCGATGCCTGGTGACCGGTGCCACCGGCTATATCGGCGGGCGACTGGTGCCGCGACTGCTCGAGGATGGCTTCGCGGTACGTGCGCTGGCCCGCACGCCGGCCAAGCTCGACGGCGTGCCGTGGCGCGACGACATCGAGGTCGCCGAGGGGGACCTCGCCGACGCCGAGTCACTGGCCGAGGCGTTCGAGGACGTCGACGTCGTCTACTACCTCGTGCACTCGATGGGTACGTCGTCGGATTTCGCCGCCGCCGAACGCCGGGCCGCCGAGAACGTCGTCACTGCTGCCCGCGATGCCGGCGTGCGCCGCATCGTGTATCTGTCCGGCCTGCACCCCGAAGGTGCCGAGCTGTCACCACATCTCGCGTCGCGCAGCGCGGTCGGGGACATCCTGATCGACTCGGGCATCGAAACGATGGTGCTGCAGGCCGGTGTGGTGGTGGGCTCGGGTTCGGCGTCGTTCGAGATGATCCGCCACCTCACCGATCGACTGCCGGTGATGACGACACCGAAGTGGGTGCACAACAAGATCCAGCCGATCGCGATCCGCGACGCGCTGTACTACCTGGCCGCCGCGGCCACCGCCCCGGTGCCGACGTCCCGGGCCTGGGATATCGGTGGCCCGGACGTGCTGGAGTACGGCGACATGATGCAGATCTACGCCGAGGTCGCCGGGTTGCGCCGCCGGCGCATGGTAGTGCTGCCGGTGCTCACTCCCCGGATCGCCGCGCTCTGGGTGGGTTTCGTGACACCGATCCCGTCGGGTTTGGCTCGTCCGCTGGTCGAATCCCTGCACTGCGACGCCGTCATGGGCAACCACGACATCGACACGGTCATCGCGCCGCCGACGGCGGGTCTGACGCCCTACCGGCGGGCGGTGTCACTCGCGCTGTCCGGTGGCAGCGGCGGCGACGTCGAGACTTCCTGGGCCAGTGACCCGGCCTGGGCCGGTGCCGTGGTCTACACCGACACCCGGTCGCGGCGCACGGCGGCCAGCCCGCAGCAGTTGTGGGAAGCGGTGCAACACAACGCCCCGGCAGGCTGGCAGGTGGAGAGCTGCGACGAGGGTGCCCTGCTGCGGCTTCGGGCACAGGACCGCGGCCCGGGCACACGGTGCCTCGAGATGCGGGTCGCGCCCGAGCGCGGCGGCAGCCGCTACGAACAGCGGGCGATGTTCTATCCGCGTGGACTGCTGGGCCGGCTGTACTGGTATGCCGGACGGCCGCTACAGGCGCTGGCGCTGGGCGCGCGGCTGCGCAAGGTGACGGCCGTCAGGGCCGGCTGAGCGCGGAGACGTTGTCGTTGTCGGACGACACCGCCTGAATCGGCAGCCCGGTGCGGGCGGCGGTGGCCAGCATGTGCTCGACGACGTTCTTGCCGAGCGCGGTCTCGCCGGGCAGCTCGATCGGGTAGTTGCCGTCGAAGCAGGCGCAGCACAGCCGGGTCGCGGGCTGTTCGGTGGCCGCGATCATGCCCTGCTTGGAGATGTAGCCGAGGCTGTCGGCGCCGATCGCGTGGCGCACCGCCTCGAGCATCTCGCCCTTGTCGTCTACCGCGTTGGCGATGAGCTCGGCAGGGGTGGCGAAGTCGATGCCGTAGAAGCACGGCCACTTCACCGGCGGCGAGGCGATCCGCACGTGCACCTCGACGGCACCGGCCTCCCGCAGCATCCGCACCAGCGCGCGCTGGGTGTTGCCGCGCACGATCGAGTCGTCGACGACGATCAGCCGTTTACCGCGGATCACTTCCTTGAGCGGGTTGAGCTTGAGCCGGATACCGAGCTGACGGATGGTCTGCGACGGCTGGATGAACGTCCGCCCGACGTAGGCGTTCTTCATCAGACCCTGACCGAACGGAATCCCCGACTCCTGGGCGTAACCGACCGCGGCCGGCGTACCCGACTCGGGCACACCGATCACCAGGTCGGCCTCGACCGGCTTTTCCCGAGCCAGCCGGCGGCCGATGTCGACGCGGGTGGCGTGCACCGAGCGGCCGACCAGGGTGCTGTCCGGCCGGGCGAGGTAGACGTACTCGAAGATGCAGCCCTTGGGCGTCGGGTTGGCGAACCGGGTCGAGCGCACGCCGTCGGCGTCAATGGCCAGCAGTTCACCGGGTTCGATGTCGCGGACGAAGGAGGCGCCGACGATGTCGAGGGCTGCGGTTTCCGACGCCACCACCCAGCCGCGGTCCAGCCGGCCCAACGACAACGGCCGCACGCCGTACGGGTCGCGGGCGGCATAGAGCGTGGTCTCGTCCATGAACGTCAGGCAGAACGCACCACGCACGCTGGGCAGCAGTTCCAGGGCGGCCTGCTCGATGCTGGAGTCCGCGGCGCCGTGCGCGAGCAGAGCGCCGAGAATGTCGGAGTCGGTGGTCGCCGCGCCGGGCATGTTCGGGTTGATCAGCCCGGCCTCGCGGGCGCGCCCGGCCAACTCGGTGGTGTTGACCAGATTTCCGTTGTGCCCCAACGCGATCCCCGTGCCAGCGGCGGTGTTGCGGAACACCGGCTGGGCGTTTTCCCAGGTCGTGGACCCGGTGGTGGAGTAGCGGCAGTGCCCGATGGCGACGTGGCCCTCCATCGCGGCCAGCGTCTGCTCGTCGAACACCTGACTGACCAGGCCCAAGTCCTTGAAGACGAGGACCTGCGATCCGTCGGCGACGGCGATGCCCGCCGCCTCCTGGCCCCTGTGTTGCAGGGCATACAAACCGTAATAAGTGAGTTTGGCTACATCCTCGCCCGGAGCCCACACGCCGAAGACGCCGCACTCTTCCCGAGGTTCGTTTTCCACGTGGTCGGTCACGATATGGGCTGCTCCCTGGCGGAGGTTGGTGACGTAAGCCAGTTTACGGGCATCGGCTGCAAACATGGAATCGAACGCCGAGTGTCGGACATTTAGCCGGCGAGTGTCACGACCGGAAGCCACGTCGCGATCTCGCCGGCCCGGGACCCCGACAGCCGCAGCGTCCCGTTCTCGGCGGCCTCCTCGACGCCCAGGAGGCCGGCCGCCAGCCGCAGCCAGGTGCGGGGATCGGTCTCCACCACGTTGGGCGGTGTGCCCCGGGTATGACGCGGGCCGGAGATGCATTGCACCGCAACAAAAGGTGGGATGCGCACCTCCACACTGGCGCCCGGGGCGAGTCCGGCCAGGGTCCGGGCGGTCAAGCGCACCGCCGCAGCGATCGCCGCGCGCTCGGGGGCGGGTGCGGCCTCGTCATGCAGCCAGGCCACGACCGCGCGCACCGCCGCCACGGTGGCTTCGGGATCGGCGGCGCTGCGGGCGGGCATGGCTTCGAGTATGGCAACGCCCCTGGTGTTGACGTCAACCGAAGTTGAGGTCCTACCGTGGGGTCATGTCCTTCAAACCGCACGAAATCGAGTACTTGAAGTCGGCGGATCTCGGCAGGCTGGCCACCGTCCAGCCGAACGGAACCCTGCAGAACAGTCCGGTCGGCTTCACCTACAACCAGGAGCTCGGGACCATCGACATCGTCGGCTACAACATGTCCAAGAGCCAGAAGTTCCGCAACCTCGCCACCAACAACACCGTCGCATTCGTGGTCGACGACATCGCCTCCCGTACCCCGTGGCGGGTGCGGTGCCTGGAGATCCGCGGCACCGCGCAGCAGGCCGAGGCATCGCCGCGGCCGGATCTGCCCGTCGACAGCGCCATCATCCGCATCACCCCGAAACGGATCATCAGCTTCGGGATCGACGACACCGAGACCGAGCCGCATAACCTGGTGCCGGACGTTCGCGATGTGCCTACGACGGCCGATTAGCGCGCTGTAGCAGGATCGCCGCCACCGCGGACGACTCGTTGAACGCCACATGCGCGAGGACCGGTGCAACCACGCTCCCCGACCGCTTGGCGAGCCAGCCGAACACCCAGCCCGCCACGCCGGTCACCACCACGGTGCCGAGCACCGGATCCCCGACCCGCCTGGCATCGGGGATGTGCCAGAGCCCGAACGCCGTCGCCTGCACCAGCGGGCCCGCGGTCGGCCCGAGCGCGCGCACCGCGACGGTCTGCAGCAGCCCCCGGAACAGCATCTCCTCGGTCCACGCCGTCGCCACCGGAATATCCAGCGCCAGCCAGCGGACCGGATGCGCCGGCACCGTGCGGTCGATCATCCCCTGCCGCACGCGCGGCACCGCGGTCAGCGCCGCGACGATCGCGGCTACCGACCCGAACGCCACCGCGCCGGTCCGCAGCCCCGACCACAGCTGGGGCGGCCGCAGGCCCAACGGCGCACCGACCGCGGCGGCCAATCCGGTGCTGACCATCGCGCGCACTAACGGTGAGCCGGAATCCTTGGTAATCATTGGAATTCGGGTCCGCCCGCGGCGATCAGCTTCTCCAGTGAACGCCGGACCCGCTCGGTGTCCTCGGGCGTCCAGCCGTCCGGTGCGGCGACCGCCGCCCAGCCGTCGAGCGGGCTGTTGCCGTAGTTGTGGCCGTGTCCGTTCGGCGAGGCCTGCGCGCTGGTGACATTGCCCGCCATATCCGCGCTGACCTGCCAGAAGGTGACGATCGGATACCAGCGCATCGCGGCGCTGCGGTCGAAGCCCGGCGGCTCCCGCAGCCAGTCCGGTCGGTTGAACAGCAGGTTCGGTGTCCACCACACCACCGGATCCGACGGGTGCTGCAGGAACATCACCCGGGTCCCCTTCCACTCCGGCGACGCCGCGACCCCGGCGATCTGCTCGGGACTGGCCGCCTGGGAAAACCGTACGGTCCGACCGCCGTCGTAGCGCGGTTCGTACTCCGGCGTGCCGGGGTCGCGCCGGACGGTCAGCGCCTTCCACAGCGTGCTGGCGTTGGGCGGCCCCACCCACAGCACCGCGGAGAAGCCCTTCGCGGCGACGTCGGGCAGGTATCCGAACGCTCCCTGGCCGGCCAGCGAACCCAGGCTCTCGCCGTAGAGCACCAACTTTGGCCGGCTCGCCTCCGGCCATTGCAGCCAGCGGCGCTGGATCCCGTTGATCATCGCCCGGCCTGCTTCGACCGACTTGTCACGGTCGGCCAGGAACGAAATCCAGCTCGGCAGGTACGAGTACTGCATGGCCACCAGTGCGGTGTCGCCGTTGTACATCGTCTCGATCGCGCGAGCTGCCACCGGATCGACCCAGCCGGTACCGGTGGTGGGAATGATCACCAGCACCTTGCGGTCAAAAGCCTTGGTGCGCTGCAACTCCGAGAGCAGGACGGCAACCCGGCCATCGATGCTGTCGGCGCTCTCCAGCCCGGCGTAGACCCGGATCGGTTCCCGGGCTGGCCGCCCGTTGAGCTCGGTGAGTTCGGCGGCGCGCGGACCGGTGCCCACGAAGTTGCGGCCCTGGAAACCCAGGGTGTCCCACGGTGCGAACGATGCTGCGCTGCCGGATCTTTCGGGCTGTATCGGCTGCTCGACACCGGGACGGGTGCTGTCGTTCTGCGGTTGGAACATCGCGCTGGCACCGGCGATGAAACCGCGGTAGAGGACACCGTTGACCAGGGTGATGATCAGCGCCACCACGATCGCGGTGCCGATGAACATCGCCACCTCGTCGTTGATCTTCCAACGCCGGATCATCACCCGGGCAAGGTATTTGATGGCGTCCTTGATCACCCGGGCAACACCGACCAGCAGGCCGCCGGCCACCAGAGCAACGGCCAGGGTGCGCAGATAGATCAGGGTTGTCGGCCCTTCGATGCCCATCACCGCCGCGATCTGGCGCTGCCAGGCCGCCGCGGGCACCAGCATCAGCACGCTGGCGCCGACCGAGAGCACCACCGTCGCGGCCTTCAGCGCGTAGAGGATCCGGCTGCTCGGCGGCCACCCCGGCCGATGCTCGAGGAACAGCCGTCGCACGAGCTTGCCCGCCAACACCCCGATGCCGTAACCGATCGCCGCGTTGATGCCGCCGATCGCACCGGCCAGCACCCAGTCCCGCGGCATCAGCGACGGGGTCAGGGACAGACAGAAGAACAACGCGCCGAAGGCCACCCCGACGAAGTCGAGCCGGACCAGGCTCCATACCCATTCGATGAACGATTCCCGGCGGCGCTCCGACGCGGGTGGGGCCGAAACCTCACCGGTGACGTCGTCGACCGCGCTGGTCATCCGAACAGCCCGGGCAGCACTTTCTCGGAGGTGGTGCGCAACTCTTCCAACGTCACGGTGAACTGGCCCGCAACCTCGACGGAATCCGATCCGGGATCGGACACCCCGATCCGCGTCGCGGGCAGCCCGCGGGCCTCACACATCGACACGAATCGACTCTCCTCGGTGCGCGGCACCGCGACCAGAACACGGCCCGCGGATTCGGAGAAGAGGAACACGAACGGATCAACATTTTCGGGAAGCACGATGCGGCAACCGGTTTCGCCGGCCAGCGCCGCCTCCACCACCGCCTGCGCCAGACCCCCTTCGCTGAGATCGTGAGCGGCCGAGGCCAGGCCGTCGCGCGAGGCGGCCGCCAGCACCTCGGCCAGCAACTGCTCGCGGACCAGGTCGACCTGCGGCGGCACGCCCCCGAGGTGCTCCGCGGTGACCTGCGCCCAGATCGACCCGTCGAACTCGTCACGGGTGTCACCGAGCAGGAACAGCGACTCGCCCGGCTCGTTGCCGAGCCCGGTGGGCAACCGCCGGGACACGTCGTCGATCACACCGAGCACACCGACCACCGGGGTGGGCAGAATCGCCGTCGCCCCGGTCTGGTTGTAGAAGCTGACGTTGCCGCCGGTGACCGGAATGCCAAGCGTCGCACAGCCATCGGCCAACCCACGAACAGCCTGGGAGAACTGCCACATCACACCCGGATCCTCGGGCGAGCCGAAGTTGAGGCAGTTCGTCACCGCGATCGGGGTGGCGCCGGTGACCGCGACATTGCGGTAGGCCTCGGCCAATGCCAGCTGTGCGCCGGTGTACGGGTCGAGCTGGGTGTAGCGCCCGGACGCATCGGTGGACACCGCGATCCCCCGGCCGGTGGCTTCGTCGATGCGCAGCACACCGCCGTCGGCATGCTCGGCCAGCACGGTGTTGCCGCGGACGTAGCGGTCGTACTGTTCGGTGATGAACGCCCGGCTGCACAGGTGCGGACTGCCAACGAGGGCAAGCAAAGTCGCGCGCAGCTCGGCACCGGTCTGCGGCCGGGGCAACGTGGCGGAGGTGTCGGCGATCAATGCGTCCTGGCTGGCCGGCCGCTGCACCGGACGCTCGTACACCGGGCCCTCGTGGGCCACCGTGCGCGGCGGCACGTCGACCACCGTCTCGCCGCGCCAGGTGATCTGCAACCGATCACCGTCGGTGACCTCGCCGATGACGGTGGCCAGCACGTCCCACTTGCGGCACACCGCCATGAACGCATCGACGTTCTCCGGGGTGACCACCGCGCACATGCGCTCCTGTGACTCGCTGGAGAGCACCTCGGCCGGGGTCATGTCCTTGGCCCGCAGCGGCACTTGATCCAGCTCGATACGCATACCTCCGTCGCCGGCGGACGCGAGTTCAGAAGTCGCACAGGACAATCCGGCACCGCCCAGGTCCTGGATGCCGACCACCAGACCGGCGGCGTACAGCTCGAGGCAACACTCGATCAGCACCTTCTCGGTGAACGGGTCACCAACCTGAACGCTGGGCAGCTTCTTGCGGCCGGCACCGGACTCGTCGCCGGAGAACGTGTCCGACGCCAGCACCGACACCCCGCCGATGCCGTCCAGGCCGGTGCGCGCACCGAACAGGATGATCTTGTTGCCGGTGCCCGAGGCGAACGCCAGGTGCAGGTCTTCCTTGCGCAGCACGCCCACACACAGCGCGTTGACCAGCGGATTGCCTGCGTACGATGCGTCGAACACGGTCTCACCGCCGATGTTCGGCAGGCCGAGGGAGTTGCCGTAGCCGCCGATGCCGCGGACCACGCCGTCGAGCACCCGACGGGTGTCGGGGGCGTCGGCCGCACCGAAGCGCAGCTGGTCCATCACCGCCACGGGACGCGCGCCCATCGCCATGATGTCGCGCACGATGCCGCCCACACCGGTGGCCGCGCCCTGGTAGGGCTCGACGTAGGACGGGTGGTTGTGCGACTCGACCTTGAACGTCACCGCCCAGCCGTCGCCGATGTCCACCACACCGGCGTTCTCACCGATCCCGGCCAGCATCGAGGAGCGCATCGCCTCGGTGGTGGTCTCGCCGAAATAGCGCAGGTGCACCTTGGAGGACTTGTAGGAGCAGTGCTCACTCCACATCACCGAGTACATCGCCAGCTCGGCGTCGGTGGGCCTGCGGCCGAGAATGTCCCGGATCCGCTGATATTCGTCGTCTTTGAGGCCGAGTTCGCGGTACGGCTGCGGATGCTCGGGGGTGGTCGCCGCGTGGTCGACGGTGTCGACTGCTCCAGTGAGCCCAGATGTCACGCAGAACAGTCTAGTGGCGCAGCTGCGCGCCGCCCTGCCGTCGCGCCTGGGAGCGGGCGAAGACGTGTGTGACGCCGGCCGCGGACACCCCGTGCAGCACCACGCTGCCCAACACCACCAGCACCATGATCAACAGCACGATGCCTTCCGCTCCGCCCTCCAGGACGTTGAAGGCCAGCAGACCGAACACGATCGACGTGGTTCCCCGGGGGCCGAGCCAGCCGACCAGAAGCCGCTCACGCCAGTCCATCTTCGATCCGAGCAGCGCGAGCAGCACCGGGATCAGCCGGACCACCGTCAACGCGAGTACGCCGTAGACGACGATCTCGAGTGGGATGTCGCCTGCCATCAGCGCGAGCACGCCGATGCCGGCCACCACGAACCACATGAATGCGGTCAACAGGTCGGCGATGTCGTCGATCAGCGCCATTTCCTGGTGTGTGTTCTCCGACCGTCGCGCGTAGTTCAGCGCCATCCCGCACAGGAACGCCGCCACGAAGCCGTTGCCACCGATGCCGACGCTCAGCGAATAGGACAACAGCGGCGCGGCGACGAAGATGATCCGTTTGGATTGGTCGGTCATCCAGTTTTTGCGCTCGGCGAGATTGGCCAGCGACCCCAGCGCGTAGCCGACGAGTGGACCGACGACCAGCGCGAGCCAGATCTCCGGTAGCGCCTCGGCGAACGCGTCCCCAGCGGGTTCGTCATCGTTGGGGCCGGAGGCCAGCGCCAGCGCGAAGACCAGTACCGGGGCCACGATGCCGTCTTTATAGCCCGCTTCGACGTTGAGCAGATTGCGCACCCGTTCGGGGATGCGTTCGTCGCGCAGGATGCGCGCGGCCGGCGCGAAGTCTGTCGGCACCACGACACAGGCGATCACCAGCAGCACCGGCCAGGTGAGTCCCGGTAGCAGCCAGTAGCCCAGCACGAACGCCAACGCGATGCTGAGCGGGAGCGCGATGCCGAGCAACCGCACCACTGAGCGGGGGTCGCGACCGAGCAGCCCGCCGCGTACGTCGGCCGCATCGACGAACACCAGCACGGCCAGGATCAGTTCGGCCAGGTGTTGGGCGACCAGAGAGTTCAGCGTGTCGGCAAGGGCGTTGTAGGTGCCGTATTCGATCGCCGCACCCGCGATGACCAACAGGATCGGCGCGGTGATCACGCCCCGCTGCATCGGCCGTGCGAGCAACGCCCAGATCGCCAGCACCACCGAGAGCGCGATCAGCGACTGCACCACAGGGTCGCATCATTCCGCACAAACCGCG
>JAEZIA010000345.1 GCA_023416315.1 Actinomycetes bacterium
CACATGCCCTTGCCGATCTGCGCACGGCCGGCGAAGCCTGCTGCCAGGCCGATCAGCACGTTGCGATCCTCATAAGCCTGGATCCAGGCTTCGGACTTGATCTCGTCCTTGCGCAGCACGGGGCCCGCCTCCATGGAGGTGTGAATCTCGTCGCCCGTGCGATCAAGGAAGCCCGTGTTGATGAAGAAGACCCGGCGCCGCGCCGCGTGGATCGCCGCCTTGAGGTTGGCCGAGGTGCGCCGCTCCTCGTCCATGATGCCGACCTTGATGGTGTTCTGCGGCAGGCCGAGCACGTCCTCGACGCGGCTGAACAGCTCGCAGGTGAAGGCGACCTCGTCCGGGCCGTGCATCTTGGGTTTCACGATGTAGATCGAGCCGGTGCGGCTGTTCTGCCGCGGGCTGCCCTCCTCGGCCCGCAGGCCGTGCACGGCGATCAGGCTGGTGAACAGCGCATCCTGGATACCCTCGGGAATCCCGTTACCTTCGGCGTCGACGATCGCGTCGTTGGTCATCAAGTGCCCGACGTTGCGAACGAACAGCAAACTGCGGCCCGGCAGCGTCAGCTCACCGTCGCCGGGGGTCTTGTAGGTGCGGTCGTCGTTGAGCACCCGGGTGAACGTCTTGCCGCCCTTGCTGACCTCTTCGGCCAGGTCACCGCGGTTCAGACCGAGCCAGTTGCGGTAGCCCAGGACCTTGTCCTCGGCGTCGACCGCGGCCACCGAGTCCTCGAAATCCATGATCGTGGTGATCGCGGACTCCAGCACGACGTCCTTGACGCCGGCCTTGTCGGTCTTGCCGACCGGGGACTCCGGGTCGATGAGGATCTCGATGTGCAGGCCGTTGTTCACCAGCAGCACCGACCAGGCCGGGTCGCCGAGCTCGCCGGTGTAACCGACGAACGCACTCGGATCGGCCAGCGCGGGCGACAGCACCCCGTCGGTGATGGCGATCTCGGTGACGTCGGCCCAGGACCCCTCGGCCAGCGGGACCGCCTTGTCCAGGAAGTCGCGGGCGTAGGCGATCACCTTGTCGCCGCGCACTTTGTTGTAGCTGCTACCGGGCTCGGCGCCGCCCTCGGTGCTGATCACGTCGGTGCCGTAGAGCGCGTCGTACAGCGAGCCCCACCGGGCGTTGGCGGCGTTCAGCGCGAAGCGGGCGTTGAGGATCGGCACCACGAGCTGCGGCCCGGCGGTGGTGGTGATCTCGTCGTCGACACCGGAGGTGGTGATGCTGAAGTCGCCCGGGTCCGGCTGCAGGTAGCCGATATCGGTGAGGAACTGCTGGTACTCGCCGGCGTCGATACCGCCGATAATCCGCTGGCGGTGCCACTTGTCGATCTGGGCCTGCAGTTCGTCGCGGCGGGCGAGCAGGTCTTGGTTCTGCGGCGTCAGGTCGGTGACGACCTTGTCGACGCCCGCCCAGAAGCTGTCGGCGTCAATCCCGGTGCCGGGCAACGCCTCGTTGGTGATGAAGTCGTACAACACCTGCGCCACACGCAGGTTGCCCACGGGCACGCGATCGCTCATCTGTCCTCCCTCACGACAATCAATTCATCTTACCCGCAGGTAGAAAGCCCTCCGACAAGCTGTCGTAGGCGGCGTAGGACACACTGACGCGAAGGAGTCGCTCACACCACGCCAACAACGCCGCCCGCAACGGTGCCGCACGCTCGCTGATAACTCCCTGGCACCGCACGTATTCCGCTCGCCCGGCGGGTTCCTCGACGGCGATGGGCTCAAACCCCAGTGCGCTCAGGTCGTACGGGCTGGCCCGCATGTCCAGTTCGCGGGCCGCGGCGGCCAGCTGCAGGCAGTCCATCACCAGCTCGGAGTCCACCAGCGGGCCGAGCTTGAACGACCACCGATACAAATCCATATTCGCGTGCAGACAGCCCGGCTGTTCCCAGTCGCGCTGGGCGGCGCGGGTCGGCACGCCACGATTGCGTGGCGCCGCGGCGGCGGTGAAGAAGCGGTAGGCGTCGAAGTGGGTGCAGCGCAGCGGCATCGACTCGACCACCGCGTCGGTGCCTGCCGGCCCCAGGCGCAGCGGCACCCCGCCGTGGCGCACCGCATCGGTGCGGTAGACCATCGCCCACTCGTGCAGGCCGAAGCAGCCGAACTGCGGGGCGCGCGCCGCGGTGGCGCGCAGCAGGTCGGCGATGAAGCCGACCGTGGACAGCCGCGACCGCAGGTACTCGGCGCCGACGGTGACGCCGTCGGCGGTGGCCCGATAGCCGGCCCGGCCGAGATACTCGGCGGCGGCGGGCCCAGCCAGCGCGGTGCCGTAACCGGGGTGCCAGACCCGCAGTTGCCGGGGCCGAAGGCTGTAGTAGGTGAACAGGAAATCCCACACCGGATGGGCTTCGCCGCGCTGAGCCCGCAGCCGGTGCGGCCCGGTGAAGGCCTCGACCCTGGCGCGGTGGGTGGCCGCCCGGTGCGACCAGTCGTCTTCGGCCAGGGTGTCAGGCACGGTGCATCCCGTCGCGCACGGTCCCGATCAGGTCTTCGACCAGATCTTCCAGCGCGACCATCGCACACACCGACCCGTCGCCGTCGGTGACCAGCGCGAGGTGGCTGTTGTCGCGGCGCAACTGGGACAGCGCGTCGGGCAGCGGCATGTCGGCGGGCACCCGGGGCAGCGGACGCACCACGGCGCTGTCGACCACCGCGTCGTGGTCGTCGATCTGGTCGAGGATGTCCTTGATGTGCACGAAGCCGACGAAGTCCCCGGCGTCGTCGGTCACCGGGAATCGGGAGTAGCCGGTCTCGTTGAGCGCCTGTTCGATCGCCCTGACCGTGGGTCCGGCGCCCGGCCGCGCGGCGGGGATCGTGCGGATGTCACGCACCGGCACCGCGACATCGTTGACGACGCGGTTGAGGATCTGCAGCGCCCGGGTCAGCCGCATGTGCTCTTCGGGGTCCAGCAGTCCTTCGGACCGTGATTCGGCGATCATCTCCGCGAGTTCGACCGTCGACACGGTGACATCGAGTTCGTCCTTGGCTTCGACGCCGAAGACGTGCAGGGTGGCGTTGGCCGCCCAGTTGTAGAAGGCGATGAACGGCCGGGCCGCCCGCACGTACACCAGATAGACCGGGATCACCAGCATCGCGGTCTTCTCCGGGCCGGCGATCGCGATGTTCTTGGGCACCATCTCGCCGAGCAGCACGTGCAGCGTCACCACGACGCCCAGCGCCACCACGAACGACACCGTGTGCAGCACCGCGTCGGGCACCCCGACCAGGTCGAACGGCTTCTCCAAAATGTGAGCCACCGCGGGCTCGCCGACGCGGCCCAGCAGGATCGAACACACCGTGATGCCCAGCTGGGCGCCGGCCAGCATCAGCGACAGCTGCTCGCCGGCGCGCAGCACGGTGACCGCGCTCCGCTTGCCTTGTTCGGCAAGGGCTTCCAGCCGGTCGCGGCGGGCGGAGATCAACGCGAACTCGGAGCCGACGAAGAACGCGTTGGCGCCCAGCAGCGCGACGGTCAGCAGCACGCCCAGGATGTCGCCGCCCATCAGCGCTCCCCGCTGTCGTCGCGGCGGGGGGTGATCTCGGTCAGCACCAGCTGGTCGATGCGCCTGCCGTCCATCGCTATCACCGTCGCCCGCCAGCGGACCGGCTCGTCGAAGAGCGCGTCCGGGTCGAAGGCCGACAGTTCGACCGACTCGCCCGGCACGGGGATGTGGCCGAGGGTTTCCAGCACCAGCCCGCCGATGGTCTCGTACTCACCTTCGGGCGCCCGGAAACCGGTTGCCTCCGCGACTTCGTCGATGCGCAGCAGCCCCGACACGCGCCACCCTTGGCCGGCCTTCTGGAAGTCGGGGGTGGAGTCGTCGTGCTCGTCGCGCACGTCGCCGACGATCTCCTCGATCAGGTCCTCGACGGTCACCATGCCCGCGGTGCCGCCGTATTCGTCGACCACCATCGCGGTCTGCAGTCCGTGCGCGCGCAGCTGCGCCATCAGCGCATCGCCGTCCAGACTCGACGGGACGGTCGGCACCGGAATCGCCAGCGACACCAACTTCGTCGTCGCCCGCTCGGCCGCAGGCACGCCGAACACCTGCTTGACGTGCACGATGCCGATGGTTTCGTCCAGATCGCCGCGAACGATCGGGAACCGGGAGAAGCCGGTGCCCGCCGAGACCGTCACCAGATCGCTGACGGTGTCGTCGGCCTCCAGCGCTTCGATCTCAGTGCGCGGGGTCATGAACTCCTCGGCGATCCGCGACCCGAACTGCAGCGAGCGGTTCACCAGCGCGGCGGTGGCTTCGTCGAGCGAGCCGTGCTCGGCGGAGCTGCGGACCAGCGAGCCGAGTTCCTCCGGCGAGCGCGCCGAGCGGAGTTCCTCGGCGGGCTCGATGCCCATCCGGCGCAGGATCCAGTTCGCGGTGCCGTTGGTCAGCTTGATCGCCGGCGTCATCGCGAACGAGAACAGCAGCTGGAAGCCCGCGGTGGCCCGCGCGGTCGGCACCGGTCGCGCCACCGCCAGGTTCTTCGGGACCAGCTCGCCGAACACCATCGACAGCGAGGTCGCGATCAGGATCGCCAGTGCCAACGCGATGCCGGGGACCGCCTGCTCGGGCACGTGCAGTAGGTCCAGCACCGGGTCGAACAGCCGCGCCAGCACCGGTTCGGCGAGATAACCGGTGGCCAGGGTGGTGATCGAGATCCCGAGCTGCGCGCCGGACAGTTGGAACGACAACGTGCGGTGGGCGCGCTGTACGAACTGGTCGCGGCGGTCGCCGCTGCGGGCGTTGGCGTCGACGGTGCTGCGTTCGAGCGCGGTCAGGGAGAACTCGGCGGCCACGAACAGTGCCGTTCCCAACGTCAGGACCACGATGGCCAGCAGGCTCAGCGCGGTGTACAGGACGCTCACCGAGCGCTCACCGGACCGTGGGTTCTCAGGTCGCCGGGCCGTCTGCCCGGCCGACTAGTGGAGGGTTCGGCGTCGGCCTCGTCCGCTGGTCGCTCACCCCGGACAGCCCGGTCCGCGGGGGCCTCGACGGGTGCCTGCGGCACGGGATCCCTTTCCTCGATGGGGGCAGAACAGCTTTCTATGTTAGCTTCACCAGCCGGTCGGCAGCGGATGCCCTTCGGCGAAGCCCGCCGCGGACTGCACGCCGAGCACCACCCGCTCGTGCAGTTCGGCGATCGTCGCGGCCCCGACGTAGGTGCAGGTGCTGCGGACTCCGGACGTGATGTGGTCGAGCAGGTCCTCCACGCCGCCGCGCTCGGGATCCAGCGCCATCCGGGAGGTCGAGATGCCCTCCTCGAACAGCGCCTTGCGGGCCCGGTCGAAGGCGCTGTCGGCGCTGGTGCGGGCGGCCACCGCCCGCTTGGACGCCATGCCGTAGCTCTCCTTGTAGGGCCGGCCGTCGCGGTCGCGCATCAGGTCGCCGGGGGATTCGTAGGTGCCGGCGAACCACGACCCGATCATCACGTTCGACGCGCCCGCCGCCAGCGCCAGCGCGACGTCGCGCGGATGCCGAACACCGCCGTCGGCCCACACATGCGCACCGAGTTCCCGTGCCGCGGTTGAACATTCGAGCACCGCGGAGAACTGTGGCCGTCCGACGCCGGTCATCATCCGGGTCGTGCACATCGCGCCGGGTCCGACGCCGACCTTGACGATCGAGGCACCCGCACCGATGAGGTCGCGGGTGCCTTCGGCGGAGACGACGTTGCCCGCCGCCAGCGGGATACCGAGGTCCAGCGACGACACCGCCTTGATGGCGTCGAGCATCTTGAGCTGGTGGCCGTGCGCGGTGTCGACCACCAGCACGTCGACGCCACTCTCGGCCAGCAGTTGGGCCTTGGCGGCCACATCGCCGTTGATGCCCACCGCCGCCGCGATCCGCAACCGGCCGGCTGCATCGACGGCGGGGGTGTAGATGCCCGCACGGATCGCGCCGATGCGGGTCAGCACGCCGGCCAGGACGCCGTCGGCATCGGTCAGGACCGCCACGTCCACCGGGGCGTGCTCGAGCAGTTCGAACACCTCGCGCGGTTCGGTGTGTACCGGTGCGGTGACGAAGTCGGTGATCGCGATGTCACGCACCCGGGCGAACCGGTCGACGCCTGCGGTCGCGGCCTCGGTGACCAGGCCGATGGGCCTGCCCTCGAAGACCACCACGGCCACCCCGTGTGCGCGTTTGTGGATCAGCGCGACGGCGTCGGAGACCGAGTCGTCGGGGGCCAGGATCACCGGGGTATCGGCCACCAGGTCGCGGCTCTTGACGAAGTTGACGGTCTGTTTGACCGCGTCGATCGGCAGGTCCTGCGGCAGCACGACGATGCCGCCGCGGCGGGCCACCGTCTCGGCCATCCGCCGACCCGCCACCGCGGTCATGTTGGCGACGACGACCGGGATCGTCGTGCCGGTGCCGTCCGAGGTCGACAGGTCGACGTCGAACCGGGAGGCGACGTCGGAGCGGTTCGGGACCACGAAGACGTCGTCGTAGGTCAGGTCGTACGGGGGCCGCTGGCCGTCGAGAAAGCGCACTACCTCAGGGTAGTGCCGATCAGGCCTGCACCTCGGTGCGGTCGCCACTCCACAGCGTGTGGAAGCGGGCGGCCGGGTCGGCGTCGGTGCGGCCGTAGGTGTGCGCGCCGAAGAAGTCGCGCAGGCCCTGGGTCAGTGCCGCGGGCAGCCGCTCGGTCCGCAACGCGTCGTAGTAGGACAGCGCGGAGGCGAAGCCGGGGATCGGGATGCCCAGCTTGGTCGCGGTCACCACGACCCGGCGCCAGCTGTCGATGCCGGCCTCGACGGCATCGCGGAAGTACGGCGCCGCGATCAATGTGGCCAGCTCGGGGTCGGAGTCGAAGGCCTCGGTGATCCGGTTGAGGAACTTCGCCCGGATGATGCAGCCGCCGCGCCAGATCCTGGCCATGTCGCCGGGCTTGATGTTCCAGTCGTATTCGGCGCTGCCCGCCTGGATCTGGTTGAAGCCCTGGGCGTAGGCGATGATCTTCGAGGCGTACAGCGCCTTGCTGACGTCGTCGATGAATTGTGCTGCGTCCGTGGGGCCTTCGCCCAAATCGCCGGACGCCAGGCCCGTCGTGGCCTTGCGCTGGGTGACCGATCCGGACAGGGCGCGGGCGAACACCGCCTCGGCAATACCGGTCACCGGCACCCCGAGATCGAGCGCCGACTTGACCGTCCACCGGCCGGTGCCCTTCTGTTCGGCCTCGTCGACGATGACGTCGACCAGCGGCTTGCCGGTCTTGGCGTCGGTCTGGCGCAACACCTCGGCCGTGATCTCGATCAGGTAGCTGTCCAGGTCGCCGTTGTTCCACTCGGCGAAGACGTCGGCGATCTCCGGGGCGGTCTTGCCCAGCCCGTCGCGCAGCAGCTGATAGGCCTCGCCGATGAGCTGCATGTCGGAGTATTCGATGCCGTTGTGCACCATCTTCACGAAGTGGCCGGCCTCGTCGGGGCCGATGTGGGTGCAGCACGGGACGCCGTCGACGTGCGCGGAGATCTCCTCGAGCAGCGGGCCCAGCGACTTGTAGGACTCGGCGGGACCGCCCGGCATGATCGACGGACCGTTCAATGCGCCTTCCTCGCCGCCGGAGATGCCGGCACCGACGAAGTGCAGGCCACGTTCGCGGACCGCCTTCTCGCGGCGGATGGTGTCGGTGTAGAGGGCGTTGCCGCCGTCGATGATGATGTCGCCGGGCTCGAAGACCTCGCAGAGTTCGTTGATCACCGCGTCGGTCGGATCGCCGGCCTTGACCATGATCAGCGCCCGGCGCGGCTTCTCCAGCGCGGCGGCGAACTCCGCCATGGTCTCGGTGCGCACGAAGTTGCCCTCCGAGCCGTGCTCGGCCAGCAGCGCGTCGGTCTTGGCGACCGAACGGTTGTGCAGGGCGACGGTGTAGCCGTGATGGGCGAAGTTCCGCGCGATATTGGAGCCCATCACCGCCAATCCGGTAACACCGATCTGCGCCGTGCCGTCCGTCTGCGGTGAGGTCATATCGCGCCTTCCAGTTATGTGAATGTTTTGTGGCACAGATGATTTCAGGAAAGAAACAGGCGATGCAGCTCGGTCAGCCACGGCATCGCCACCGCGACCGTCGGCACCACGAGTACAGCGGCAGCGGCGGTGTAGGCCACCAGCGACAGCAGCAGGCTGTTGGGCGCACCGGCGAGCCGTCGCACCCGGATCAGCGTGGTGGGGCCACCGCCGGCCAGCGCGCCCTTCGGCGTGGGCCCCGAGGCGCATGTCACCAGCGCGCGGGCCAGGGGAGCAGGCCCGGCGGTGCGCACCGCGGCGTCGTCGGCGAGCATTTCGACCAGCAACCGCACCGCGGCCAGGGCGCTGCCGCTCCGGACGAAGCGGGGGAATGCGGTGTGCACCGCGATGAACGCTTCGAGCACCAGATCGTGCCGGGCGCGCAGGTGCGCCCGCTCGTGGCTGAGGATGGCGGCGAGTTCGTTATCGCTCAACGCCGACAGGGTGCCCTCGCTGAGCACGACGCGGCTGCGCACCCCGGGCAGGCAGTAGGCCAGCGGCTCGGAGACGTCGAGCACCCGAAGTCCGTTCATCCCGTGCCGGCACTCGCCGAGCAGGTCGACGACCGTCCGGTGATGGGCTCGGCGCCGACGCGTCGCCACCGCGACCTGCACCACCGCGACCAGCAGCCGGGCGCCGATGAGCAGCGTGATCGCGAAGACGACGACGTAGGCCAGCCACAGCGGCCAGCCCAGGACTCCGATCTCGCTGGTGATCGTCGCGGTCGGACGGCCGTCGGGCCCGGGGACGAACAACCGGCTGGCGATCGCCAGACCGGCGCTGAAGGCGGAGAGCACCGCGGCCACCGCGATCGACTGCCAGAGCACGATCGCCGCGCGGGGAGCGCGCATCGGCCAGGACGCGCGGGCGAGCAGCGCGGGCACGGGACCAACCAGCAGCAAAGCGAGGATGGTGAAGGCCAGCGCGGACACGCTGAGATTGTCCCTCAGACGCTGGGCGAACCGCCAGCGGGCCAGGTGGAACGGTGCTTGGACTCCAATTCCGCAAGGGCGCGACGCAACGCGTCCACCTCGTCGACCCCCACCCGCTCGACGAAGTGCACCAGTGCGGCCTGCCGGCTGCCGGTGTCGGAGGCCTGGTCGAGGGCGTCGACCATCAGGCCGGCGACCAGTTCGTCACGGCCGTGCACGGGTGCGTACCGGTGGGCGCGATCGTCTCGGATCTGGGACACCAGGTTCTTGCGGGCGAGGCGCTGCAGGACGGTCATCACCGTGGTGTAGGCCAGGTCCCGCTCAGCACAGAGGGCCTCGTGGACCTGACGAACCGTCAACGGTTCACCAGCGGCCCACAAGTGGTCCATCACCGCGCGTTCGAGTTCGCCGAGACGAGTCAACTTGGCCATATCCGTTCGTTCCGTAGCAGTCAAATAAGAGTAACCCCGGTTACTACCGGGTGTCGTATCTAACTTTCGTGGAATCAACTCCCGGCACGGTTCCGGTGTTCCCGATCCGGCTCGACGCTGGGTAATCGCAGGCCAACACGCCCTCCAGGCGGTGGAGAATGTGACAGCACTCACATTAGGTAACCCTAACTCTTCACGCACTCTTGTGGTTAGGCTTGCCTAACTCTATTGGAGGGAGGCGCCGTGACCACCGCCGTGGTTGACCCGTTGATCGACCGGATGACGATTCGCCGCATGCTGCCCCTGCACGAATCCAGCCGCCGGCTGCGGCGGTTGAGCCCGGAATCACCCCGCAACCACGGGGTGGCCGTGCTGGCCGACGTGTCCCGGCGCCGGTGGTGGCCACTGGATTCGGTCACCTCCGGCCGGTTGACCGACATGTTCGAGACGGCCGCCGACGAACTCGGCGATCGCCGCGCCGCAGGGCAGCAGCTGGCGGCCACGTTCACCCACGCCGTCCTGGGCCGGGTCGTCACCTTGTTCGTCCTCGAGGGCCGGGCCTGGGACGCCGGGCCGGGAAATCTCTGGATGCACATCGATTCCGAGGGCGCGATCGACTGGGCGGCGGTGGTCGACCCGACGCTGCGGGTACTGCCCGACGATCCCGCGACCACCGACGTGGTCCGGCTGCCCAACGAACTCGCGCTGGCCACCTGGACCGCACACCGCTGCCACCGCGCACTGGAACCGATCTTCGAGTCGCTGCACCACCTCAGCCGCGGCTCGTTGACCCCCGCCGCGATGTGGCAGCTGGTCGGGTCCGCGGTGGTGATCACCGCGACCCAGGTGCCGATTCTGACCGGCACCGGCGAAGTCACCTGCATGCGGCGCGGCCAGGCCGTGCTCGACGCGCTGACCGGATTCGGGCTGCCGGTGCGGGCGCTGCGCCGAACGGGGTGAATCACGACGATCGGACCGCGCCGGAGTCCTGAGGGCTGCAGAGACCCCCGGTCCATCCCCGGACGGGCCCCGCGATTGACACG
>JAEZIA010000364.1 GCA_023416315.1 Actinomycetes bacterium
CCGCCGACGGAAGCAGGGTACGCAGCTTGTCCCGGTCGACGCCGTCACCGACGATCACCAACTGCAGATCGTCGCGGCGGGCCAGCGCCGCCAGCCGCTCCACATGCTTCTCCGGCGCGAGCCGCCCGACGAAGCCGATGATCGGCTTGCCCGCCGGCGACCACCGCGCCCGCAGCTCGGCGCTGCGCGCCGACGGCGCGAAGCCGGTGACGTCGACGCCGCGCGCCCAGTGGTGGACCCGCGGGATGCCATGGGCGGCAAGGTCTTCCATCGCCGCGGTGGACGGCGCCAACGTGCGGTCGACGCGGGAGTGCAGATGCCGGTTCCATGCCCAGGCGGCCCGGGACGCGGCGGGGACGCCGTAACTTTCGGCGAACCCGGCGATATCGGTCTGATACACCGCGACGGTCGGCACCCCGAGGAACCGGGCGGCGCGCAAGCCGCCGTAGCCGAGCAGCGCCGGCGAGGCCAGGTGCACGACGTGCGGATCGAACCCGCGCAGCACGCCCACCATCCGTGGTCGGGGCACCCCCAGTGGCAGCGAGGTCACCTTCGGGAACATCCGCGACGGCACCCGGTGCACCCGGACCCCGTCGTGGATGCGGTCGGCCGGGGCTTCGCCGCGCGGGGTGTCCGGGGCGATGACGAGCGCTTCATGGCCGGTGCGGCGCAGATGCTCGAGCACCCGCAGCACCGAGTTGGTGACTCCGTTGACGTTGGGCAGGAAGGACTCGGCGACAATCGCAACGCGCACGACTCAACAGTGGCAGCGGCGCTTGTCAGCCAGGTTGCGCGCAGGCATACACGACACGAAAACCAGGTGGAACGCGGTACCGTGCAGCATGCGGTTCTGGTGTGTCCTCGTGGTGGCGCTGGCGTTCCTGGTCACCGGCTGCAGCAGGGAGATCGCCGGTGTGGCACAGGTGGATCCGCGCGGACCGGCGACCGCGGTGAGCTCGGACGGCTTCGGCATCGTGGTCGGCGACCCGAACGCGCGGATCCACATCGAGGTGTACACCGAGCCCCAGTGCCGCCACTGCGCCGACCTGCAGGCCGATTTCGGTGACGCCTTCGCCCGCTACACCAACCTCGGCCAGCTGGCCATCACCTACCGCCCGTTGACGTTCTTCGACGACCGGCCCGGCGGCTACTCCGAGCGGGTGAGCAATGCGCTGTTCCTCGCAGCCGGGCCGGGCACGTCGGCCAAGGCGTTTCAGGCGTTCGTCCAAGACCTTTGGGGTCACCAGGATTCCCACGGCACCGGGCCCAGCGACACCGAGATCGCCGACATGGCCCGCGACTCCGGCGTCTCCGCCACGGCGGTTGATGCGATCCGGGCGGGCAAACCCGCGCTGGACCTTGAGGAGATGGCCGCCACCAACTTCGAGTACCTCTTCGAGATCGACCCGATCAACACCGGCACGCCAACGGTTTTCGACCTCAACGAGAACGAGAAGCTCGACATCTACGACAACAACTGGCTGTCCAAGCTGATGTCGACCTGAGCCTTCCGGCGTTCGAGCAGGACCAGTCCGGTCAGCACCAGCCCGCCGACCAGCCACGCCACCACGGCAATCGAGCCGGCCGGGATGATCGCCAGCGCCGCCGTACGATGTTGCACCCGAACCAGATCCGGGTTGTCGCGGTCGTACTCGACGTAGATCCGCATGCCGTCGGCCAGCTCCGAGGGGTAGAGCACGCCGAGCTCGGGACGATAGGTGACGCGGTCGGGAGTGACGAACTCGATCGTCGAGCGGCGCGGACCCGCCGAGAGCACCTCGGCCTGCGCGACACCCATGTTGCGTTCGATCTGGCGGTCGTTGCGCCAGGCGCCCGCAACAAGCAGCACCGACTGCAAGGTCACCAGGCCGAGGATGATCCACACCGCACACTTGCTCCAGCGCAACACCTTTCGCGCCGTGGTATCGACGGCATCGGGATCTCGCCGGGGCAGAGCGGCCTTGACCCACGTGACGACGTGAGCGATCACAGAGCCGCCCTGATCGCGGCGTGCAGCTGCCGCAGTGAGGACCGGTCGGCCTTGACCTCCAGCACCCGCATGCCTTCGTGCGGTTCGGCCAGCGCGTCGCCGAGCTGGCCGGCCTCGATCTGGCGGGCGTCGATGTGGTACGCCCGGCACAGCGCGCCGACGTCGACATCGTGCGGAGTGCCGAAGATCCGCGACGACACGTCGGAGAACCGGGGGTCGCCCTGCTCGAGCAGTTCAAAGATGCCGCCGCCGTTGTCATTCGACACCACGATCGTCAGGTTCTTCGGCGTCGGCTCGGTGGGGCCGATCAGCAGCCCGGAGCTGTCGTGCACGAACGTCATATCGCCGATCAGGCCGATGGTCCGGCCAGATCCGATGTCGCCGGCCGTGCGGCTCCGGTCGTGCGCCAGCGCCGCGCCGATGATCGTCGACACCGTGCCGTCGATCCCGGCGACGCCGCGGTTGGAGCGCACCTTGATGCCGTCGGTGTTCAACCCGACCAGGGCCGCGTCGCGCACCGGGTTGGACGCCCCGAGCACCAGCTGGTCACCGGGGCGTACCGCGTCGGCCACCGCGGCCGCGACGTGCAGCCCGGTGGTCAGCGGGTGGCCGGCCAGCTGCTGGCGCACGGTGGCCATCGTGTGCGCGTTGACTTCGGCGCAGCGCTGCAGCCACGCCGGGTCGGGGGTGCCGCTGGTCTCGGCGCGGGTGCCGGTGGCCTGGGAGTTACCGGACACGTCCGGCCAGCGCGGGCCGGTGGTCAACGCGAATACCGGCACCGACGGGTCGGCGAGCAGCGCCGACACCGGCCGGTGCAGCGTGGGCCTGCCCAGCATGATCACCTGGCGTGGCCGCAGCAGCGGCAGCGCCAGCGGGTGCAGCGGGTTGACGGCGTGCGGGGCGGTCGGCTCGGCGACCGTCGGCAGCGCGGCCAGATTCGGGTGCACACCGGCGCCGTGCCCGGCGATCACGACGGTGTCCGGCGTGAGGTCGATGTCGAGCGGCTGGTCGAAGGTCACCGGCGGGGTGTAGGTCCACGGCTTGCCATCGGGCCGGCCCGGCGGGATCTCGCCCTGCCCGGGTTCGCCGTCCGGGACCAACGGCTCGCGCAGCGGGATGTCGAATTGGACCGGCCCGGCGTTGGCGGTGCGTGCGCCGGTCGCGGCGGCCAGCACGCGGCAGGTGGCCGACCGCCACTGCCCGTTGAGCGCATCGAGCTTGGCCGGTGAGTCCTCCGCCAGGCCCAGGCTGATCGCCGCGCGGACCTGGGTGCCGAAGTAGCCGAGCTGCTCGAAGGTCTGGTTGGCGCCGGTGCCGAGTAGCTCGTAGGGCCGGTTGGCCGACAGCACGATCAGCGGCACGCGGGCGTAGTTGGCCTCGACGACGGCGGGCCCCATGTTGGCCACCGCGGTGCCCGACGTCATCGCCACGCACACCGGTGCGCGCTCGGCCACGGCCAGCCCGATGGCCAGGAATCCGGCGGTGCGCTCGTCGATGCGGACGTGCAGCCGAAGCCGGCCGGCCCGGTCGGCGTCGGACAGCGCGAAGGCCAGCGGCGCGTTACGCGAACCCGGGCACAGCACGACGTCGCGGACGCCGCCGCGGATCAATTCGTCGACGACGACGCGGGCCTGAGCCGTCGATGGGTTCATTACTACAGCGTGTCACACGTCGCTTCGGGCGACTCAAACAAGCGTTCCCGCGAAAAAGTCCAGCATCGCGTTGTTGACGGTGTCCGGGCGCTCCAGGAAACCGAGGTGGCCGGTGTGCCCGATCTGCACATACCGGCCGTTGGGGATGGCGTCGGCAACCTCGCGGCCCAGCGCCGCCGGGGTCAGCAGGTCGTCGGCGAACCCGATCACCAGCACCTCGTTGGTAATGGAACGGTAAGCCGGCAGCCGGTTCTCCTTGGGGTACACCTCCAGCTGGGCGCGCAGGCCCGGCGTGCGCTTGATCGGGAACGCGGTGAACATCTCCACCCAGTCGCCGATCGCCTTCTCGTCGTTGATGGTCTTCGGCGAGAAGTTCTCCAGCACACGCACTTTCGCGGCGTAGGCGGACGGCAGCTGGATGCCGGCCTTGGTCAGCTCGACGTCGGCGGCGCGGAACGACTTGCGGGTGCGGTCGAGCCGGCCCCGGGTGCCCATCAGCACGGCCTGGGTGACCAGCTCCGGGCGGGTCAGCATCAGCTCCTGGGCGATGTAGGCGCCCATCGAGATCGCCACGATCCGGGCCGGTCCGCCGATGACGTCCTCGATGAGGGCTGCGGTGTCGGCGACCATCTGCTCGGGGGTGAAGTCACCGGCGTCCTCGGTGGCGCCGATCCCGCGGTTGTCGAACGTGATGCAGCGATAGCCGGCCGCCAGGAACCGCGGTATCTGGTGGATGTGCCAGGTGCGGCCGGCGCCCCCGGTGCCGGCGATGAACAGCACCGGATCGCCGGAGCCGTTGTCCTCGTAGGCCAGGTTGATCACCTGGCAGAGGCTACGCGACCCCGTTTCCGCCGTGTCCGCGACCGCGCGGCGTCGATGGCCCCGGACCACAGCAGCGCTGTCATCGCCTTGAGCTGGGTCGGCGTGGCCAGGTCCTTGGCCATCAACGCGGTCGCGGCGGCCTTCGTGCTCGCCGAGGCCTTCGACATGTGGCCGGAATCGAACGGCGGCTGCGGGTCGTACTCCATCGACAGCTGGATCGCCTTGGCGCGCTCCTCGCCGCCGATCTGGCCGGCCAGCCACAGGGCGAGGTCGATGCCCGCCGACACCCCGGCGCTGGTGACGAGGTTGCCTTCGTGCACCACCCGCTCGTCTTTGACCGGTGTGACCCCGAGCGCCTTGAGTGCGGGCAGAGCCGCCCAGTGCGACGTCGCCCGTTTGCCCTTCAGCAGCCCGGCGGCCGCCAGGATCACCGACCCCGAGCACACCGAAGTCGTCCAGGTTGCGGTGTGGTGCACCTGGCGAACCCAGTCGAGCAGCTTCTCGTCGCGGGAATGCTCGATCGTCGTCATCCCGCCCGGCACGAGAATGACGTCCGGCGAGGGTGTTTCGGCGAACGAATGGGTGGCTCCGATGACCAACACACCGGAGTCGGCGGTGATCGGGCCGGCTTCGTGCCACACGAAGCGGACGTCGGTGTCGGGCAGCCAGCGCAGCACCTCGTAGGGGCCGATGAAGTCCAGCGCGGTGAAGCCGGGATAAAGCACGATCGCGATCTGCATGGGATTCTCCTCTAGGCGAACGATTTGCGGTATTGGTCGGGCGAGACCCCGATGCGCCGGATGAAGTTGCGGCGCAAGGTTTCCGACGTTCCGAATCCGCACCGCGCGGCGATCGCGACGACGGTGTCGTCGGTCTCCTCGAGCTGGCGTCGCGCGGCTTCGGTGCGGACGCGTTCGACATAGGCCCCCGGCGCCTCGCCGACCTCGTCGGTGAACACCCGGGTGAAGTGCCGTGGACTCATCGCAGCGCGCCGCGCCAGCGCGGTGATGCTGTGGGCCGCACCGGGTTCGGCCTCGATGTACTCCTGCACATCCCGGATCGGTTGGCGGCGGGCCCGCGGCATCCACACCGGCGCGGCGAACTGGGTCTGCCCGCCGGGCCTGCGTAGGTACAGCACCAACCAGCGGGCGACAGTCTGCGCGACTTCGGTGCCAAAGTCATCCTCGACCAGGGCAAGCGACAGGTCGATGCCCGATGTCACGCCGGCCGCTGTCCACACGGTGGCAGAGCTGCGCAGGAAGATCGGCTCGCGGTCTACGGTGACGGCCGGGAACTCCCGGGCCATCCGGTCGGCGAACGCCCAGTGCGTGGTGGCCCGGCAGCCATCGAGCAGACCGGCCTGCGCGGCCAGGAACGCCCCGGTGCACACGCTGACCACCCGCCGGGAGTTGGCGGCGGCTCGCCGGATCCACGCCATCGTGGCGGGATCTCGGCGGGCCTCGTCGACGCCGGCGCCGCCGGGCAGCACCAACGTGTCGATGTCCTGCGGGTCGGGCATCGCCTCGGCGACGAACGCCAGGCTGGTCGTGGTGGTCACGGGCTGCCCGTCACGGGAGGCCACGGTGACCCGGTAGCCACCCTCGGTCAGCATCGCCGCACCGGTGAACACGTCGTGCGGGCCGATCAGGTCCAGCGCCTGAACGCCGGGAAACCCGAGGATCACCACCGATCGCGTCATGGGTTCAGTCTCGGTGCAGCATCGCGATGGCGTCTAGGCCATGCACCCCACCAATTAGGACATCGCTCGGCCGACGCCGGGCCACTCAGAAGTCAGAAGTAGTGCTGATTCATGTCGTCGAGCAGACCGATTCCGGTGGGCTGCCAACCGAACCGCTGCCGGGTCAGGGCGCTGCTGGCCGGAATGTCGAGGCTGAAGAACGCACCGATCCAGCCGAAGTGGTCCATCGCGTTCTCGATCGGAATGCTGGTGACGGGCACTCCGAGGTTGCGGCCGATGGTCGCGGCGATATCGCGGGTGGTGATCGCTTCCTCGGCGACCCCGTGCAGTACGGCTCCGGACGTCGCGCTCTCGACGGCCAGCCGGAACAGGACCGCGGCGTCGTCGCGGTGCACGGCCGACCAGCGGTTGGCGCCGTCGCCGACGTAGGCCGCCACGCCTTTGTCGCGGGCGACTTGGACAAGTCGCGGGACGAAACCGTAGTCGCCGGCGCCGTGCACCGACGGCGCCAGACGCACGATCGCCACCCGCACGCCACGGTCGGCGAAGGCCAGCGCGGCGCTCTCGGACAGGCGCGGCGACTCGGGGCTGGTGGCCCGGTCCTCGGTGACGAATTGGCCCGGGGCGTGTCCGCCCGTTCCGCTGGTGACGACCAGCGGGCGGCCGGAATCCGCCAACGTCTCGCCGAGTGTGGTGATTGCTGCGCGGTCGAGTTCGCCGGCCTCACCGAAGTTGTCGAAGTCGTGGTGGAACGCGAGGTGGATGACGCCGTCGGCGTCGGCGGCGCCGCTGCGCAGGCTGTCCAGATCGGCGAGGTCGCCGCGGTGTACGTCGGCGCCTGCGGCCTTCAGCGCGTCGGCGGACTTGTCGGAGCGGGCCAGGCCGACCACCTGGTGACCAGCCTTGAGCAGGTCGGGCACCACTGCCGAGCCCACCCAACCGGAAGCGCCGGTGACGAAAATCTTCATGAGAATCCTCCATGTCAGTCGCTGTCATCGAACCTAGCGCTGATGTCAGCAACTGTCATCCCGCTAAAATTCCCGGATGGCCCGCTGGGAACCGGACGCGCAGGGCCGCCTGCAGCAGGCGGCCATGGAGCTCTACACCGAGCGCGGGTACGACCAGACCACCGTCGCCGAGATCGCCGAGCGGGCCGGGCTGACCGAGCGCACGTTCTTCCGGTACTTCGCCGACAAACGCGAGGTGCTCTTCGGCGGGCAACACCAGCTGCTCGAGCAGGTGACGAAAAGTATTGCCGCAGCCCCGGATTCGGCGTCTCCCCTGGACGCGGTCAGCACCGCACTGCAGGCGACGGCCGTCTTCTTCGATGACCGCCGCGAGGCCGCGCGGGTGCGGCAGGCGGTGATCGACGCCAACCCCGCGCTGCTGGAGCGCGAGCTGTCCAAGCTCGCGACGCTGGCTGCGGCGATGGCCGACGCGCTGGTGGGCCGGGGCGTGGCCGCGCCGACGGCCCGGCTCCTCGGCGAGTCCGGCGCGGCGGTGTTCCGGTTGGCGTTCGAGCAGTGGCTGGCCGATGACGAGCACGGCCTGGCGCACTTCGTGCGCGCGGCGATCGATGAGCTCAAGGCGGGCATCTAGCGTCGAAGTCGACGTTTGGCGCTAGATGCGATTGTTCGCCCGTGTGTCGGTTTGGGCGAGAAGGGCGTGGCACTCGCGGACGCGGGTGATCCACCAGTCGCGGCGGTCGGCCGGCGCGGCGAGCGCCGCGAGTCGCGCCGGCTCGGGTGTCACCTCGCCGACGGGCAGGCCCCCGTCGACGGGCGCGATCTCGGCGACGTCGTCGACGAACAGCCCGCCGGTGCCGAGTCCGCAGGCGTGGTCCAGCCGCGGCAGCGCCGCGGCTGCGGCCAGGCCTGCGGCGATGCCGACGGTGGAGTCCAGCGCGCTGGAGATCACCACCGGAATGTCGATCTCGGCGGCGATGTCCAGCAGCGCCCGCACGCCGCCCAGCGGCGGCACCTTGAGCACCGCGATATCGGCGGCCCGGGCGCGCACCACGGCCAGCGGGTCGGCGGCCTTGCGGATGCTTTCATCGGCCGCGACCGCCACCGCGACGCGGCTGCGCACCTCGGCCAGTTCCGACACTGTCGCACAAGGCTGTTCGAGGTATTCCAACGGGCCGTCAGCGCTCAGCGCCGCCGCGGCGGCCACCGCCTGCTCGACCGTCCAGCCGCCGTTGGCGTCCACCCGCACCGTGGGGATCTGCGCGCGCACGGCGTTGAGTCTGGCGACGTCGTCGGCCAAGGTCTGCCCCGGCTCGGCCACCTTCACCTTGGCGGTGCGGGCGCCGGGGAACCGCGCCAGCACCTCCGGCACCTGCTCGGCGGGCACCGCGGGCACCGTCGCGTTGATCGGTATCACGTCGCGGAGTACGGGTGTCCTTGTCCCGTAAGCGGATTCGATGCCGGCAGCCAGCCAGTGCGCGGCCTCGGGCGGCTCGTACTCGACGAACGCGCCGAACTCACCCCAGCCGGACGGCCCGTCGATCAGCGCCACCTCGCGAACGGTGATGCCGCGGAAGCGCACCCGCATCGGCAGTGCGAGAACGTGCATCCGCTCCAGCAGATCGTCGAGCGCGACCACCATCAGATCGCGCGGCCGTGGTTCTCCCAGTGCGGATTGCGGAGTTCGCGCTTGAGCAGCTTGCCGGTGGGGTTGCGCGGCAACGCCTCGATGATCTCCACGCTGCGCGGGCACTTGTAGTGCGCCAGCCGCTCCCGGCACCAGGCGATCAGCTCCTCCGCGGAAGTCTCTCCGCCCAGCGACAATTCGACGACAGCCTTGACCGACTCGCCCCACTTCTCGTCGGGGATGCCGAACACCGCGGCGTCGAGCACCGCCGGATGATCGGTGAGCACCCGCTCGACCTCGACGGAGTAGATGTTCTCGCCGCCGGAGATGATCATGTCTTTGAGCCGGTCTTCGACGAAAATGAATCCGTCGGCGTCGACGCGACCGATGTCCCCGGTGCGGAACCAGCCGTCCTCGGTGATCGCCGCGGCGGTGGCCTCCGGCTTGTTGTGGTAGCCGAGCATCAATTGCGGTGAGCGGAACCACAATTCACCGGCCTGCCCGGTGGGTAACTCGACAAGCGTCTCCGGGTCCACCACCTTCACCTCGGCCTCGCGGGCCGGCTTGCCCGCGCTGATCAGCCGCTCCGGGCGGGACTCGTCGCGGTGCACCTCCGGTGGCAGCTGGGTGATCGCACCGCAGACCTCGGTCAGCCCGTACACCTGGATGAAGTCGGTGTCCGGCCAGGCTTTCAGCGCCGCCTTCAGCAGCGCAGGCGGCATCGGTGAGGCGCCGTAGACGAACGTCCGCAACTGGCTGAAGAGTTTCACCGCGTCGTCACCGGACTCCAGCACCTTGCCCAGCACGGCGGGAACCAGGAACGTGCGGTTGGCGCCCTGCAGCAGCGCACCGGCCAGCGAGGCGCCGTCGGCCTCGCGGGTCATGATCGTCGGAATGCCGGCATGAATTCCGTACTGCACGTACGCCGACCCGCCGACGTGGAACAGCGGCATCGCCACCATGTTCTTGTCGTCGTCGTCGAAGTCGAATGTCTTGGCATTGATCGTGTGCGCCAGCACATTTCGGTGCGACAGCGTCACGCCCTTGGGGCGGCCGGTGGTACCCGAGGAGTACATGACCAGGCAGGCGTCGTCGGGGTCGACCTCGGCGTCGTGCCCGACGGGGGTGGCGCCGGCCAGCAGGGCCTCGTACTCGTCACCCTCAGCACCGTCGGGCGTCACTTCGATGACCTGCCGCACGTGGGTCAGCCGGGCGCGGATCTTGTCCACGGCGTCGATCAGTTCGGTGCCGACGATCAGCAGCTTGGCGCCGGAGTCGTTGAGCACGTAGTCCATCTCGTCGGCGGCGAGCCGGAAGTTGATGACGGCGGTGGCCGCGCC
>JAEZIA010000460.1 GCA_023416315.1 Actinomycetes bacterium
CGCCGAAGGCGGGTGACACCACGCGTTCGTGGTACGTCATCGACGCCACCGACGTGGTGCTCGGCCGGCTCGCCGTTGAAGCAGCGAAGTTGCTGCGCGGCAAGCACAAGCCGACATTCACGCCCAATGTCGACGGCGGCGATTTCGTCATCGTCATCAACGCCGACAAGGTCGCCATCAGCGGCGACAAGCTGAACAAGAAGTTCCTCTACCGCCACTCGGGTTTCCCCGGTGGTCTGCGGTCCCGCGCCCTGGGCGACGAGCTGGCCAAGCACGCCGACCGGGTGGTCGAGAACGCCATCGTCGGGATGCTCCCGCACAACAAGCTGAGCCGCCAGGTCCAGAAGAAGCTCAAGGTCTACGCCGGCCCGGATCATCCGCACGCCGCGCAGCAGCCGATTCCGTTCGAGATCAAGCAGGTGGCGCAGTGAGCGAAACGACAGAAGACGTGACCGAGGTCGAGGTGGCCGAGGTCGAGGCCCCCGAGGTCGTCGAGGTCGCCGAGGTCGAGGTCGAGGCCACCCCGCGTGCGCCGATCATCATCGACCGGCCCATCCAGACCGTCGGCCGCCGCAAGGAGGCCGTGGTGCGCGTCCGGCTGGTGCCGGGCACCGGCCAGTTCAACCTGGACGGCCGCACCCTGGAGGCGTACTTCCCCAACAAGGTGCACCAGCAGCTGATCAAGGCTCCGCTGGTGACGGTCGACCGGGTGGAAAGCTTCGACATCTACGCCCACCTGGACGGTGGCGGCCCGTCGGGTCAGGCCGGCGCGCTGCGCCTGGCGATCGCCCGCGCACTGATCCTGGTGCAGCCCGAGGACCGTCCGGCGCTGAAGAAGGCCGGCTTCCTCACGCGTGACCCGCGTGCCATCGAGCGCAAGAAGTACGGCCTCAAGAAGGCCCGCAAGGCGCCGCAGTACAGCAAGCGCTGATCTGCCGCGTTTCCCACGCAGCGACCCACCGGGCGTCGTCCAGTTCTCGACTGGAGGCGCCCGGTGCGTCGTTTATGGGCTGGGTCACACGGTGTCCAACCTGGTCAGGCCGGGTGCGGCGAGGAATTGTTAAATTTTGGTTTGAGTCCCTCATCCTTCGGCAATGCGTGTTGAGGTCGGCGGCAACGTCGGCTGCCCGAGGTAGGAGGCGGGACCCTTCGGGGGGTCAGTGTCCTCCTTCGGGGCTGTGAGGTGATGACTCCCGCAGCCTTGACTCCCTGCCAATAACAGGAAGAAAAGGAGCGAACATGAACACGTTCACGAAGACGGCCGCTGGTGCGGTGCTCGGCGGATCGCTGCTCGTCGCGGGTGGATTCGGACTCGCGAACGCGGCTCCGGAGGCCCCTGCGCCCGAGCCCCAGGCTCCCCAGTCGGCGGGACAACTCAACGTCGGCCTGACCGTCAACGGTGAGCAGATCGGCACGATCCAAGACGTGTCGGTGAGCACTGCGCAGACCCTCGCCACGAGCGTCTGCCCGGGTGACGATCTGTCGGTCAAGCTGCCGCAGCTGGCCAATAACGAGATCTCGACCGTTCCGGTGTGTGCAAGCGGCGCCAGTGGGGTGAGCTACACGTTCACCCAGGCGGGACCGGGTAACTCGGAGATCCCCCAGGTTCAGGGCCACGGCAACGGCAGCATCGGCTCGGCCAGCACGACCGCGACGCCGGCACCGGTGCCCGCGGGCCCGTCGGCGGACGGATCGATGAGCGCTGAGGGCTAATCAGTAGCTAGCCAGGCACTGCCCGCACCCACACTGGGTGCGGGCAGTGTTCGCTGTCCGGTGTCTCGATGCGGTATCGGTCCGGGCGCAACACGGTGCTTAACCTCGGGGTTTGTGCTATGCGCGGGTAATTGTGAGAAGTTTGTCCCATGGGTCGACTGTTCGGGACAGATGGTGTCCGCGGCGTCGCCAACCGAGAACTGACTGCCGAGTTGGGTTTGGCGCTCGGAGCCGCTGCCGCGCGCCGGCTGGCCACGACGCCGACTTCGGGAAGGCGAGTCGCGGTCATCGGCCGCGACCCCCGGGCGAGCGGCGAAATGCTCGAAGCGGCGGTGATCGCCGGCGTCACCAGTGAGGGCGTGGATGCGCTGCGCGTCGGGGTGCTGCCCACACCCGCGGTCGCCTACCTGACCGCGGCCTACGGCGCCGATTTCGGCGTGATGATTTCCGCGTCACACAACGCCATGCCCGACAACGGCATCAAGATCTTCGGCCCCGGCGGCCACAAGCTCGACGACGACGCCGAGGACCGCATCGAGGAACTCGTCGCCCAGGGGCCCGGGCTGCGGCCGGTCGGGGCCGAGATCGGCCGGGTCGTCGACAGCCGGGACGCGCTGGAGCGCTACCTGCACCACGTGGGCGCCGCGGCCCCGGTCCGGCTGGACGGGTTGACGGTCGTCGTCGACTGCGCCAACGGTGCCGGATACCAAGCCGCGCCGCGCGCCTACCACGCCGCAGGCGCGCGGGTGATCGCGATCAACGCCGAGCCCGACGGGCTGAACATCAACGCGGGCTGTGGTTCGACCCATCTCGAGCAGGTACAGGCCGCGGTGGTCGCGCATCGCGCCGACCTGGGGCTGGCCCACGACGGCGACGCCGACCGCTGCCTCGCGGTGGACGCGACGGGCCGGATCATCGACGGCGACGCGATCATGGTGATCCTGGCGCTGGCCATGCGCGAGGCCGGCGAATTGGCATCCGAGACGCTGGTGGCGACCGTGATGAGCAATCTCGGGCTGCACATCGCCATGCGCGAGGCCGGGATCTCGGTGCGAACCACCGGCGTCGGGGATCGGTATGTGCTCGAAGAATTGCGGGCCGGGGAGTACAGCCTCGGTGGTGAGCAGTCGGGCCACATTGTGATGCCGGCGCTGGGCACCACCGGTGACGGTATCGCGACCGGGCTGCGGCTGATGGCGCGGATGGCGCAGACCCGCTCGACGCTGGCCGAGCTGGCCGCACCGATGCAGACGCTGCCGCAGGTGCTGATCAATGTCGCGGTCGCCGACAAGGCGACGGTGGCCGAGGCGCCCGAGGTTCAGACCGCGGTGCGCCAGGCTGAGGCCGAACTGGGGGACACCGGGCGAATTCTGCTGCGTCCCTCGGGAACCGAGCAGATGGTGCGGGTCATGGTGGAGGCCGCCGACGAGGACACCGCTCGGCAGCTGGCTGTCCGCATTGCCGAATCCGTCAGCGCGCAGAGCTGATCGGCAGAAATTCGGAACCGATGACGCGGCCGCCGCGTCAAACCCGGATATGGGTTACACCGCTGTGGACTGTGTCGCGCTTCGCGGTGCCGCACAACGTTTCGACGCCGCCGCTCAAGTCCTCGACGGGACGGTGGTGAGCAGGCTGGGTTTCGACGCCCGGGTGGCCGGGCGGTCGCACACCGCTCACGGTGCAGCGGTGCATGCGGCGTTGGGAGGGCTCGCTGCCGGGGTGGTGCAATGGTCGCGCGCCACCGCGGAGGTCGCTGCCGCGCTGCGGGTCGCCGCGGATCGTTACGGAGATGCCGAGTCGCGCGCGGCGATTCGATGACGGTCGATGTCGCCGCCCGGCTCGAGGCGGGGCGGCCGTCGGTGACCAACACCCAGACCTACGTGACGGCCTGCCACGTCCTCGGTTACCAGCATCCCGACCTGACCGCACACGGGGCGCAGATTCTCGAGTGGTTCGGGAGCGAGGATGGGTTGGACCTCGCGGTGCTCGACGCCGACTGTGCGATGTTGCGCGCCGCAGCGGCCGCGGCCGACGAGGCGGTACGGGTGTCGCGCGACGGGATGACTGCGGCATCCGCCGCGTGGAACGGAGAGTCCGGCTCGGCGGCAACGGTATTCATCGAGCGGCAGTGCGCATCCGGTGCGGCGGTGGCCACGGCGTTGCGTGCGGCTGCCGAAGCATGTGACGTATTACGCGATGATCTGGCGCGGTTGGTCGACGAGAAGGTCCGTGTGGCGGTGTCGATCGACGACCGCCGGGCCGGCGAGCGGTCGGCGTGGCTGGCTGCCGCGGCCGCAGTCCTTGGCGGGCACACCGAGCAGACCGAGGCGGTCGACATCGTCACCCATCAGATCACGCCCTACATCGACGCCGACATCCGTACCGACTGGCTCACGGCGATGCGATCGGCGACCGCATCGGTGACGGCGGCCTACGAGGACGCGCTACGGCAGTTGAACGCCTCCCCGCCAACATATTTCGACATACCTGGTTCATGGGGCCCCGAATCCGCTCCGGCATCGTTGCCCGCGCCGTTGCCGGTCGCCCCCGCACCAACAGTTCCCGCCGGCGTCCCCGTCGCGCCACCGGCGGCCGGTCCCATTCTCCCGGCGTCGCCGGTGGCGGATGTCGTACCCGCCCAACCGCTTCCGCCGGCGCCAGGGGCAGAGCCCTTGGTGCCACCGGCCCCCGGCGCGGCAGCGCCCGCAGGCATGCCGACCATGCCCGATGTCGGCGGTGGCCTTTCCGGATTGGCGGCCCGACTCGCCGAGGCGTTCGGCGGGTTGTCCGAAGGCATTCCCGACCCGACACCGGACGAGGAGCCGCCCGAACTCGACGAGCCCGAGCCCGAGCCCGAACCCGGCCCCGAGGCGGACGAGGACGACTCCGGCCAGGAGGAGGTCGAGGATCCGGATGAGGCTCTGCCCGACGAGAATCCGGTCACCGCGGAAGCACCGGTCGGCGCTGAACAACCGGCGGTCGAGGCGCCCGTGCCCGACGAGGTGCCCCCGCAGCCACCACCGGAACCCCTGCCGCCGCCACCGGCCGTCGAGCAATCCGACGAGCAGACGCCCTGCGAGATCGCCGCCGACGAACTGCCGCAGGTCGGCCAGTGATCAGGGCAGTAGCTGCTGCAATTCCTCGACCCAGCGCAGGTATTCGGCGGCATCGGTGGTGGTCGGGGTGGCCAGCAGCGTGGTGACACCGGCGTCGGCGAACGCGGCGATCCGTTCTTTGACGAATCCGCGCGGACCGATCAGGTTCACCTGGCGCACGAGTTCGTCGGGCACCGCGGCGATCGCCTCGGCCTTACGGCCGGACAGGAACAGGTCCTGGATGCGGTCGGCCACTTCACCGAAGCCGTAGCGGGTGGCGAGCTTGTGGTAGAAGTTCTGCCCCTTGGCCCCCATGCCGCCGATGTAGAGCGCCAGGTGCGGCTTTGCCCAGTTCAGCCGCTCCTCGACGTCGTCGCCGATGGCCAGCGACACACCGACCATCACATCGAGATCACCAAGCCGGCTGTCCCGCTTGGCCTTTCCGGCCCGCAGCGCGTCCCCCCATACGGCGTCGGCCTTCTCCGGGTAGAAGAACACCGGCTGCCAACCCTCGGCGATCTCGGCAGTGAGCTCGACGTTCTTGGGGCCTAGCGCGGCGATGGTGATCGGAATCTGCTCGCGCACAGGTGGATTGATGATCTTCAGCGGTTTGCCCAGCCCGGTGCCCTGGTCGGCGGGCAGCGGAATCTGATAGCTGTGACCCTGATGCTGCACGCGTTCCCGACGCCAGACCTGGCGGCAGATGTCGACGACCTCACGGGTGCGGCCCAGCGGGGCATCGAACGGCACACCGTGAAAGCCTTCCACCACCTGCGGGCCCGAGGTGCCGATGCCGAGCCGGAAGCGACCGTCGGACACGTAGTCCAGCCCGGCGGCGGTCATCGCCAGCAGCGTCGGGGTGCGGGTGTAGATCGGGACGACGCCCGAGCCCAGCTCGATCGTCGAGGTCTTGGCGGCCAAATAGCCGAGCTGGCTGATCGCGTCGAACGAATAGGCCTCGGCGACCAGGGCGATGTCCACCCCGGCCTTCTCCAGCACCACGATGTGCTCGACGGCCTCACGGAAACCGCCTGAATAGTTCAGAAAAATTCCGGTGCGCATCCGCCAGGTATATCACCAACCAGTTGGTTGGGGGACTCTCGGGTTTATTTGAGCAGCGCGACGATCTGCTCGTCGACGGGCACCACCGGTGCCTCGGGGTCGACCGGCACGGTCTTGGGCAGCGCCGCCTCGGGGTCGGCGAACACCTGATACGTCTTGTCACCGGCCAGGTGGTACAGCAGGAACCCGGTCAGCAGCGCGCGCACCGCCTTCTGGGTCCGTTTGTCCGATCCCGGCATGCCGACCACTTTGGCGAACCGGCGCTTCTCGGCGAGCCCGGCGCTGTCGGCCTTGCTGACGACGTGCAGGACCGATCCCGGCCACGCATCGGCCAGTCCCAGCGCATCGGTGCGCAACGACAGCTGGTCGTCGGGGGCGCTGAGGACCAGGCCGGGCAGCTTGAGCGACGCCGCCGGCTGCGCGGCCGGCGGCTTGGTGACCGTCGGAAACAGCGCGGCGACCGCTTTGGGGGCGCCGGTACGGGCACCGGACAGGCCCGCCGCGGCGAACACCGCCGCCGACCCACCGAAGCCGTGCCCGGCCAGGCCGAGCTTGGTGGGGTGCACGCTGATTTCGCCGGGGCCGAGTCGAACCCCGGTGATGATGTCGAGCGTCGTCCCCAGGTCGACCGAGAGGTTGAGCACCGACGGGGCGAACCCGCGTTCGGTGTTGGGAGCGGCGGCGACGATGCCCCAGGAGGCCAGATGTTCCAGCGTTTTCTGGTAGTGGTCGACCTCTGTGAGCCAATCGTGGCCGAAGGCCACACCGGGCAGATTGAAGCCCGACGACGGGGTGTAGACGATGCCGGGTAACCCGGCAAAGGCCAGGTCACCGCGCAGAACTCGATGCGGACCGCGGCGGGTCAGCGCCGCGAAGAGCTTCTTTGTCCGGGCCACCCCACGAACCTAGCCCACCGGGTCGAACCCGCCGCTGCACTACCCTGGTTAAACATGTGCGGAATCGTGGCTTACGTCGGGCACCGCCCCGCGCGGGGCGTTGTGGTCGACGCACTGCGACGGATGGAGTACCGCGGCTACGACTCGTCTGGTGTCGCGCTGCTCGACGGGGAAGGCGGGCTGACTGTTCGCCGCCGTGCGGGTCGGCTGAGCAACCTCGAGGAGGCGCTGGCCGAGACCGACCCGGCCGCGCTGGCAGGCACGGCAGGAATGGGTCACACCCGGTGGGCCACCCACGGCCGCCCGACCGACCGCAACGCCCACCCCCATCGGGATGCCGCGGGCAAATTCGCCGTTGTCCACAACGGCATCATCGAGAACTTCGCCCCGCTGCGGCAGGAGTTGGAGGCCGCCGGCGTGGAGTTCGCCAGCGACACCGACTCCGAGGTGGCGGTGCATCTTGTCGCGCAGGCCTACCGGCAGGGTCCGACCGCCGGAGACTTCGAGGGCTCGGTGCTGGCCGTGTTGCGCCGGTTGGAGGGGCACTTCACGCTCGTGTTCGCACACGCCGACAACCCCGGCACGATCATCGCGGCCCGGCGGTCCACCCCGTTGGTGGTCGGCGTCGGCGACGGCGAGATGTTCGTCGGGTCGGACGTCGCGGCGTTCATCGAGTTCACCCGGGAGGCCGTCGAGCTGGGCCAGGACCAGGTGGTGGTGATCACCCCCGACGGCTACCGGATCGCCGATTTCACCGGCCGTGATGCGTCCGCGTTCGCGCGGGAATTTCATATCGACTGGGATCTGTCGGCCGCCGAGAAGGGCGGCTTCGACTACTTCATGCTCAAGGAGATCGCCGAGCAGCCGGCGGCGGTCGCCGACACCCTGCTCGGTCATTTCGTCGACGGCCGCATCACGCTTGACGAGCAGCGGCTGAGCGATCAGGAACTGCGAGAAGTCGACAAAGTCTTCATCGTCGCCTGCGGCACCGCGTTCCACTCCGGCCTGCTGGCCAAGTACGCGATCGAGCACTGGACACGGCTGCCGGTGGAAGTCGAACTCGCCAGTGAGTTCCGATACCGGGACCCGGTTTTGGACCGTGGCACGCTGGTGATCGCGATCTCGCAGTCCGGCGAGACCGCCGATACGTTGGAGGCGGTCCGACACGCGAAAAGCCAGAAGGCCAAGGTGCTGGCGATCTGCAACACCAATGGCAGCCAGATCCCGCGCGAGGCCGACGCCGTGCTGTACACGCGCGCCGGTCCCGAGATCGGCGTGGCGGCCACCAAGACGTTCCTGGCGCAGATCGCCGCCAACTATCTCGTCGGCCTCGCGCTGGCGCAGGCCCGTGGCACCAAGTACCCCGACGAGGTCGCGCGGGAGTACCACGAACTGGAGTCGATGCCCGACCAGGTCACCCGGGTGCTCGAGCACATGAAGCCGATCACCGAGTTGGGACAGCGGTTGGCGCCCTCGCCCACCGTGTTATTCCTGGGGCGCCACGTCGGCTACCCGGTGGCCCTCGAGGGTGCGCTCAAGCTCAAGGAACTGGCCTACATGCACGCTGAAGGCTTCGCCGCGGGCGAGCTCAAGCACGGGCCGATCGCGCTGATCGAGGACGGCCTTCCCGTCATCGTGGTGATGCCGTCGCCAAAGAACGCTGCGACCCTGCACGCCAAGCTGCTGAGCAACATCCGCGAGATCCAGGCGCGCGGTGCGGTCACGATCGTGATCGCCGAGGAAGGCGACGACACGGTGCGCCCCTACGCCGACCACATCTTCGAAATCCCGGCAGTGTCAACGCTGTTCCAGCCGCTGCTCTCGACGGTTCCGCTACAGGTGTTCGCCGCCGCGGTGGCCCGCGCCCGCGGCTTCGACGTCGACAAGCCGCGCAACCTGGCCAAGTCCGTCACGGTGGAGTGACGACGGCGGTCTGCTGATACAGCAACAGCCGCCACCTGCCGTCGGCGCGGTGATACACCGATGACATGGCCCCGACGAAGGGTTCGTCCGCGCCGTCACGTTCGGCGGTGGCGACATACACCAGCACCGCGGTGTCCTCGTCGGCCTCGATGACTCGCGGTTCGGTGAGCTCGAAGCGGCGCCACGGCGGAGCCTGACTCAGCGCCGCGACGACTGCGGACCGGTCCATCACCGTTCCGTTGGCCAAGACCATCACCGCGTCCTCGGTCATCATGTCGCCGTAGAAGCCATCGCCGCGGGATTCACACAATGCCTGCCACCCGGCCCGCTCGATGGCGAGCAGGCCGGAGAGTAACTGTTCATTCATGCTCGGTGGCATACCCACTCACCCATAGGTTTCGCCGATAGCGGCCATAAAATCGTTGCATAGCGCGGACATTCAGATGCCGCGTTTCCGGTGGCATGCTGCTGGCATGGCAGAGGTGACAGGGATGAGTTTGCGGGGAACCACCGCATTGGTGACCGGCGCTACCTCCGGAATCGGCCGGGCCGTCGCACACCGGCTCGCGGAATCGGGTGCCGAGGTGGTGGTGCACGGTCGCAACGCCGAACGTGGTGGTGAGGTCGTGCTGGAGATCGAAAGGTCGGGCGGCAAGGCGCATTTCGTCGCCGCCGACCTCACCGACTCCGACGACATCCGTCGGCTGGCTCGTGAGGCGGGTCCCGTGGACGTGCTGGTGAACAATGCCGGTGTCTACCAGTTCGGCACCACCGTCGACACCGACGTCGCGGTGCTCGATGACCACATCGGCATCAACCTGCGAGCGCCCTATCTGTTGGTGCAGCAGCTGGTTCCCGGCATGATGGGTCGCGGAGGGGGCGCAGTGGTGAACATCAGCACCGTTGCGGCAGGCGTGCCGGCTCGGGGCGGCGGAATCTATGGCGCATCGAAGGCCGGCCTGGAGCTGCTGACCCGGGTCTGGGCCGACGAATTCGGCCGATCGGGGGTACGGGTCAATGCGGTCCAGGCCGGTCCGACCAAAACTCCGGGATCGGCGGCATTGCCCGGCCTCACCGGCGTACTCGGGCAGCTGACGACCATCGGGCGCGCTGCGTCGCCGGACGAAATCGCCGAGGTAGTGGTCTTTTTGGCCTCTCCGAGCGCGTCATACATCAACGGCGCGATCCTGCAAGCGACCGGCGGCCAAGTGGCGCTGGCGCCCTAGCGATCGACGCCGTCGCCACTCGGCACGTCGAACGCGGCGATGAGTTGCCCGATGTCGCGGCGCCGTGACATCGCCGGCCACACCGCCCAGGTTCGGCGCACCAGGGGACCACCGACCAGCGGTGCCCACGCCACAGCGGCGGGCAGGTCGCCGTGGACGGGCGGGGCGAGTGCGAACGAGCGGCCGGCTGCCACCGCGGCGAACTTCATCGGCGCGATCAGTTCGAGGTCCTCGGGCACCGGCGGTCCGACGTCGATGCCGTGGCTACGCAGGATCGCCGTCAACTCGTCATACCAAGCGGGGCTGCCCGCCCGCGGAAACCCGGCCCAGCTCAGGCCGGCGAGCGATTCCAGGGGTACCCCGTCGGGCCCGGCACGCTCGGCAGCCACCGTCGAGTCCAGATATACGCCGAGCCGTTCCCGCGCGACGAGCATCGCGTCGAGGTCAGTTCCCGGCGGGCGTTCCCGGACCAGGCCGATGTCGAGGGCGCCGTCGCGGAGCGCGGCGAACTGCGCCGAGGTCGACAATCGCCGCGGCACCACCCGTGTCCGCGGGGCGGTCACGGCGAACTTCGCCAGCGCACCCGGCAACACATCGGGGGCGAGTTCCAACGGCACGCCGATCCGGATGATGCCGGCGTCCTCGGCGGTGAAGGCGGTCATCGTCCGGACCGCCTGGTCTCGGCGCGCCAAGATCGCCCGGGCCTCGCCGAGCAGCGTGATTCCGGCCTCGGTGGGTTCCACGCCGGTGTTGCGGCGGGTCAGCAGTGTGACGCCGAGTTCGCGTTCCAGCGCGCTGATCGTCTGCGACAGTGCGGGCTGGCTGACGTGCAGCCGCCGCGCCGCGGCCGACATCCCGCCCTCCTCGACCACCACGACGAAGGCCGTCAACTCCCGCAACTCCATGGCTACCCTTGCTGAGCCGCATAGAAAGCCATTAGCTCAGCTTATAGCCGATGTTTGACCGGAGACCCGCCGATCCGAAGTAGTCTGGTGCAGCGCGGGTTTGCTGACTGAAACGGGAGCTGATGCGGCACTACTACACCGCCGACGCTATCCGCGCCGCCGAGAAGCCCTTGCTGGCCAGCTTGCCCGACGGTGCGCTGATGCGCCGGGCCGCCTACGGCTTGGCCACCGCGATCGCCCGCGAGCTGCGTGCGCGAACCGGGGCGGTGGCGGGGCGCCAGGTCTGCGCTGTGGTGGGCTCGGGTGACAACGGTGGCGACGCATTGTGGGCGGCGACTTTTCTGCGGCGCCGCGCCGTGGCGGCGACCGCGGTGCTGCTGAACCCCGAACGCGCCCACGCCAAGGCGTTGGCCGCATTCCGGGCCGCGGGCGGTCGGGTGGTGCCCGCCGTGCCGCGGTCGGCGGACCTCGTGATCGACGGTGTCGTCGGCATCTCCGGCAGCGGCCCGCTGCGCCCCGCGGCCGCCGAGGTGTTCGCCGCCGTCGACGATGCAGGCATTCCAGTGGTGGCCGTCGACATCCCCAGCGGGGTCGACGTGCAGACCGGCGCGATCGCTGGACCGGCCGTGCGCGCGGCGCTCACCGTCACCTTCGGTGGGCTCAAACCTGTTCATGCCCTTGCCGACTGCGGCCGGGTCGAACTTGTCGACATCGGGTTGGATCTGCCCGCCACCGACGTCCTGGGTTTCGATGCCGCCGATGTCAAAGCCCGATGGCCGGTGCCCGGCGCGCACGACGACAAGTACAGCCAGGGCGTCACCGGGATCCTGGCCGGCTCGGCCACCTATCCCGGCGCGGCCATCCTGTGCACCGGTGCGGCCGTGGCCACCACCTCGGGGATGAAGCGCTACGCCGGGTCGGCGGCGGCCGAGGTGGTGTCGCACTGGCCCGAGGTGGTGGCAGCACCCAACCCGCACGCCGCGGGCCGGGTGCAGTCCTGGGTGGTCGGTCCCGGGCTGGGCACCGACGAGAGTGGTTTTGCAGCGGTGCATTTCGCGCTGAACACCGCGCTGCCGGTGGTCGTCGACGCCGATGCGCTGACGATCCTGTCCACCCAGCCGGATCTGGTGGCCGGCCGCGACGCCCCGACGGTGCTGACCCCGCATGCCGGTGAGTTCGCCCGGCTCGCTGGGGCACCGCCGGGCGAGGACCGGGTCACGGCCACCCGCAGACTGGCCGAGGCGTTCGGTGCCACCGTGCTGCTCAAAGGCAATGTCACCGTCATCGCCGATCCGAACGGAACTGTCTACCTCAACCCGGCCGGCGGATCGTGGGCGGCCACCGCGGGCTCCGGTGACGTGTTGTCCGGCATGATCGGCGCCCTGCTGGCCGCCGGCCTGCCACCGATCGAAGCGGCCGCCGCGGCGGCGTTCGTGCACGCCCGCGCCGCCAACGCCTCAGCGGCCGATCCCGGCCCGTCTTCGGTGCCGACATCGGCATCGCGCATCCTCAACCACATCCGTCAAGCCGTCGCAGAACTGTAGAAAGGACGCCCGTGCCTCACGTCAAATACCGCTCCCCATCGATCGCACCGGCCTACACCGGGCGCCTGTCCACCGACCCCATCCCGTCGCTGCGGCTGCCCGACGAGGCGATGGAACCCACTGCGGCATACCGGTTCATCCACGACGAGTTGATGCTCGACGGCAGCTCCCGGCTCAACCTCGCGACCTTCGTCACGACCTGGATGGACCCCGAGGCCGAGAAGCTGATGGCCGAGACGTTCGACAAGAACATGATCGACAAGGACGAGTATCCGGCCACCGCCGCCATCGAATCCCGGTGTGTGGCAATGGTCGCCGACCTCTTCCATGCCGAGAACCTGCGTGACGACGATGCCGCCACGGCGATCGGGGTCTCCACGATCGGCTCGTCGGAGGCCGTGATGCTCGGCGGTCTCGCGCTGAAGTGGCGCTGGAAGGCCCGGGTCGGCGACAGCTGGAAGACCCGCACACCCAACCTGGTGATGGGCTCCAACGTGCAGGTGGTGTGGGAGAAGTTCTGCCGCTACTTCGAAGTCGAGCCACGCTACCTTCCGATGGCCGAGGATCGCTACGTGATCACCCCGGAGCAGGTGCTCGAGGCGGTCGACGAGGACACCATCGGCGTCGTGGGGATCCTGGGCACCACCTACACCGGCGAACTGGAGCCGATCGCCGAGATCTGCGCGGCGCTGGACAAACTGCAGGAGGAGAAGGGCCTCGACATCCCGGTGCACGTCGACGCCGCCAGCGGTGGCTTCGTGGTGCCGTTCCTGCACCCGGACATCAAATGGGATTTCCGGCTGCCCCGGGTCGCGTCGATCAACGTCAGCGGCCACAAGTACGGGCTGACCTATCCCGGCATCGGATTCGTGGTGTGGCGCAACGCCGATTGTCTGCCCGAGGAACTCGTGTTCCGGGTCAACTATCTCGGCGGTGACATGCCGACGTTCACGCTGAACTTCTCCCGGCCCGGCAACCAGGTGGTCGGTCAGTACTACAACTTCCTGCGGCTGGGCCGGGCCGGCTACACCCATGTGATGCAGTGTCTGTCGGGGACGGCCCGCTGGCTGTCCGACCAACTGGAGGCTTGCCGGCACTTCGAGGTGATCTCCGACGGCTCGGCGATCCCGGTGGTCGCGTTCCGGCTGAAGGGCGACCTCGGTTACACCGAGTTCGATGTGTCGGCGGCGCTGCGCTCCTACGGCTGGCAGGTGCCCGCATACACCATGCCCGAAGGCGCGGAGAACATTTCGGTGCTGCGGGTGGTCGTGCGTGAAGGGTTCTCCGCCGACCTGGCCCGCTCGCTGTGGGCGGACCTCAACGCCGTCCTCGGCCACCTCGACGCGATCCAGCCGGCGGGGCACTTCACCCAGGAACACTTTGCGCACTGATGGCCGACTCCGACGCTGAAGCGATACGCGCCAGGCGCGCCGACTGGACCGCGCAGCACCTGGCGACCTACCTGGAAAGCAATGGCGCGCAAGGACATGTCGTCGATCTCAACGATGTCGGTGGTCGGACCTTCACCACTCACTGCCTCATCCGCTACACCGGCCGCAGATCCGGGAAACGCTTCGTCACACCGCTGATCTACGGCAACGTCGGCGGCGAGATCGTCATCGTGGCGTCGAAGGGTGGCGCCGACAGCCATCCGCAGTGGTACCTGAACATCCTGGCCCAGGACACGCTCGACGTGCAGATCGCCACGCAGGCCTTCGAGGCGGCGTGGCGGGAACCGGAGGGCGATGAACGGCATCAGGTGTGGGAGTACATGTGCCACCTGTATCCGCCCTACATCGCGTATCAGCAGTCAACAGATCGGCGGATCCCCGTCGTCATGATGAACCTGCTGCGACCGATCGCCACGTTCAGCGCACCCGCTCGTTAGCCGGATCGTAGATCGGCCTGAGCGACACTGTGATCGGGTAGATCTCGCCACCGACGTTGACGGCGAACTCGCCGGCGCGCACCCAGTCGGCGGTCACGACCGCACCATCGGGTGAGCGGACGTAACCCAATCCGACGCACGCCCCGGTGGTGGCGCCCCATGCCGCCGAACTGACCTGTCCGGCGACGGCGCCGTCGCGCAGGATCAGCTCGCCGCCCCACAACATGGGCTCCGGTGAGTCGACGGCGAAGCCGACCAGCTTTCGGCATGGGCCCTCGGCTCTGGCCTTCTCCACCGCTGCGCGGCCGAGGAAGTCGATGTCGGTGTTCAGCTTGCAGGCGAACAACAACCCGGCCTCGACGGGGGTGTCGTTGGGCGTGAGTTCGCGACCGAACGCGCGGTAGCCCTTCTCCAGCCGCATCGACTCGATCGCATAGTAGCCGCCGCGGGCGATCCCGAACCGCTCACCGGTCGTCACGAGGTCCTCGTACACGCCGACCGCGAACTCAGCGGGAACGTAGAGCTCCCAGCCCAGTTCGCCGACGTAGGTGATCCGGGTCGCCCGCACGGTGGCGTAGCCCAGCGAGATGACGGCACTTGTGGCGAATGGAAATGCGGCATCCGAGAGGTCGGCGTCGGTGAGCTCGGCGAGCAAGTCGCGAGACCGCGGACCCATCACGCCGAAAACCGCCATCGACGAAGTGATGTCGACCAGTTCGGCGCGTGCTCCGGCAGGGGAGTTCCTGCGGATGTGGTCTTTGTCCCGCTCGGTGGTGGCCGCGCTGCTGACGATCAGGAACTCCTGCGGCCCGGTACGGGTGACGGTGACATCCGATTCATAGGTGCCGCGCTCGTTGAGCATGCCGGTGTAGACCGACTTGCCGACCGGTACAGCCACATCCGCCGTGCACAGCCATTGCAGAGCCGTCTCGGCGTCGGGTCCCGTCACTATGTACTTGGAGAACGAGGTCTGGTCGAACACGGTGACCGCGGTGCGGGTGTTGACCTGTTCGGCCGCCGACCAGGGTAGCCAATTCTGTTTGCCCCATGAGTACTCAATGATGGGATCGCTGCCCGCCGGGGCGAAGAAGTTGGCCCGCTCCCAGCCCATCCGGCTGCCGAAATTCGCGTTCGCTGCCGCGAGCAGATGGTGCACCGGGGAACGACGGAACGGTCGTGCAGTCGCCAGTTCTCGGTTGGGCCAAGGGATTTCATAGTGAACACCGAGGATCTCGGCTACCCGGTCGTGCAGCCAGGACACGTTGCCGTTGAACGGGGCGAAGCGGCGGATGTCGACGCCGGTGAGATCGGTGGTGGGGGAGCCGTTGACGATCCACTCCGCCAGCGCCCGCCCGGCGCCGCCTGCCGAGGCGATACCCACCGAGTTGAATCCCGCGCCGACGAAAAAGTTCGCGCACTCGGGCGCTTCGCCGAGGATGAACTGGTTGTCCGGCGTGAAGCTCTCCGGGCCGTTGTACAGCTTCTTCAAACCGGTGTGCTCGAGCGCCGGGATCCGCAACAACGCGTTGTCCATCAGGATCTCGAAGTGTTCCCAGTCCTCCTCGAGCAATTGGAACTCGAAGGGGTAGGGAATCTTGTCCGGTGTCACCCACGGCTTGGCCTCCGGCTCGAAGCCGCCGATGACGAGCCCGCCGACCTCCTCCTTGAAGTAGGTGTAGCCGTCGGGGTCACGCAGAATCGGCAGATCGGGATGCACGCCGGCGATGGTCTCGGTGACGACATAGAAGTGCTCGGCGGAGTAGAGCGGAACGTTCACCCCGGCCAGTGCGCCGACGGCCTTGGCCCACTGGCCGGCGCAGTTCACCACGATCTCGGCCTCTATGTCCCCGGCGTCGGTGCGCACGCCGGTCACCCGGCCACCTTCGGTGAGCACGTCGAGCACCCGGACCCGCTCGTACACCTTGGCGCCGCGCTGCCGAGCGCCCTTGGCCAGCGCCATCGTCAGATCGGTCGGGTTGGCCTTGCCGTCGGCGGGCAGCCAGATCGCGCCAACCAGATCGTCGACCCGCATCACCGGGTAGCGCTCGAAAGCCTCGTCGGGGCTGAGCAATTCACAGTCCAGCTGGTAGGCGGCGGCGTTCGCCGCGGTGCGGCGCAGCTGCGTCATCCGGTCTTCGCTGCGGGCCACCGTGACTCCGCCGCACTGCTTGTAGCCCGCGCTCAGCCCGGTCTCTGTCTCCAGTTCGGCATACAGCTGGGTCGAGTACTGCACCAGCCGGGTACCGCTCTCCGAGGCGCGGAGCTGCCCGACCAAACCGGCTGCGTGCCAGGTCGTTCCGGATGACAGCTGGCCTTGCTCGAGCAGCACGACATCGGTGCGGCCGAGCTTGGTGAGGTGGTAGGCAACGCTGGTGCCGATGACGCCGCCACCGATGATGACGATCTGAGCGCGGTCGGGCAGTGATGGGTTCGACATGGGTTCCTATCGGTCGTCAGTCGGGTGCCTGGGCGTCAGAGAGCAGGCGTGGGAAGTCGGGTCCGCGGAATTCGGCGACCGCGGACTCGTAGCGCTCCATCGCCCAGTCCCAAAAGTCAAAATCCAAAGCGCTGGAGCCATTCTGGATGCATCCCCACAGCGTCCAGCCGTACTTGCCGATGATCCCCTGCAGGCGCGCCCGCGCCGTCTTGTGCCGTAACCGGCGGCCGTAATACAGCGTGACCAACTCGTCGAGCTGCTCTGTGGTCAGCCCGCACTCGGCCCAGATGTTGCCGAGTTCGAAGCAGGGGTCGTTGTTGCCGGAGTACTCGTAGTCGATCAACCACACCTTGTGGCCGTCGTCGACGAAATTGCCCGCAAGGAGATCGTTGTTGCACGGCACGGTGGCGTGGTCGTCGGGTCCGAGAATGCGTTTCACCGCGAGGAATTCGCGGGTGAAGTGCAGGTAGTCCGTCGGCATCCGGAAACCGCGTTCCTGCACCACCTTCAGATAGGCGGGCTGGCGGGCGAACATGTCGAAGCGATCGCGGAAGCGCGGTCCGGCGTGCAGAGTTCGGCAACCTTCGGCGACTCGAGCCAACACATCGGGGCGTTGAAAGTCGGCGTTGGTCAGTGTGACACCTTCGAGGAAGCCGACCAGCAGAATGCCCAGATCGGGCCGATAGTCGATCACCGGGGCACCGACGCCCGCCTGCTCGGCGGCCTTGCTGTTGTAGTGCTCGTTGTCGCGGTCGATGCCGAGCAGATTGGTGGCGTTGACGCTGCAGCGCGCGACGTAGGTTCCCGACGGTGTGGTGACCTTGATATTGCGGTTGGTCAGACCGCCGGACAGTTCCTCGAGTCGGCGCGGTTGGCCGGCGAGTGCCGGCAGTTGGTCCAGCAGCGCATCCAGTTCCGGATCGGAAATGAACGGCATAGGGACATCCTCACGCAGTACGTGTGTCGCGCGTAAAAGACTAGACTATTGACTTGTGGCAGAGCCAATGTTTCACTCGGCCGTGCCGTCGTATCCGGATATCCGCCTGGCCCGCACCGTAATCACCGACTGGGCCGCCGCTGCGCGCCCCGCGGTGATCTTCGACTTCAACGGGACGCTGTCCGATGACGAACCGATCCTGTTCCGCATCTTCGGTGAGCTGTTCCGCGAACACCTGAACTGGGACATGACCCAGCAGGACTACGACCGCCACTTGCGGGGCCACAGCGACCGCGAGATCGTCGAGAAGGCCCTGGAGATCGCCGGCGCCGAGGGCCACGACGTCGATGTGCTGCTCGAATTGCGCAAGCGGCGCTACCGCGAACTCGTCGCCGGTGACAACCCGATCCGACCGCAGACGGTGGCCCTTGTGCAGGTGCTGTCCGAACACAGTGTGCCGATGGCCATCGTCACCGGGGCGCAGCGTGACGATGTCCGCGCGGTCCTGGAGAGCAGTCCGGTCGGTGAGCTGATTCGGGTGGTCGTCGCAGAGGAGGACGTCAGCCGCGGAAAGCCGGATCCGGAAGGCTTCCTCTCCGGCGCCGGCCAGCTCGGGTGCGCACCGGGCGAGATCGTGGTCTTCGAGGATTCGGTGCCCGGTGTGCGCGGCGCGCAGGCGGCCGGGATGCGGTGCATCGCCGTCGCGGCCGCGCCCAGCGACGAACTGGCGGTAGTGGCTCCGGCGATCGTTCCGCGGCTGTCGGTCGACATCATCGAGCACGAGCTGCCGTCGTTGGCTCGCTAGGACGTCGGCGAGGTCTCCACTTCGGCGTCCGGCCCGCGGTCGACGGTGGATTTCACCCGAATCCGGGTGCGGTCGGAGCGGAAGTAGTCGTAGGAGAACTCCACCGCAATATCGTTGCGGTCGTAGGCCGTTCGCGTCACCAATAGCAGGGGATCGCCGACAGCCACGCCGAGAAGCTCGGCCGACGACGCACTGGCCTGCACGGCCTCGATGTGTTCGTCGGCGGAATACAGCGGGCTGTCGAAGCCGTCGGCCATCAACGCGTATATCGATCCGGTGAGGTCGGCGGCCAGCAGTCCGGGGAACCGGGCCGCAGGCAGATAAGTCTCCTCGATCACCACCGGCGTGTTGTTGGCCGATCGCGTGCGGACGATCTTGTGCACCTGGGCACCCCGTTTGAGCCGCAGGGCCTGTCGCACCACCGCGCTGGCCGGGCGGGTGGCGGCGCCGATGACCCGCGCCCCGGCGGCCATGTCCAGTCTGCGCAGCTGCTCGGTGAACCCCGGCAGCCCGACATGGTCGAATTCCAGCCGCGGCACCTCGACAAAGTTGCCCCCGAATCGCCCCCGGCTGCGCCGGATCAGACCCTTGGCCTCGATGGCCGCCAGCGCCTGGCGCAGTGTCATCCGGCTCACGCCGAGCGCACCGGCGATCTCGACCTCGGCGGGCAGCTTGTCACCCGGGGCGAGTTGCCCGGAGACGATCAATTTCTCCAGCCAGGCGGCGATCCGGGAGTGCGCGGGCGGCGCGGCCGGCCCGCCCAGATCCGGCCCCGCGGCCAGAACGGCGTCGTCCATCGACAGCACCCGCATTTTGCCGACTCTACCGCCGTCGCGGGCCATGAAGCGCAGGTCAGCGCCCTATGCGGGCAACCGTGCCGGTTTCTGGGACAATTGGCGGCGGTGAGGAGACCATGCACACGACTTCGTTGACCCCGTCGACGCACACCAAGGTTTGGCGCCCCGGCGCCGAGGCGATCATCGATCTGGGGGCGATTGCCCACAATGTGCGCGTTCTGCGTGAGCTCGCGGGCGCCGCCCAGGTGATGGCGGTCGTCAAGGCCGACGGCTACGGCCATGGATCGGTGCAGGCCGGTCGCGCCGCGGTCGAGGCGGGCGCCGCCGAACTCGGCGTGGCCACCATCGACGAGGCGCTGACGCTGCGCCGCGGCGGCATCACCGCGCCGGTACTGGCCTGGCTGCACCCGCCGGGCACCGACTTCGCTCCCGCCCTGTCGGCGGGCGTTCAGGTCGCCGTGTCCTCGGTGGGGCAGGTTGGCGCGGTGCTCGACGCCGTCGAACGCACCGGACGCACGGCCGAGGTGACCGTCAAGGTCGACACCGGGCTCAACCGCAACGGCGTCGGCTCCGCGGATTACCCTGCCGTGCTGAGCGCGCTGCAGCGTGGGGTAGCGGCCGACGCCATCCGGCTGCGTGGCATCATGTCGCACCTCGCCAGCGGTGACATACCAGATGACCCGATCAATGACCGTCAGGCGCAACGGTTTACCGAGATGATTGCCGAAGCTCGCAGGCGGGGAATCGAATTCGAGGTTGCCCACCTGTCCAACTCGCCGTCGGCGATGACGCGGCCCGATCTCGCCTTCGACATGGTCCGCCCCGGTATCGCGGTGTACGGGCTGAGCCCGATCCCGGACCGCGGTGATATGGGACTACGCCCGGCGATGACGCTGCGCTGCACGGTCGCGATGGTCAAGCCGATCAAGGCCGGTGATGGCGTGTCCTACGGCCACACGTGGATCGCGGATCGGGACACCAACCTGGCGCTGTTGCCGATCGGATATGCCGACGGGTTGTACCGGACCCTTGGCGGGCGGATCGACGTTCTGATCAACGGCCGGCTGCGGCACAGCGTCGGACGCGTGTGCATGGACCAGTTCGTCGTCGACCTCGGCCCGGGCACGCCTGACGTCACGGAGGGCGACGAGGCAATTCTGTTTGGCCCGGGCGCATCCGGCGAACCGACGGCCCAGGACTGGGCCGACCTGCTCGGCACGATCCACTACGAGGTGGTGACCAGCCCGCGGGGACGGGTAGTGCGCACCCACCGGGAGGCCGACGCCGGTGGGCAGTAACGACGAGGCGACCTCCACGCCGCGCGGCATCGATGGACGGCTGGCGCGTCGCGCCGAGAAGAGTGCGCAGCGGCTGGCCCGTAAGGACGACCACCCTGGCCGGGGCGCCGGGAGGCGAGCCGGCCTGCTCGCCGGAGTGGCCGGACTGGGTGCAGTCGGCACCGTCGCCGGAGTGTCGGCCGCCCGGTCTTTCGGGCACCGCTCCTACATCGAAGATGCGTACCGGGGCGAGGATTTCACACTTCTCGACGCCGACCGCGGTTGTGTAGTCACCACACCGGATGGTATTCCGCTGGTGGTACGCGAGGTCGGGCCGATCACCGCGCCGTTGACCGTGGTGTTCGCTCATGGCTTCTGCCTGCGGATGGGATCGTTTCACTTCCAGCGCGCGGCGCTGGAGGCCCGGTGGGGAAATCAGGTCCGGATGGTGTTCTACGACCAGCGTGGGCACGGGCAATCCGGTGCGGCACCCGTCGACTCCTACACCGTGCCCCAGCTCGGCCAGGACCTGGAAACCATTCTGCAGGTGATGGTTCCACGCGGGCCCGTAGTCCTCGTCGGGCACTCGATGGGCGGCATGACGGTTCTTTCACACGCCCGCCAGTTCCCCAAGAACTACGGAAGCCGCATCGTCGGCGCGGCGATCATTTCGTCGGCCGCCGAAGGGTTGTCCCGCTCACCGCTGGGCGAGATCCTGCAGAACCCCGCACTCGAAGCGGTGCGCTTCGCGGCCCGGTACGCACCGAAGCTGGTACACCGGACCCGCGGCGCTGCGCGGGCCGTCCTGCGTCCGATCCTGCGGACCGCGTCCTACGGTGACGAGCACATGAGCCCACGCGTTGTGGCCTTCTCCGAAGAGATGATTCACGACACGCCGATTGCCACGCTGGTCGAATTCCTGCATGCGTTGGAGGTGCACGACGAGAGTGCGGCCCTGCCGGTGCTGGCCAGAATCCCGACGCTGATCGCCTGCGGGGACCATGATGTGCTGACACCGATGGTGCACTCGCAGGAGATGGCGTCGGTGTTGCCGAACAGCGAGCTGCTGATCGTGCCCGGTGCCGGTCACCTGGTGCAGCTCGAGCAGCCCGAGCTGATCAACGATGCGCTGGTCGATCTCGTCGAACGCGCCACCCCGTCGAAACTGGTGGCCTTCGCCCGACGGCTGAAGGAACGCGTCCGTGGATAGCACGCAGGTTCAGGCTGGCACTCGTGAGCTGCCCACCGTCGAGGACACCATCGCGCTGGGCGAGCAGCTCGGCAGGCAGCTTCGGGCAGGTGACGTCGTTGTGCTATCCGGTCCGCTCGGCGCCGGAAAGACCGCGTTCACCAAGGGAATCGCGGTAGGCATGGACGTCGAAGGACCGGTCACCTCACCGACTTTCGTGCTCGCCCGGGTGCATCGGGCACGCCGGGCCGGAGCGCCGGATCTGGTGCACGTCGACGTCTATCGACTGCTCGAACACACCGGCGCCGACCTGCTGTCCGAGCTCGATTCACTGGATCTCGACGCCGAACTCGACGACGCCGTCGTGGTGGTCGAATGGGGTGAGGGGTTGGCCGAGCGGCTTTCGGAGAACCACCTGGACATCAGACTGGAGCGCAGCGCAAACAGTGACGCGCGCATCGCCATCTGGCAGTGGAGCCACGGATGATCCGCAACGTCTTGGTTCTCGACACCGCCACACCGGCCGTGACCGCGGCGGTGGTGGTCCGGGGCGACGGTATCGAGGTGGCGGGGGAGCGGATCACGCTCGACGCCCGCGCCCACGCCGAAACGCTGACCCCCAACGTGGTGGCGGCGCTCGCCGACGCGGGTATGGCCATGGCGGATCTGGACGCCGTCGTGGTGGGTTGCGGCCCAGGACCTTTCACCGGCTTACGGGTCGGGATGGCCACGGCTGCCGCCTACGGGCACGCGCTGGGCATCCCGGTGCACGGGGTGTGCAGCCTCGACGCCGTCGGCATCGAGACCACCGGCGAGGTTTTGGTCGTCACCGACGCCCGCCGCCGCGAGGTGTACTGGGCGCGGTACCGCGACGGGGTGCGCCTCAAGGGGCCCGACGTCGCCGCCGCCGCCGATGTCCCGGTCGGCGACGCGGAGGCGGTGGCCGGCTCGCCGCAGCACGCGCCGCTGTTTGCGCTGCCGGTGATCGGCCCGGCGTACCCGACGGTGACGGGTTTGGTTGCTGCCGTTGCCGATTGGGATGCCGAACCGGAGCCGCTGATCCCGCTGTACCTGCGTCGCCCGGATGCGAAGACGCTCGCCGAACGCGGGGTTCAGCGATGAACGTTCAGTGCGGCCCGCTGCAGAAGACCGACGCCGCCCGCTGCGCCGAGCTGGAGAACATGCTGTTTGACGGCGACGATCCGTGGCCGGACTTCGCGTTCGTGCGCGAATTGGCCGCCCCGCACAATCGTTATGTCGCCGCGCGGGTGGACGACAAACTGGTCGGTTATGCGGGCATCTCCCGGCTGGGCCGCATTCCGCCGTTCGAGTACGAAATCCACACCGTCGGCGTCGATCCCGCCTACCAGGGGCAGGGGATCGGTCGGCAGATGATGGTCGAGCTGCTCAGCGAGGTCGGCCCGAAGTCGACGGTGTTCCTGGAGGTGCGCACCGACAACGAGCCGGCGATCGCGCTGTACACCAGCCTCGGCTTCGCAAAGGTGGGGGTGCGCAAGCGCTACTACCGGGTCAGCGGCGCCGACGCCTACACCATGCGACGGGATCCGCAATGATTATCCTGGCCATCGAAAGTTCCTGCGACGAAACGGGAGTCGGCGTTGCCCGGCTCGACGACGACGGCACCGTCGCGCTGCTGGCCGACGAGGTGGCGTCCAGCGTCGACGAGCACACCCGGTACGGCGGAGTGGTGCCCGAGATCGCGTCCCGTGCCCATCTCGAGGCGCTCGGGCCGACCATGCGCCGGGCCATGCAGGTCGCCGGGATCGCCAAGCCCGACGTCGTCGCGGCCACGATCGGGCCCGGACTGGCCGGTGCCCTGCTGGTGGGGGTGGCCGCCGCCAAGGCCTATGCGTCGGCGTGGGGGGTGCCGTTCTACGCGGTCAACCATCTCGGCGGGCATCTGGCCGCCGATGTGTACGACCATGGTCCGCTTCCGGAATGCGTGGGGCTGCTGGTATCCGGTGGGCACACTCATCTGTTGCATGTGCGCTCGCTGGGTGAGCCGATCATCGAACTCGGCAGCACCGTCGACGATGCGGCGGGGGAGGCCTACGACAAGGTGGCTCGGCTACTCGGCTTGGGTTACCCGGGCGGACGCCCGCTGGACGAGTTGGCTCGCACCGGCGACCGCACCGCGATCGTGTTCCCTCGCGGCATGACCGGGCCGCGCGACGAGCCGTTCGCGTTCTCCTTCTCCGGGCTCAAGACCGCGGTCGCGCGCTATGTGGAAAGCCATCCCGACGCGCCGACCGCGGACGTGGCCGCCGGTTTCCAGGAGGCTGTCGCCGATGTGCTGACCGCCAAGGCGGTGCGGGCCGCGACCGATCTCGGGGTGTCGACGCTGCTGATCGCCGGTGGCGTCGCGGCCAACTCGCGCCTGCGTGAACTGGCCGAAGAGCGCTGTGCCGCTGCGGGTTTGACGCTACGGATCCCGCGGCCGCGGCTGTGTACCGATAATGGGGCGATGATCGCCTCCTTTGCCGCGCATCTCATCGCCGCCGGTGCGAGCCCGTCGCCGTTGGATGTTCCCAGCGATCCGGGCCTGCCCGTCATCGCGGGTCAGGTCGTCGCCGGCCGGCGTTGATGCACTACGACGTTCGGCTGCGCCCCGCTCAGCCGGACACCCCGGCGCCCGACGCGTTCGCCATTCACCGTGCCGCCGTGCCACCCACTCCTGGGCGCGACGGTGTGACGCTGGCCTATGTCCGTGAAGGCCCAAAAAGCGGGGCTGGCTATCCCTTGGTCCTCCTGCACGGCTACCCCGAGACCAAGCGAATCTGGTGGCGCAACATCACGGCGCTGGCGGAGGCGGGCTACGAGGTGATCGCCCCGGATCTGCGCGGACACGGCGACTCCGATCTGTCGGGTGACGATGTCTACGACATCGCCGCCTACAGCCGCGACGTCTACCTGTTGGTTCACGACGTGCTCGGCCATGAGCGTTGCGGCGTCATCGGCGGCGACGTCGGCGGGGTGGTCGCGGTGGACCTGCTGCACCGATACCCGGGCTTCGTCGACAAGCTGGTCTTCTTCGACACCGTGCCGCCGCTGGTCTTCGACGATTACGTGGCCGCGGGGATCGATCCGGCAGCGATCCTGAGCGACGGACCTACCGGGGACTACCGCCATCGCCAGGGCGGCGTTCCGGACGAGCTGGCCGCCGACCTCGACTCCGTCGCCAAGCGTCGCCGCTACGTCGGCGAGATGTACGGCCACCGGCTGTGGGCGTCGCCGGGCACGTTCAGCGCCGAGGACGTCGACTTCATGACCGAGCCGTTTGGCAGCGAGGAGCGGCTGCGCGCGGGCTGGGCCGTCTATCAGCTGGCGTACGGCCGGCCGTCGAGCGAGCCGCCGATCATGGACCGCAAGGTCGACGTGCCGACCCTGATCCTCTACGGGATGGACGATCACGTCGTCGGCCCGGAGTTCGTCCACCTCTGCGAGGTGGCCTTCACCAACCGGACCGGCCCTGTCGTGTTGCCCGGCGCCGGGCACTTCTTGCAGTGGGAGCGCGCCGACATCTTCAATCCGCTGGTCATCGCCTTTTTCGGCGACTTACGCGCCCGTCACGGACAGCTCGACTGACCTGTCGTGTCCGCTCTGGGCGAATAGGCAGCAGGCCACCCTTGAGTGCTAGCACTCGCATGTATAGAGTGCTAGGTGGCTTGCGGACAACACCACTCTCGTCGGCACCCGCGACGACGACGCGAGGGCACGGACGTATGCCGAACACCTGGTAATTCCG
>JAEZIA010000465.1 GCA_023416315.1 Actinomycetes bacterium
GCGAGAAGTACCTCTCCAGATAGAACTGCCCCACCATCAGCACGCTGGTGATCACCAGATACCAGGTCGCGGCCACCAGCAGCATCGGGACCGGTTCGAAGGTTCTGGCCGCGATCTCGCGGGTGGCAATGCTGTACAGGTCATACGAGTACGGCACCGCGGTCACCAGTGAGGTGGTCTTCAGCATGCTGATGACCTCGTTCCCGGTGGGCGGAATGATCACCCGCATGGCCTGCGGAAGCACGGTGCGGCGCATCGTCATTCCCCACGACATGCCCAGCGCGGTCGACGCCTCGGACTGCCCCTCGGGCACCGAAGTGATTCCGGCCCGGATGATCTCGGCCATATACGCGGCTTCGTTCAGACCCAGGCCGAGCACCGCCAGCAGGAACGGGATCGACAGATCTTGGACGTCGAGGTGGAAGAACGACGGCCCGAACGGGATTCCGAGCTGAATGCTCTGGTAGATCGTCGGGAGCAAACCCCAGAACACCAACTGCACGTACACCGGGGTTCCGCGAAAGATCCACAGGAAACCCCATGCCACCGAACGGAATACCGGATTCGGCGACAGCCGCATCACCGACAGCACTACGCCGAGCACAATGCCAAGCACCATCGCGTAGACCGTCAGCTGCAGGGTGTTGAAGACACCGAGCAGGATGCGCTCGTTGAACAGGTACTCGCCGTACGTCGCCCACCCGTAGGCCGGGTTGGTGGCCGCTCCGTACAGGAACAGGCCGAGCAGCACGATGATGACGGCCGCCCCCACCCACCGCCAGGGATGACGAAGCGGGACCGCGTCGATGGCAGGTGGGGCCGACTCGTCGACACTCATGTACTAGCTGGTCCCTCCGTTGATGACCGGCTTGGTCACCATTCCCGACTCGACGCCCCAGTTGCTGGCGATCGTCTTGTAATCACCGGTGGAGATCAAGTGCTCGAGGGCCTTCTGCAGCGAGGCGGCCAGCGGCGACCCCTTGGCGACCGGCCAGCCGTACGGCGCCGAGTCGAAGATCTCGCCGGCCGCTTCGAGCTTGCCGTTGCTCTGCTTGATCGCGTACGCGGTCACCGGCGAATCCGCGGACATGGCGTCGGCCTGACCGAGCACCACCGCGTTGGTGGCGGCGTCCTGCCCGTCGAACTTCAGGATCTCGATCGCGGGCTTGCCTGCGTCGGTGCACGCCTTGCTCTTCTTGGGCAGCTCTTCGGTTTCCTCGGTGGTGGTCGCCTGCACGGCCACCTTCTTGCCGCACGCGTTATTCGGGTCGATCGGCGAGCCCGGACGCTGCGCCCACTGGATGCCCGCCGAGAAGTAGTCGACGAAGTCCACCGTCTCCTGGCGTTCCTTGGTGTCGGTGAACGACGACATCCCGACGTTGAAGGTGCCCTGCTGAATCGACGGGATGATCTTGGCGAAGTCGGCTTCGCGGTAGTCGGCCGTCAATCCGAGGGTGGCGGCGATCGCATTCATCAGGTCGACGTCGAACCCGACGATCTTGCCGCTGGCGTCCTTGAATTCGTTGGGCGCGTAAGGGATGTTGACGCCGACGATCAGCTTGCCGGACTGCTTGATGTCGTCGGGCAGGGTCGCCGCGATCTCATCGACCTTCTGAGCCTTGGCCGCGGTGGTCGCGGTGCCCGGACCAGACTCGGTTTCACTTTTGCTGCTGCAGCCCGACAGTGCCAGTGCACCAGCTGCGGCGACCACCGCGGCGATGCGACACCATTGCTGCACGCCCCGACGGTCTTGACGTCCACTAAGCACGGTTGTCTCTTTCTACTCGACTGCCACTCGACTGCACACGGAACAGTAGTAGGAGAGTAGCCACTTGGCAGCGGAACCGCCCCGGTGAACTGCTCAAATGGCGTTGATCGCCCGCGCGTTGTGCGACACTTCGGCCATGACAACCACCTCTGCCCCACCGCTGCTCACGCATCTGTGGAAATCGGTCCTGCTGTCGGGGTTTCTCTCGCTCGTCCTCGGCATTCTGGTTCTCGCCTGGCCGGGCAAGACGATCCTCGTCGCCGCGATCTTCTTCGGCGCCTACCTTCTGGTGACCGGTATTTTCCAGGTGTTCCACGCCTTCACCCTGCATGTGTCGGCCGGTGGCCGGGTCATGCTGTTCATCAGCGGCGCCGCGGCCCTTGTGCTGGCCGTGCTGTGCTTCCGCAGCATCGAGAACTCGATTCTGCTGCTGGCGATCTGGATCGGCGTGGGCTTCATCTTCCGTGGCGTCGCCACCGCGGTGTCGGCGATCAGCGACCCGGACACCCCGGGCCGGGGTTGGGAGATCTTCGTCGGCGTCCTCAGTCTCATCGCCGGCGTCATCGTCCTGGCTTCGCCGTTCCCGTCGCTCGCCGTTTTGACGTTGTGGGTGGGCGCGTTCCTGATCGTGATGGGCATCTTCGAGATCGTCGCGTCCTTCGGAATCCGTAAGTCCTCCAAGAACCTCGGCAAGCCGTTGGCGGCACCGGAAACAGGCTAGCGATCCTCATCACAAAAGGGCTTTGTGCTCTAGCGCGAAGGGCGCGGACCGCTACTACACTTTGTCGTAGATAGGCGATCCGCGCCTTTCGCGTTGCTTGGAGAGTTCGACGATGAGCGCTCTTGACGTGTCCCGCTGGCAATTCGGCATCACGACCGTCTACCACTTCATATTCGTGCCGCTGACGATCGGGCTGGCACCGCTGATCGCCGTCATGCAGACGATCTGGGTGGTGACCGATAACCCGGCCTGGTACCGGATGACGAAGTTCTTCGGCAAGGTCTTCCTGATCAACTTCGCGATCGGCGTCGCGACCGGGATCGTCCAGGAGTTCCAGTTCGGCATGAACTGGAGTGAGTACTCCCGCTTCGTCGGCGACGTCTTCGGCGCACCACTGGCGCTGGAGGGCCTGGTCGCGTTCTTCCTCGAGTCCACCTTCATCGGCCTGTGGATCTTCGGCTGGACCCGACTGCCGCGCTGGCTGCACCTGACCTCGATCTGGCTGGTCGCGATCGCGGTCAACCTGTCGGCGTTCTTCATCATCACCGCAAACTCCTGGATGCAGCACCCGGTGGGCACCCGGTTCAATCCGGAAACCGGCCGCGCCGAACTACAGAGCATCGTCGAGTTGTTCACCAACAACACCGGAGTAGCGGCTTTCTGGCACGCCGTGACGGCGTCGTTCCTCGTCGCGGCGACGTTCGTGGCGACGGTGTGCGCGTGGTGGATGGTGCGCGCCAAGGGATCCCCGGACGCCACAGCCCTGTACCGTCCGGGTGCGATCCTCGGCTCACTGGTGGCGCTGGTCGCGTGCGTCGGCCTGTTCTTCACCGGGGACATCCAGGGCAAGTTGATGTTTCACCAGCAGCCGATGAAGATGGCCGCCGCGGAATCGTTGTGCCACACCGAAACCGATCCGGGCTTCTCGGTCCTGACCGTCGGCACCCATAACAACTGTGACAGCATCAGCAGGGTCATCGAGGTGCCCTATGTGCTGCCGTTCCTGGCCGAGGGCAAGTTCAGTGGTGTCACGCTGGAGGGCACCACAGACCTTCAGCAGCAATACGAACAGCGGTTCGGACCGGGGTGGTACGTGCCAAATCTGTTCGTGACCTATTGGTCGTTCCGCGCGATGATCGGCCTGATGGCGGTACCGCTGCTGTTCTCGTTGGCCACGCTGTGGCTTACCCGGCGCGGGCGGGTGCCGACCGCGCGGTGGTACTCCCGCTTCGCGCTGTGGACGATCCCGACGCCGTTCCTCGCCGCCATCGCCGGCTGGGTGTTCACCGAGATGGGCCGTCAGCCTTGGGTTGTCGCGCCGAACCCGGACGGCGACCCGTTGGTCCGGCTGACCGTGCGCGAAGGCGTTTCGCTGCACGGCCCCGGCCTGGTCTGGCTGTCGCTGATCTCGTTCACCCTGATCTACGCGGTGCTCGCGGTCGTATGGTTCTACCTGATCCGGCGTTATGTCACCACAGGACCACTCGAGCACGACGCTGAACCGGCGCCGCCTACCCCGCCCGGGGACGACGAGGTCGCGCCCCTGTCGTTTGCCTACTGAGGAGTGATCATGGGGCTGCAACAGATTTGGTTCGTGATCGTCGGCGTACTGTTCCTCGGCTTCTTCGTTTTGGAGGGCTTCGACTTCGGCGTTGGCATGCTGATGGCGCGGCTCGGACGAATCGGCAAGGGCGAAGAGGAGATTCACCGCCGGGCGGTACTCAACACGATCGGTCCGGTGTGGGACGGCAACGAGGTGTGGCTGATCACCGCGGGCGGCGCCATGTTCGCGGCCTTCCCGCACTGGTACGCCACCGTGTTCTCGACGCTGTACCTGCCGCTGCTGGTGATCCTGCTGTCGATGATCGCGCGGGTCGTGGCGATCGAATGGCGAGGCAAGATCGACGACCCGAAGTGGCGCAGATGGTGCGACATCGGAATCGCGGCAGGCTCCTGGCTGCCCGCGATCCTGTGGGGCGTCGCGTTCGCGATCCTCGTCAATGGTCTGCCGGTCGGCCCGGACAAGAACGTCACCGGCCTGTCGGTCACCGATGTGCTGAACCCGTACACCCTGCTCGGCGGGTTGGCGACGTGCTCTCTGTTCCTATTCCACGGTGCGGTGTTCCTGGCATTGAAGTGCGGCGGCGAGGTCCGCACCAATGCGGTCGGGCTGGCGCGCACGCTGAGCGTGCCCGCCACCGTACTGGTCGCCGCGTTCGGCGTGTGGACCCAACTGGCACACGGCAAGACGTGGACGTGGGCGGTGCTGGCGGTCGCGGTGCTCGCCCAGCTGGCCGCGGTCGCGGCCGCCTGGGGCGCTCGCGAGGGCTGGGCGTTCCTGGCGACGACGATTGTCGTCGCCGCGGTGGTGACGCTGCTGTTCGGCGCGCTGTACCCCAACCTGGTGCCGTCGACGATCGACCCGGCCTACGACCTGACCATCTTCAACGCGTCGTCGAGCCCGTACACCCTGAAGGTGATGACCTGGGCCGCAGTGATTTTCACCCCCGTCGTGCTGGTCTACCAGGGCTGGACGTACTGGGTGTTCCGGCGCCGGATCTTCGCCGAGTCGATCCCACACGCGGTCGGCCTGCCGCTCAGGCCTGTGCCCTGAGCGCCGACCGGCGCCGGTCCGGCCCGTTGGACCCACGGTTGTGGCGGGCGTCGGCGGCCGTGCGCCGGTATCTGGTCACGACGGTCGCCTGCGGCACCGCGATCGCCGGCTGCGCGATCGCGGGCGCGGTGATCCTCGGCCATCTGGTGGCCGGGGTCATCACCGATCCGGCGACCCGCAGCCTTGGCTACTGGCGTACCGAGTTGTTGATTCTGGCCGGGCTGTGGCTGATTCGTGCGCTCGTCCAATGGCTGCAGGGCCGGCTGGGCCAGCGCGGCGCCAGCGCTGTGATCGCCGACCTCGGCGGCCAGGTGCTGCGCACCGTCACCGCGCAGCCCCCGGCGGTACGCGCCGCGCACCGTGACGATGCCGCGACCGTGATCACCAGTGGACTGGACGGTTTGCGGCCGTATTTCACCGCCTATCTGCCCGCACTGTTCCTGGCGGCGATCCTCACGCCGGCCACCGTGGTCGTGATCGCGGTCAACGACGTTCAGTCGGCGGTGATCGTGCTCGTCGCGCTGCCGCTGATCCCGATCTTCATGGTGCTGATCGGTCTGGCCACCGCCGAACGCTCTGCGGCGGCGCTGGCGGCGATGACCACACTGCAGGCCCGGCTGATGGACCTGATCGCAGGCATTCCCACGCTGCGTGCCCTCGGCCGGGCGGACGGCCCGGCCGAGCGCATCGCCACACTGAGTGCGGCCCATCGCCGTTCGGCGATGGCCACGCTGCGGATCGCATTCCTGTCGGCACTGGTCCTCGAGCTCATCGCCACGCTGGGCGTGGCGCTGGTCGCGGTCAGCATCGGCCTGCGACTGGTGTTCGGCGAGATGAGCCTGGCCGCCGGGCTGACCGTGCTGCTGCTGGCGCCCGACGTGTTCTGGCCGCTGCGCCGCGTCGGCGTCGAGTTCCATGCCGCACAGGACGGAAAAGCCGCCTCCGACAAGGCCTTCAGCCTGATCGAGCAGAATCCCGAGCCGCCGGCCGGTACCCGCACCGTCGAGGCGGCCGGCGCGACCATCCTCCTTGAGGAGTTGTCGGTCACCGGCCGCGACGGCATGTCGCCGCACCGGCTGTCGGGCCGGGTGCTGCCCGGCACCGTCACCGTGCTCACCGGAGCCAACGGCGCGGGCAAGACCACCACCCTGCTGGCGATCGCCGGACTCGTCACGCCTACCCGCGGCCGGGTCTTCGTCGACGGTGTCGACGTCGGCGAGCTCGACCGCCAGGCCTGGTGGCGACAGCTCGCCTGGCTCGCCCAGCGCCCGGTGATCATCCCCGGCACCGTCGCCGAGAACCTCGACCTCTTCGGGCCGCTCACCGATCCGCAAACCGCCTGCGACGCAGCAGGTTTCACCGACGTCGTGGCCACTCTGCCGCAGGGCATGGACACCATGCTCGGCCGCGGCGGCGTCGGGTTGTCCCTGGGTCAGCGCCAGCGGTTGGGTCTGGCCCGGACGCTGGGCTCCCGCGCGCCGGTGCTGCTGCTCGACGAGCCCACCTCGCATCTGGACGAGGCGACCGAACGCACGGTCCTATACGCCATCCGCGAGCGCGCAGCACAAGGCGCCACTGTCGTGGTGGTCGCCCACCGCGACAGCGTGGTGCAGATCGCCGATCACGTCATCGCGGTGGAGGCCGACCGCCATGCCCACGTTTGACCGGCGGCGGCTGCTGCTGGCCATCGTCCTCGGCTCGCTTGCGGTGGGCAGCGCGCTGACCCTGTCCGCGGTGTCGGCCTGGCTGATCACCCGGGCATGGCAGATGCCGCCCGTGCTGGACCTGTCGATCGCCGTCGTCGCGGTTCGCACGCTCGGGATATCGCGCGGGGTGCTCGGTTATTGCGAACGGCTGGCCTCGCACGACACCGCGCTGCGGGCGGCGGCAGGGGCCCGCAGCGCGATCTACCGCCGCCTGGCCCACGGCCCCGCGGACCTCACCGCGCGGCTGCACAGCGGCGACCTGCTGGCCCGGGTGGGCGCCGACGTCGACACAGCTGCCGACGTCGCGGTCCGCGCACTCGTCCCGATCGGTGTCGCCGCGGTTCTCGGCGTCGCCGCCACCGCCGCCATCGCCGTGATCTCTCCCGCCGCAGCGATCGTGCTCGCGGTGTGTCTGCTGATCGCCGGGGTGCTCACCCCGACACTGGCCGCGCGTGCGGCCCGCGCGCAGGAAACGGTCGCCCGCAGGCAGCTGTCCGATCGCGACGTCGCCGCGATCACCGCGCTGGACCATGCCGCCGAGCTGCGCGTCGCCGGCCGACTGCCCGCGCTGATCGGCGAAGCCGAGCAGCGGCAGCGTGATTGGGGGCTGGCGATCGACCGGGCAGCGG
>JAEZIA010000497.1 GCA_023416315.1 Actinomycetes bacterium
CCCACCGGTCCGGCCCTCTTCCCCCGAACCCGCGGCGGGGGCGCCCGCCCCCGCGACCGCCACCGCCTGGTACGGGCTGCACGATCAGGCCCGCATCAGCGCCGGAGACCGGGTGTTGATCCACTCGGCAACCGGTGGCGTGGGCCAGGCCGCCATCGGTGTCGCGCGTGCCGCGGGTGCGGAGATCTTCGCCACCGCCGGTAGCGAAGACCGTCGGCAACTGTTGCGCGACATGGGAATCGAGCACGTCTACGATTCCCGCAACACCGATTTCGCCGAACAGATCCGCCGCGACACCGACGGCTATGGCGTGGACATCGTGCTCAATTCCCTGACTGGCGCCGCGCAACGAGCCGGTCTGGAGTTGCTGGCCATCGGCGGCCGGTTCGTCGAAATCGGCAAGCGCGACGTCTATGGCAACACCCGCATCGGCCTTTTCCCATTCCGGCGAAATCTCACCTTCCACTATGTTGACCTCGCACTGATGTCACTCAGCCACCCCGGGCGGGTGGGCGAATTGCTGCGCACGGTGTATGAGCTTGTGGCAGCCGGTGATCTGCCACCCGCGCGGCATACCGACTATCCGCTGGCCGATGCCGCCACCGCGATCAGGGTGATGGCCGCAGCCCAGCACACGGGCAAACTACTGCTCGATATCCCGCAGACGGGGACAAGCACCGCCGTCGTTCCGCCGGAACAGGCAGCGGTGTTCCGCCGCGACGGTGCCTACCTGGTCACCGGCGGCCTGGGCGGTCTCGGGTTGTTCCTGGCCGAGAAGATGGCGATCGCCGGCTGCGGCCGCATCGTGTTGACTTCGCGTTCCCAGCCGACGCTGAAGGCGCTGCAAACGATCGAACTGATTCGGGCGATGGGCGCCGACGTCGTGGTGCATTGCGGCGACATCGCCGACCCCGATACCGCACAGAAGATGGTGGCGGCGGCGACCGCCAGCGGCCTGCCGGTTCGCGGGGTGTTGCACGCGGCCGCCGTCATCGAGGATGCCACGCTGGCCTCCATCACCGACGAGATCATCGAGCATGATTGGGCGCCAAAGGCATACGGGGCGTGGAACCTGCACACCGCGACAGCCGACCAGCCGTTGGACTGGTTCTGCTCGTTTTCGTCGGCCTCGGCACTGGTGGGCTCGCCCGGGCAAGGGGCCTATGCCGCCGCCAACAGTTGGCTGGACGTGTTCACGAGGTGGCGGCGGGCCCGCGGCCTGCCCGGCATCGCGATCGCCTGGGGTGCATGGAGCCAGATCGGGCGCGCCACGGAACTCGCCGAGACCACCGGCGCCATTGCTCCCGACGAAGGGGCGTATGCCCTCGACGTGCTGCTGCGCCACGACCGTGCCTACACCGGGTATGCGCCGACGGTCGATTCCCCGTGGTTGACGGCCTTCGCGCAGCGGAGTCGGTTCGCGGAGGCGTTCAAGTCCACCGCACAAGGCCCTACGGGGACAGCCAGATTGCGCGCCGAACTCAGCGAGTTGCCCCGTGCGGAATGGCCCGCCCGACTCCGGCATCTGATCGCCGACCAAGTGAGCCTCATCCTGCGCCGCAGCATCGATCCGGACCGCCCGTTGAGCGAGTACGGCGTTGACTCGTTGGGGGCCCTGGAACTTCGCACCCGCATCGAAGCCGAGACGGGGGTACGCCTGACGCCGAGTGACCTTGCCGTTGGCACCATCCGCGGTCTGGCGGAGTTGTTGTGCGAAAGATTGGCGCCGTCCAACAGCGACGCTTCGGCGTAACCGACCGCGGTACCGGCCAGATTCCTTGGGAGGATAGTGAACGCCGTTCTTAAAGTGTCCGCATTGGGCTTTGGCCAGCTCGTCGCGATCGGACTGCTCCTGTTCGTCCCGGCGGGTACGTTCGACTACTGGCAGGCATGGGCGTTCCTCGCGGTATTCGCCGTTACCGCCTGGCTCCCGAGCATCTACCTGCAGATCACGAATCCGGTCGTCTTGGAACGACGGATGCGGAGTGGGCCGATCGCCGAAGGCCGGACGGTGCAGAAGCTCGTCATGCTCGGTCTGTACGTCTCGCTGGTGGCGATCTGCGTCGTCAGCGCACTCGACCATCGATACGGCTGGTCATCGGTTCCGCTGGCACTCAACGTGATTGGCAACGTTTTGGCCGGTGGCGGCCTGGTCGTAACGGTGTTGGTGGCGGTCCAGAATACGTATGCGTCCACCACTGTCCAGGTCGAGAGCGGCCAGCAGGTCGTCAGCACCGGCCTGTACGGACTGGTTCGGCACCCCATGTACACCGGCAACGTCCTGATCCTCATCGGCCTTCCGCTGGCGCTCGGCTCCTTCTGGGCACTCGCCTTTGTCTTACCCGGTGTGGCGGTACTCGCCGCGCGCATCCATGATGAGGAGAAGCTGCTCGGAGACGAACTGGACGGCTACCTCGAGTACACCCAGAAGGTCCGCTCACGCCTGATCCCGTACATGTGGTGACTGCGTGACCGATCTGATCGTGCGCAAGATGCGATTTGCGTTCGCCGAACGTCCCGTCCCGTTCAATTGGAACCCGTCCGATCCGGCGTTCTCCTGCGCCACCAACATGCTCTCGTTCTTGTTCCTGGCCATCGAGAAGATGATCGGTGCGACGGTGCATGAGGCGCTGCCTCTGATCACCGACCCGGGCGTCGCCGAGGAGGCGCTGGCATTCGTCCGCCAAGAGGGCCAGCACAGCATGGCTCATCGCCAGCATGCCAAGGCGTTGATCAAGGCCTACCCGGCCTTGCAGGAGACCCTCGATAACGTCATGGCCGCCTACGACGATCTGACGGCGACGACCTCGCTGAAGTATCGATTGGCCTACATCGCCGATCTGGAGGCGACGTTTACTCCGACGTTCACCATGATGCTCAATCACGCCGACGTCTTGTTCGCCCCCGGCGATGATCGGGTGGCCTCACTGTTCCTCTGGCATTTCGTCGAGGAGATCGAGCACCGCAGCTCGGCGCTGATCATCTACGACGCCGTCGTCGCCGACCCGTGGTATCGCATGCGGATGGCGCCGGCTGTCTTCGGGCACGGCGGGGCGGTCATGGTGACTGCGGCGAGGAGCTTCAACCAACGCATCGCACTCGAGGAGCGCAAGGTCGACGCCACGTCGATGTTCGGCAGCGAGTTCTGGAAAGCGCCAGCGGTCAGACGGTTTCCGTCGCTGCAGCGGTTCCGGCCGTTCGCGGCGTCCGAGTACGGACCGATAGAAAGACCGTATTCACGGATCCCGCTGCGCGAACAGCTCGCCGTGGCATTCGGGGTCATGCGCAGCCAACTTCCGGGCCATGATCCCGGCAAACAGAAATTGCCCGCATTCGCCGAGGAATGGCTGGCGCGCTACGAGGCCGGTTACGACGTGACCCGCTGGTACACCGCAACCGACCGCGTGGCGCAGAGCTAGCCGCTCAGTTCCGCGCTCAACCCGCGCACCGTCGGCATGGCGAACAGGGCGGGCAGATCAAGCGCGCTGTGTAGTGCCGCGTTGATCGCGGAGAGCGCCCGCATCGCCGAGAGTGAGTCGCCGCCGAGGTCGAAAAACGAATCGTCGATCCCGACGCGTTCCACACCGAGCACCTGGCGGTAGATGTCGCACAGGGCCTGTTCGACGTCGGTCGCCGGTGGCCGGTACTCGCTGCGCGGGCGTGCTGGGGCCGGCGCCGGTACCGGGCCCCACTCCTCCGACGTGATCAGTGGCCGGTCGGGCTCGGTGATCATCGCCACCAGCACCCGGTCGAGCAGGTCGACGGCACGCGCAATGTCGTTGTCGCCGAACACATCGGTGCGGTACTGGATGCGTAGGTCCAGTTGTGCGCCGGGCACCGCCTGGACGGTCAGCGGGTAGTGGTAGTAGTCGCGGCTGGCCACGTCGGTGACGGCCAGTCCGTCCGCGCCCGAGAGCACCGACGCGTCGGTGGGATAGTTCTCGTAGACGACGACGGTGTCGAACAACCGTGCCTGGCCGGCGGCGCGATGGATATCGTTGAGCCCCAGGTGTTCATGCTCGATCGTGCGCGCCCGGTTGTCCCGCAGTTGATCGAGGAGTCCCGTGGTGGTGGTGTCCGGCGCGATGGTCACCCGCAGCGGCACCGTGTTGATCAGCAGGCCCACCATCGCATCCGCACCGGGCAGCTCGGTGGGCCGGCCGGACACCACGACACCGAACGCGATGTCACGCAGGCCGGTCAGCGACATCAGCAGCTGCGCCCAGGCGGCCTGCAACACCGTGTTGACGGTGGTCTGCTGGGTGCGGGCCAGCTCGTTGAGGGCCAGAGTGGTCTCTTCGGAGACCCACAGCGAGGTGACGTTTCGCGGCCCCGGTCCCAGGTCGTCCGGGCCGACCAGGGCCGGCGTGTCGAACCCTGCCAGCGCTTCCGCCCACGCCGCGCGAGCGGCCGGGATGTCGCGGCCGTCGAGCCAGTCCAGGAATCGGCGATACGGCACAGCGGCGGGCAGGCGTTGCCCGTAATAACCGGCGAACACCTCCTGCAGCAGCACCGACAGTGACCAGCCGTCGAGCAGGATGTGGTGGTTGGTGAGAACCAGTCGGTGTTGGTCGGAGGCCAGCCGGATCAAGGTCGCGCGGAATGCCGTGTGCCCGGCCAGATCACACACCGCGGCGCGTTCTGCCGCACAGAGCCGGATGATCTGCTCATCGCGGTCGGCGTGGTCGCCACTGAGGTCGACGTACTGCCACGGCACCATCGGGTGGGCCGGGATGACCTGAACGGGCTGCGGACCGTCGACCGGGTCGCAGAAGCGCGCCACCAGATTCGGGTGACGCTCGACCGCTGCCCGCACGGCTTCCTGCAGGCGGTACCGGTCCAGTCGGCCACTCAACGTGACACCCATCTGCACGGCGTATACGTCGTCGCCGGAACTGTGAGCGAGGTTGGCGTGGAACAACAATCCGTGCTGCAACGGTGTCAGCGGCAGGATGTCGGCGACCTCGTGTGCGGCGCAGATTTCGTCGATCTGCCGCTGGGTGAGCCGGGCGGGCGCGATATCGGACGGCGTCAATCCGCCACCGCCGCCACGGACATGCGCGCAGATACCGGCGAGGGCGTCGAACCACAGGTCGGACAGTCGGTTGACCTGGGCGTGATCAAGCGCGGTGAGCGCCCACGTCCACCCCGCGCGCAGCCGCGGGCCGTCAGCGGTTTCCACCGTGCCTGCGTTGAGTTCGACGGTGTGCATCAACGGCATCGGGACCGCGGCGGCCGGGCCGGTGACCTTCCAACCGTCCTCGCGGATCTCCCAGATGTCCCCCGACACCTGGCCGGCGCCTGCACCCATCCGGCCGAGGTAGTTGAACCCGATCGCCGGGTCGGCGCCGGGCAGATCGGCGCCGTCGTTGAGGTATCGCAACAGGCCGTAGGTCAGACCGTCGGGCAGGGCGCGCAGTTGCTCCTTGGCGTCCTTGACGACCGCGCCAAGGCCCGGATCACCGGCCAGTACCTGACTCCAGTCGGACCCGTCGAACGTGAGCGCAACCGGATACTTGGTGGTGAACCACCCCACCGTGCGGGATAGGTCGACGTCGGCGACCTCCTCCTGACGGCCATGGCCTTCGGCGTCGATGACCACCGGACCACCGTGTGCGCCAAGGAATTCGGTCAGCGCCAGCCCGAAGGCGATCAGCAGGATGTCGTTGATTCCGGCGTGGAACGCCGCAGGCACCTCGCCGAGCAACATCCTGGTGGTCTCGGGGTCCAGCTCCACCGACAAGCTGCCTGCGTTGGCGTAGGTGTCCACCGCGGGTTGGACCGCGGGCAGCGGCGCGGGCACCGCGGCGATCTCCCGCCAACGCTCCAACTGGCCGGTGACCTCGGGGTGGTATGCGTGGTCGGCGAGTGCCGATGCCCACTGGGCGAACGACGTTCGCGGCGCGGGCAAGACGATGTCCTGCCCGCCATGCAGCTGCGCCCAGGCAAGGTTGAGGTCTTCCAGCAGGATGCGCCACGAGACGCCGTCCACCGCGAGGTGGTGCACGATCATCAGCAGCTGACCGCTCGGGACCGCCCACAGTGCGCTCACCATCGCGCCGGCCGAGGGGTTCAGCCGCGAACGGGCTTGCGCCACCGCGTCTTCGGAGAGCACGTCGACCATGTGCAGACAGTCGCGGGCGTCCACCGAGCCGGCCTCGGGCACCGTCAGCGACCAGCCGCCGGCACCGTCGTCATCGACCCGCAGCCGCAGCATCGCATGGCGATCCAGGACCGCCTGGAGCACCACCAGCACGTCGTCCTCGGTGACGCCGACCGGCGCCTGGATCAGCACGGCCTGGTTGAACTGGTCCACCGGACCCGCAACGTCGTGCAGCCACCGCATGATCGGCGTCGCCCGCAGCGGGCCGACGCCCTCGTCGACCACATCGGAGGCGCTGTCGGCGAGCGTGGCGACGCGGGCCAGCCCGGCCACCGTCTGCTCGACGAAGATGTCGCGCGGCCGGCAGATCACCCCGGCCGCGCGCGCTCGCGCGACCACCTGCATCGACAGGATGCTGTCACCGCCCAACTCGAAGAACGACTCGTCGACACCGACGCGTTCCAGCCCGAGGACTTGGGCGTAGATGTCGGCGAGGATTTCCTCCACCGCGTCGGCGGGGGCGCGGTAGGAGTCGGCGTCCTGATAGTCGGGTGCGGGCAGAGCCTTGGTGTCGAGCTTGCCGTTGACGGTGAGCGGCAACGCATCGATGACCACCACTGCCGACGGAACCATGTACGACGGCAGTTTGTCCCCCAGCGCCGCACGCGCGGTCGCGGGTTCCACGTCGCCGGTCACGTAGCCCACCAACCGCTTGTCGCCCGGCCGGTCCTCGCGGGCGATCACCACCGCATCCTCGACACCGTCCAATTCGCCTAGCGCGGACTGGATTTCGCCGAGTTCGATCCGGTACCCGCGGATCTTGACCTGCTCGTCGGAGCGCCCCATGTAGCGCAGCTCGCCGTCGGCGCCCCAGTACATCAGGTCCCCGGTGCGGTACATCCGTGCCCCCGGTTCGCCGAATGGGCACGCCACGAACCGGGACGCCGAGAGGCCGGCGCGGCCGATGTAGCCGTCGGCCACCCCGGCGCCGGCCACGTACAGCTCGCCGACCACTCCGGGCGCAACCGGCCGCAGCAGGGTGTCGAGCACGAAGAAACCGAGATGGCCCAACGGCACACCGATGGGGCTGACCGCGCTGTCCACGTCACCGGCGACAATCTCCCGGAACGAGGCGTGCACGGTGGTTTCGGTGATGCCGTACATGTTGATCAGGCGTGGCGAGTGCGGGTGGTTCTCCAGCCACGACCGCATCCGCTGAGGTTCGAGCGCCTCGCCGCCGAACACCACGGCCTCGAGCTCGAGCGCAGCGGCCCGTTCGGGGTTGGCGACATCCGCGGTCTGCAACGCGTAGAACGCCGACGGGGTCTGGCTCAGAATGCCGACCTTCTCGGCGACCAGCAGGGCGTGCAGGTCCTCGGGCGAGCGCACCACCGCATCCGGCACCACGACCACGCGCCCGCCGTAGAGCAGTGCCCCCCAGATCTCCCACACCGAGAAGTCGAACGCCAGCGAATGGCATTGCGACCAAGCGTGACCGGCCAGATCCATGTCCGCGTCGAGCGTCTGCAGCAGCCGGATCACGTTGCGATGCGGGATGGCGACGCCCTTGGGGGTGCCGGTGGTGCCGGAGGTGTAGATGATGTAGGCCACGTCATCGCTGCTCGGCCCGGTCGGCACCGCGCCGACAGCGGAGCGCGGATCGGTCAGCTCGGTCACCTCGATGACCGAAAGTGCGTGACCGTCCAGCATTTCGGCCAATGCCGCGGTGGTGACCGCGGCGACCGGCAAGGCGTCGCCGAGGACGAACTGTCGGCGCTGCTCGGGCACGGAGGGGTCGATCGGCACATAGGTGGCACCGGTTTTCACCACGGCCAGAATGGCCAGGATCGCCTCGGCCGTCCGCGGCAGCAGCAGCGCCACCCGCTGCCCGGGGCCTGCCCCACGTGCGGCCAGTACGCGGGCGGCGCGGTCGGTTGCCTGGTCCAGCTCGCGGTAGGTCATCGACGCACCCTCGAAGGTGACCGCCACCGCGTCCGGCGTGCGGGCGGCCTGCTCGGCGAACACCGATGCGATCGACTCCGAGCCGGGTGCCTGCCGGGTGAGGACCGCGCGGTTGCCGACCTCGTCGAGGCGGGCATGCTCGGCGGCATCGAGAACGTCCACGGCCGACATCGGGCGGGTCGGGTCGGCGGTCATCTCCACCAGCACCCGCTGCAACCGGTCGACCAGGGTGGCGATGGTGGCGGAATCGAAGACGTCGGTGCGGAATTCGACGCCGCCGCCGATGCCTGCGGGTTCGCCCGTGGCGTCCCAGCGTTCGGCCAGGTTGAAGGTGAGGTCCATCCGCGCCGTCTCGGTGTCGACCGTCATCGGCTCCACCTGCAGCTCACCCAACGACAGACCCGCGGCGTCACCCGGTTGCCAGCC
>JAEZIA010000501.1 GCA_023416315.1 Actinomycetes bacterium
CGGCCGGGTGAGAAGACGCCGGTCTTCGGGCGATTAGCCGCAGGTGCGCTCATCTACTGTGATCCCCTTCGCATGAACTCATCGGAGGGTACCTAGATCACGGCACCCGGTTAAATTCGGGTCAGCGACGGCTGTGCCCGCCCACGCCCTCGTCGTCGACATCGCGCCAAAAGGCGGAGTCGTACGGAGTGTCGGGAATGCCGATCTTTTCGCCACTCACCACGACCGTTTGCTGGGTTAGGGCAAGCTCATTCGCGTCGATATCGAGAAGTTCCACGTCATTGAGGATGCGTTCGGTGTCGTTGACGATTCGGCGCATTGCCGGGTTGTCGCCGTACCGGCTCTTCAAAGACGTCACGCAGCGCCGCAATCCGCCAATCAGATGGTGAAGTTCGGCCAGTTCTGTAGTGGTGGACAACGGGACCTCCTTGGGTGCAAAGGTGGTATGGATCACAGTACGACACCCGATGCTAGCCACATTTGGATCGCGACGTGAGACAGGTCACGTTCGAAATACCGTTGCGCCGCCCGCTCGCACAGCCCAGGATCGACACCGACGAGAGGGGACCGGCGTGTCCAGTCAGAGCGACCTTGCGCAGCGGGCCGACGCGTTGTTGGCGCTGCATCAGCCGGGAAACCCGGTGGTGCTGCCGACGGTATGGGACGCCTGGTCGGCGAACCTGGCCGTGCAGGCCGGATTCGCTGCGCTGACGGTCGGCAGCCACCCGTTGGCCGACTCGATCGGCAAGGCCGACGGCGAGGGTATGAGTTTCGACGATGTCGTCGCCCGCGTCGGCGAGATCACCGCTGCCGTGGACGTCCCGGTGTCCGTGGACATCGAGTCGGGCTACGGACAGCCGGCCGAACGCCTCATCGAGGGTCTGCTCAGCGCCGGGGCGGTGGGCTTGAACATCGAGGACACCGTGCACAGCGAGGGCAAGCGCCTGCGCTCCTCGGCCGAGCACGCCGATCTTGTGGGCGCGCTGCGAGCGGCCGCCGACCGCGCCGGGGTGCATGTGGTGGTCAACGCGCGCACCGATCTGTTCCTGCGCAACGACGGTGACGACGCCGATCGGGTGGACCGGGCGATCGCCCGGCTGACCGAGGCCGCCGCCGCCGGCGCCGACGTGCTCTACCCGGTGGGCAGGCACGAGCCGGAAACGATGCATCGCTTGGCATCCGAGCTACCGTTGCCGATCAACGCGATCGCGATCCCCGAGTCCGACGACCCGGCATCGTTCGGGCCGCTCGGGGTGGGGCGCATCAGCTTCGGCCCGTTCTGGCAGCGCGCGCTCACCGTGCGCGCCAACGAGATCCTGGATCGCTGGCGCTAGGGCGCGTGCGTTGAGCCTGTAGTTATCGCGAGGGTTACTCGCACTTTTGCTCGATAACTACAGCTTCGACGCGAGATCAGGCCTGGGCCGGCAGCGCGGCGGTGTCCTCCTCGTCGCTGCGGCGCTTCACCGGGGTGCGGGGCAGGAAGTGGTTGTCGCCGCGCGGATAGACCACCTGCGGCCACCAGAACCACCGACCCAGCATCGTCGCGATCGACGGCATCAGCAGCGACCGCACGATGAAGGTGTCGATCAGCAGGCCGATCGCGATCGTCGAACCCATCTGGGCCAGCACCACGAGCTTGCTGAACATCATCCCGGCCATCGTGGCCGCGAACACCAGCCCGGCCGAGGTCACCACACCACCGGTACCGGCCATCGAACGGATGATGCCGGTCTTCAAGCCGGCGTGGATCTCATCCTTGAACCGGGACACCAGCAGCAGGTTGTAGTCCGAGCCGACCGCCAACAGGATGATGACGGACATCAGCATGACCAGCCACTGCACCTGAATGCCGAACAGGTCCTGCCAGAGCAGCACCGAGATACCGAACGACGCGGCGATCGAGCTGCCGGCGGTCCCGACGATCACCAGCGCCGCGACCACGCTGCGGGTCAGGATCAGCATGATCATGAAGATCAGCGTCAACGACGACACCACGGCGATCAGCAGGTCGTACCTCGCGCCGTCGGACATGTCCTTGAACGTGGCGGCCACACCACCGAGATGGATCTTGGCGTTCGACAACGACGACATCTTCAACGCTTCTTGCGCGGCCTTGCGTTCGTTGTCGACGCGCGCGATCCCGTCCACCGTCGCCGGGTCGCCCTCGTGCGTGATGAACATCCGGGTGGACTTGCCATCCGGCGATAGGAACATCTTCAGGCCGCGCTGGAAATCCGGGTTCTGGAAGGCTTCCGGCGGCAGGAAGAACAGGTCGTCGTTCTTCGCCTGGTCGAAGCTTTCGCCCATCGCCAGTGCGGTGTCATTGGTCGCCTGCATCTGGTCCAGCAGGGCCTTCTGCGAGTTGTACGACGCCAACGCCAGATCCCGGCTGACCTTCATCGACGCGATCGTCTGCGGTAGCAGCGCCGTCAGCTGCGGTGCGAGGTCGGCCAGCTGGTCGGTATTGCCTTGCACCCCTTCGGTTTTATCGGTCACCGCATCGATCCCGTCGAGAGAGTCGAACAGCGACCGGGCCGCCGCGCACATCGGGATGTCGAAGCAGTGCGGCTCCCAATAGAAATAATTGCGCAACGGCCGGAACTGGTCGTCGAAGTTGGCGATGTTGTCGCGCAGCTCCTTGGTGGTCTCCAGCAGATCCGCTGATCGGGCCGCCGAGTCCTGTGTGAGCTGGGTCTGCTTGAGCGAGAGCTGGTACTGCTTCTCCAGGATGTCGATCGAGACATTCATCGCATCAACGGTTTTCAGCTGGTTGTCCAACTGATCGCGCTGGAACGGCAGGTTCATGTTGCTGGTCTGCCCAGCGACGGAAGTCTGGAACGGAATCGAGCTGTGCTGGATCGGGATACCCAGTGGCCGGGTGATGCTCTGGACCATCGCGATGCCCTCGGTGTGCATCACGTTGCTGGCGATCTTGTTGAGCACCAGCATGTCCGCCGGGTTGCGCATGTCGTGGTCGGCTTCGACCATCAGGATGTCGGGATTCATCCGGGCCTGGGTGAAGTGCCGGTCGGCGGCGGCGAAGCCCTGGTTGACCGGCGCGTCCTTGGGCAGGTAGTACTGGTCGTTATAGGCCGGTTTGTAGCCGGGGATCGCCACCAGGCCGATCAGCACCACGAACAGGCTCGCCACGAAAATTGGTGCGGGCCAACGCACCACCGCGGTGCCGACCCTGCGCCAGAAGCGGCTCTGCGGCGGCCGCTTCGACTCGTACATCCCGACCCGGCTGCCCAGGTAGAGCACGGCCGGACCGAGAGTGACGGCGATCGCCACGATCACCAGCATGCCGATCGCGACCGGCGCACCCATCGTGGTGAAGTACGGCAGCCGTGCGAAGGACAGGCAGTAGGTCGCGCCTGCGATCGTCAACCCGGAACCGACGATGACGGGTGCGACGGACTTGAACGTGGCGTAGTAGGAATCGTCGCGGTCCAGGCCCATCCCGCGGTCTTCCCGATACCGGCCGAAGATGAAGATGCCGTAGTCGGTGGCCGCGGCGATCGCCAGCATCGTCAGGATGTTGCCCGCGAACGTCGTCAGGCCAAAAGCACCGTTTATGGCCAGAATCGACACCACACCGCGCGCCGTCAGCAGCCCGAGGAACGTCAGGAACAACTGCACCAGCGTGGTCTTGATCGACCGGTAGACCACGAGCAGCATGCCCGCGATCGCGATCAGGGTGATCAGCGTGATCATCGCCAGGCTGGCGTTGCCGATGACATGCAGGTCGTCGGTGAGCGCCGCCGGACCGGCGACGTAGGCCTGCACCCCGGGCGGGGCGGGTGTTTCCTCGATGACCTTGCGGACGGCGTCGACGCCCTCGTTGGCCAGCGTCTGACCCTGTTCGCCCGCGAGATTGAGCATCACGTAGGACGCCTTGCCGTCGGCACTTTGGGCGCCGGCCGCGGTCAGCGTGTCACCCCAGAAGTCCTGGATGTGCTGGATGTGCTCGGGATCTTGCTCGAGCTTGTGGATGATCTCGTCGTAGTACTGGTGCGCGTCCGGCCCGAGCGGCTTCTGGCCCTCGATCACGACCATGATCGTGCTGTTGGAGTTGAACTCCTCGAAGTTGGCGCCCATCAACTTCATCGCCTTCATCGATGGGGCGTCTTCGGGTGCCATTGGCGCCGAGTGCAATTCGCCGACCACTTCGAGCTGCGGTGCGACCACGTTGACCAGGACCGCGATCGCGATCCAGAACAGGACGATGGGCAGGGAGAGAACCCGGATCAGGTGCGGGATGACGGGCCGCTTGGCCGGGCTGGCGGGCTCGGGCGCGGCAACGGTATGGGTCATGCTGACTTCACCAGGCAATAGGTCTGGGCGTTGATCCCGTCGGCCGATTGTTCCTCACGGACGGTTCCATTCACGGTGACGCGGCATCCAATCTGATCTCCGTCGGTCCGTGCCATGAGGCTGGCGCTGACAGCGGGAAGGGTTGTCGACAGGGTGATCGACCACGGCAGCGGTGCGGTGATCGTGTGGACCTTGGCGTCCGGGTCGAAGTAGCTGATCTGCGCGGTGGTTCCGGGTGCGCCGTAGACGTCGTACACCATGACTTTGGGGTTGAACTGGACGATCTCGATACCGGCGCCGGCGCCGGCGTTGAGGTCCTGGGACGCGAACATCTTGTGCAGTCGCGACACAACGAGACCCGAGACGGAGAGCACGACGATCAAAATCAACGGGATCCAGATGCGCTTCAGCACCCGACCAACCGGAACAGCTTTCACCGCAATACCTTCCGTCAGTGGGCGGTCCGCGGTGCGGCCGTCCCTGCCCCCGTTTGCGGTGCCGTGGCACCGTCATCCGCGCCGTCGGCGTTGGCCACCAGCCGGCAGATCAGTGGCAACGCCACGTGCGCTGCAAGCCACAACGCCGACTGTTCCTCGTCGGTCAGCGTGGTCAGCAACGCTGCCAGTCGTTCGCGGCGCAGACGCTTGCGATCATCAAGCAACGCCTGACCGGCCGTGGTGATTCCAATCAAGCAGGCCCGACCGTCGTCGGGGTCGGGTAGCCGGGCCACCACCCCGGCCCGCTCCAGTCGCTGAACCAGCTGGGTCATCGACGGCTGACTGACACCTTCCTTGCTGGCCAGGGTGGTCAGCCGGACCGGGCCTTCGCGGTAGACCCGGTTCATCGTGAATGCGGCCGACGCGCTGAGATCGGCACGGTCGCTGAGAAATCGGATTGTCAGGTCCATCGCCTGATCGAGGGCGTCGCCGACGCACTCGCTGACTTCGTGATCGGCGCGGCGTTTTCCCACCGGGTATCTATATCACGCAGGTTATGTAGCAGCAATGGGAACCGGCGCGCGGGAACTTCACAGCAACTTCCCAGGTAGGTCGATCGCAACCAGCGGTGATGCCGGATGGGCGGTCGACTGCAACGGCTCGACCACGGCGGGCAGTTACATGGTGTCAGTTATCTATTCCGGCGGATCAGTCGCTACCAGACGTCGCCGTCGCGCCAGTCGCACGCCAGGGCGGCGTCGGCATCGACCTCGAGGTCGACCGGAAGAACGAAGATCGAGCCGTCGTCATCGGGGGTGCGGGTCGGGCCGGCGGGGGCCAGCACCGACGTGGGCCCTTGCCAGTGCACCCAGCCTCGCGGCCGGTAGATCTTCTCGCCGATCGGGGTCGAGCTGAGCGCGCCGATTCGGTACGCGCCGCGGATCACCTGTTCGACCGCGTCCAGCACGGCATGGGCCAGCCCCTGACCCCGGCAGTCCTCGCGGACGGCGACGCCCTCGACGTAACCGCACCGCAACGCCGTCCCGTCGTAGAGGAGTCGGCGCTGGACGACGGCCGCGTGGGCGATCAACGCGCCGCGGTGGGCGATGATCGCGTGCATCCCGCCCAGCGTGTGTTCCCAGTCGGAGTCGGTGAACTCGCCTGCACCGCCGAACGCGTCGGTGATCATCTGCCGGGCGCCGGCAAGGGTTTCGGCGTCCAGGTCGCTGGTGTGAACCAGCCGGGCGGTGTGGACCTGCGCGTGCACACCCTCAGCTCTACCAGCCGGTGGCGGCGCCCGCTGCGATACGGGCGCGGGACCAGTGCAACCTGACGGTCTGCCCGGGCCTGATCTGCGCGACCTTGTCGGTGTCGGCGTCGGTGACGACGCCGATGACGGGGTAGCCGCCGGTCACCGGGTGATCGGGGCCGAGGATCACCGGATGGCCGCTGGGTGGCACCTGGATCGCCCCGCGAGTGGCGCCCTCGCTGGGCAATTGGCGGTCCGGCCACCGGTAGGTCAGCGGCTGCCCGATCAGCCGCATGCCGACCCGGTCACTGCGATCGGTCGCTACCCAGTCGGTGTGGACGAGGGCGTCGGGATCGGTGAACCAGTCGTCGCGCGGGCCGGGCACCACCCGCAGCTCGAGCAGATCCTCGGCGATGGGCGCCACCGGCGCCTGGTCCAATTCGGGATAGTCCCCGGTGTGGGCACCCACCGGCAGCACATCGCCCGCGCGCAGTGGCCGCGGACCGATCGCCGACATCACGTCGTAGCTGCGGGATCCCAGCACCGGAGCCACGGCGATGCCACCGCGCACCGCAAGATAACTGCGCAGGCCCGTGTGCGGTGCGCCGAGGGAGATCACTTCGCCGGCGCGGACACGGTGAATACTGTTGGTACCAAAAGGAATTCCGCTGACCGCGGGATCGGTGTCGGCACCGGTGACGGCGATGTCGACATCACCGCCGCGAATCCGCGCGGCGAAGCCGCCGAGGGTGATCTCGACGGTGGCACGGTCGTCGGGATTGGCCACCAGTCGGTTGGCCAGCCGGTGCGCCCCGCGGTCGGCCGCCCCTGATCGGGTCACCCCCACCTCGGCGAGCCCGGGGCGACCAAGATCTTCCAGCAGTGCCAACGGCCCGGTGCGAAGCACCTCCAGCGTGATCATGCGACGCTCCCGTCGGCGACCCGGAACTGCACCCACATCCCGGGCCGCAGCAGTGCCGGCTGCGGGCGCTCGATGTCCCACAACACCGCCTCGGTGCGTCCGATCAGTTGCCAGCCGCCCGGCGACTGGCGTGGGTAGATGCCGCTGAACTCACCGGCCAGGCCGACCGACCCGGCGGGCACCGCGGTGCGGGGATCGCTGCGCCGAGGCACCGCCAAGCGGGCGTCACCGCCGACGAGGTAGGCGAAACCTGGTGCGAATCCACCGAAGCCGACCCGCCACGGAGTTCGGCTGTGGGCCTTGATCACCTCGGCGGCGGTCATGCCGGTGTGCGCCGCGACGTCGGCGAGGTCCGGGCCGTCGTAGATCACGTCGATCGTGACGTCGACATCGGCACTCGGATGGTCGACGACCCTGGCGGAGTCGACCTCCAGCCGGTTGAGTCGCTGCCGTGTCGGTGCCTGGTGCGCCGGATCGGCGAGCTTGAGCAGGACGGTGCGGGCGGCGGGAACGATGTCGTGAACACCGGGCAGCTGGGCGTCCCGCAGGGCCGCGGACAGCGCCAGCACCTCCTCGGTCGCGGCGCATTCCAGCAGCAGCGCTCGGTCGCCGTAGTCACGGATAGTGTTGGACACCATGGGATCTGTCACCACACTCATCTACCGACGGTAGATCCGCCGACCGATCCGGATCGAGACTTTTCGCGCACTTTCAGAGGTGCCATAAATATCGCGCACGTCAGACCATTGCGGTGTACGTCGGCTCACGCCGTTTGACGAACCCGATGACCCGGTAGGTCACCGGGAGCATGACGACCTCGACGGCGGTC
>JAEZIA010000021.1 GCA_023416315.1 Actinomycetes bacterium
CGGTCAGCACGGTGACGGTGCCCGCGGCATCGCCTTCCCGCTCCTTGATCAGCAGCGCTTCCTCGACGGCGCGCTCGTTGATCTCGTCCAGCACGGCGTCGGCAGCGTCGCGATCGAGCGTGAAGTCACCGTCGGACAGCTTGCGCTCGGACCACGTGTCTGGGACCTGTTTGATCAGGACCACGATGTTCGTCATGAGTCTTCTACGTCCTCCTGGCAGCGTCCTGCGGCCAGGAGAGGTCGCAAGACTTTTGGTCATTCCGCAACTCACATCATGTTACTGATAGGTAACTTAGAGTGGTTCGCACGAACACCATAGCTGGTCGAAGTTTGTGTTCTAGCAGCCCATCGGTACCGAGCAGTTCGCGCACCGCCAACTTCGGGTTAGCCTGCCTTGCAATGAGCGCATCCGTGACTGACGCAGGTGACAGCGGTTTACCGCTGACCGGCGAGCGAACCATCCCCGGGCTGGCGGAGGAGAACTACTGGTTCCGCCGCCACGAGGTGGTCTATCGCCGTCTGCTGGACCTCTGCGCCGGTCGTGACGTGCTGGAAGCCGGGTGCGGCGAGGGCTACGGCGCGGACCTGATCGCCTCGGTGGCGCGCCGGGTGGTGGCCGTGGACTACGACGCGGCGACCGTTGCCCACGTGCAGACCCGCTATCCCCGCGTTTCGGTCATCGAGGGCAATCTGGCGGCGCTGCCGCTGCCCGATGCTTCAGTTGACGTTGTGGTGAACTTTCAGGTCATCGAGCACCTGTGGGATCAGCCACAGTTCGTGGCCGAATGCGCGCGGGTGCTGCGGCGCGGCGGCCTGCTGCTGATGTCAACGCCCAACCGCATCACGTTCTCCCCCGGCCTGGACACCCCGGTCAATCCGTTCCACACCCGCGAACTCAACGCGGCCGAGCTCACCGAGCTGCTGACCGACGGCGGTTTCGCGATGCGCTCGATGAACGGCGTCTTTCACGGCCCCGGCCTGGTCGCGCTCGACGAGCGCCACGGCGGCTCGATCATCGGCGCCCAGATCGACCGCGCGCTGGCCGACGCGCCGTGGCCGGACGACCTGCTGGCCGACGTGGCGGCGGTGCGCTGCGAGGACTTCGACCTGCTCCCGCAGGACGAACGCAACATCGACGACAGCCTCGATCTGGTGGCGATCGCGGTGCGGGTATGACTGGATCAATCCCCGGGTCGCTTCGCTCCTGCCCGCCGGGAGAACAGGTGCCCGGCCAGTTCACGCTGGTCCTGCACACCCACCTGCCGTGGCTGGCGCATCACGGGCGCTGGCCGGTCGGCGAGGAGTGGCTCTACCAGTCCTGGTCGGCGGCCTACCTGCCGCTGATGCGGGTGCTGCGGACGCTGGCCGCCGAAGGGCGCCGCGGGGTCCTCACCCTCGGCATGACGCCCGTGGTCACCGCCCAGCTCGACGACCCGTACTGCCTCGACGGGATGCATCGCTGGCTGGCCAACTGGCAGCTGCGCGCCCTGGAGGCCGCCACGCTGCGCACCCCCACCGGCGCCGAGGCGGGCACCGCGACGACCGCGGAAGCGTTGCGCGAGTTCGGCATTCGCGAGTACGACGAGGCCGGCCGGGCCATCGAGGAGTTCGGCACGCTGTGGCGGCACGGCGCGAGCCCGCTGCTGCGTCAGCTGATCGACGCCGGCACGGTGGAACTGCTTGGCGGCCCACTCGCGCACCCGTTCCAGCCACTGCTCAATCCTCGGCTGCGCGAATTCGCACTGCGCGAAGGGCTTGCCGACGCCGGTCAGCGGTTCGCTCACACCCCGCGTGGCATCTGGGCGCCCGAATGTGCTTACGCCCCAGGCATGGAAGGAGACTATGCCGCCGCGGGCGTCGGGCACTTCATGGTCGACGGGCCCTCGCTGCACGGCGACACCGCGCTGGGCCGGCCGGTCGGGTCGACCGACGTCGTCGCGTTCGGCCGCGACCTTCAGGTGAGCTATCGGGTGTGGTCACCGAAGTCCGGCTATCCCGGGCACGCCGCCTATCGCGACTTCCATACCTACGACCATCTGACCGGCCTCAAGCCGGCCCGGGTCACCGGCCGCAATGTGGCCTCCGAGGCCAAGGCGCCCTATGACCCGCAACGCGCCGATGCCGCGATCGACACGCACGTTGCCGACTTCGTCGGGGTGGTTCGCCAGCGGCTGATCTCGGAGTCGCAGCGCATCGGACGGCCCGCGCACGTCGTGGCGGCCTTCGACACCGAGCTGTTCGGGCACTGGTGGTACGAGGGCCCGATCTGGCTGGAACGGTTGCTGCGTGCACTGCCGGAAGCCGGCGTGCGAGTAGGTACGCTGAGCGACGCGTTGAATGCCGGTTTCGTCGGCACTGCCGTCGAATTACCGCCCAGCTCATGGGGATCGGGCAAGGACTGGCAGGTATGGTCCGGCGAGCAGGTGGCCGATCTGGTGCAACTCAACGCCGAGGTCGTCGACACCGCGCTGGCCAGCGTCGACAAAGCGTTGGCGCACAGCGGATCTGCCCCTCGCCGGGACTTCGTCGCCGACCAGATCCTGCGCGAGACGTTGCTCACTGTCTCCAGCGACTGGCCGTTCATGGTCAGTAAGGACTCCGCCGCCGACTACGCCCGCTACCGCGCGCACCTGCACGCCCATGCGGCCCGAGAGATCGCCGACACGCTGGCGTCGGGCCGGCGCGACGCCGCCGAGCGACAGGCCGCCGGCTGGAACCGGGCTGACGGGTTGTTCGGTGCGCTGGACGCCAGGCGGTTGCCCCGATGAGGCCCGCCCTCCGCGAGCGTGCGTGCCGCCACACCGACACGCCGGTACACCTGACAGTTGACGCACCCTCGCAACAGAAAGTCACCGCGTGAAAATCCTGATGGTGTCGTGGGAGTACCCGCCGGTGATCATCGGCGGGCTCGGCAGGCACGTCTATCAACTCGCGACCGCGCTGGCGGCCGACGGCCACGAGGTGGTGGTGCTGTCCCGGCGGCCGTCAGGCACCGACCCCAGCACGCACCCGACCACCGATGAGGTCCACGAGGGTGTGCGGGTGATCGCCGCCGCGCAGGATCCGCACGAGTTCGAATTTGGCCGCGACATGATGGCGTGGACGTTGGCCATGGGACACGCCATGATTCGCGCCGGGCTGACCTTGCACGCCAAAGGCTGGCAGCCCGACATCGTGCACGCCCACGACTGGCTGGTCGCCCATCCGGCGATCGCGCTGGCCGAATTCTTCGACGTGCCCATGGTTTCCACCGTCCACGCCACCGAGGCGGGCCGCCATTCCGGTTGGGTATCCGGACAGATCAGCCGCCAGGTGCACGCCGTCGAATCCTGGTTCGTCCGGGAGTCCGATTCGCTGATCGCCTGCTCGGCGTCGATGTCGGACGAGATCTCCGAACTGTTCGGCCCCGACCTGGCCGAGATCGTCGTTATCCGTAACGGAATCGACTCCAGCCGTTGGCCGTTCGCGCCGCGCCGGGCGCACGCCGGGCCGCCGGAGCTGCTGTTCATCGGCCGGCTGGAATACGAGAAGGGTGTGCACGAGGCGATCGCGGCGCTGCCCCGCATCCGGCGCGCCCATCCTGGAACCACGCTGACCATCGCCGGTGACGGCACCCAGCAGGACTGGCTCGTCGAAGTCGCGCGGAAGCACAAGGTGCTCAAGTGCGTTCGCTTCGTCGGCCGGGTGGATCACGACGAATTGCTGCGCCTGATGGATCGCGCCGACGCCGCAGTGCTGCCCAGTCACTACGAGCCGTTCGGCATCGCCGCGCTCGAAGCCGCCGCCGCGGGCATCCCGCTGGTCACCTCGAACGTCGGCGGACTCGGCGAAGCCGTGATCGACGGCGAGACCGGGGTGTCCTTCCCGCCGCGCGATGTGGCCGCACTGGCCGCCGCGGTGCGCCGGGTGCTCGACGATCCCGTTGCCGCACAGCGTCGGGCGCGGGCCGCACGGGAACGGCTGACGTCGGACTTCGACTGGCACACCGTGGCCGCCGAAACCGCTCAGGTGTACCTGGCCGCCAAGCGCCACGAACGTGATCCGCTGCCGCGCCGACCGATCATCGAGCACGCCCTGCCCGGGCGCTGATAATTCGACCGCTGCGATCGACTGGACTACGCCTCGAGACGAGACGCCTTCTTACGCTCGATATCCGCCAGCGCCGCCGCCAGCTCGGCGCGCTGAGCCGCCGAGGTCTCCCAGGCCAGTTTGCGGTTCTTGACCACCTTCGCCGGCGAACCGACCGCAATCGAGAAGTCGGGGATGTCCCCCTTGACCACGGCATGGGCGCCGAGCACGCACCCGCGCCCGATAGTGGTGCCGCGCAAGACCGTCACCTTGGCCGCGATCCAGGTATCCGGCCCGATCCGCACCGGGCTCTTGATGATGCCCTGGTCCTTGATCGGCATCTCCATGTTGTCCATCTTGTGATCGAAGTCGCAGACGTAGCACCAATCGGCCATCAGCGCCGAGTCGCCCAGTTCGATGTCCAGGTAGCAGTTGATGACGTTGTCGCGGCCGAGCACGACTTTGTCCCCGAACCGCAGCGAGCCCTCGTGGGCGCGGATGGTGTTCTTGTCGCCGATGTGCACCCAGCGGCCGATCTCCAGTTGCGCGAGTTCGGGCGTGGCATGGATCTCGACGTTCTTGCCGAGGAACACCATGCCGCGGGTGATGACGTGCGGGTTGGCCAGCTTGAACTTCAGCAGCCGCCAGTACCGCACCAGGTACCACGGGGTGTAGGCGCGATTCTTGATGACCCAGCGCAGCGACTCCTTGGTCAGGAACCGGGCCTGACGAGGGTCACGCAGCCGCGAACCCCGCCACCTCTTGTGGACTGGCGATCCCCACATCGACGTCATGGCCTGAGAGCCTAGTGGAGGTGCGGCGCGGGTTACCCTCCCCTGTAGGAGTCATGTTTCACCGAGGGAAGGACACGGGTGCTGCGGCGATTGCTGGCGTCGGCGTCGACCGCGCTGGTCGTAATCGGCTTGGCCGGTTGCGGCAACACCGATTCGTGGGTCGACTCCACCGCCTCTGCGGGCTGGTCGGCGCAATACGGCGATGCTGCCAACAGCAGCTACACCGCCACCGGCGGCGCCTCGGCGCTGCGGCTGACCTGGAGCCGCTCGGTCAAGGGTGAGTTGGGCGCGGGCGCCGCACTCGGCGACGGCAGCTACCTCGCGGTCAACGGGCAGACCGCGGGCGGTTGTTCGCTGATGGTGTGGGAGGTCGACAACAACGGCAGGCAGCGCTGGTGCACCCGCATGGTGCTCGGTGGCGGGTTCGCCAGCCCACTGTTCGACCAGTTCGACAATCTGTTCATCGGCCAGCCCGGGATGATGCAGTCCTACCCGCCGACCCAGTGGATCCGCTGGCGCCAGAACGTCATCGGAATGCCCACGACGGCAAGATTTCTCGGTGGCGGTCAGCTGCTGGTGGTCACCCACCTGGGGCAGGTGCTGGTGTTCGACTCGCACGGCGGTGACGTAACCGGCACCCCGCTCGATCTTGTGGAGGGCCTGGACCCGACCGATTCCACCCGCGGCTTGGTTGACTGCGCGCACGGGCTGCCGCAGTGCCCGGTGGCCGCACCGCCGGCATACGCTGCGGCCACTGGCACGATCGTGGTGAGCCTGTGGCAGCCGGGCGCGAAGGCCCCGACGCTCGTCGGCCTGCGGTACCACCCCGGTCAGACTCCGCTGCTCACCCGGGAGTGGACCAGCGAGGCCATCCCGGCCGGGGTGCTGGCCGCGCCGGTGGCCTCGGCCGACGGCAACACCGTCTACGTCACCGGGCGTGACCACAGACTCTGGGCGCTGAAGACCTCCGACGGCAAGGTGAAATGGTCTGCGCCGCTGGACTTCCTGCCACAGACACCGCCGTCGGTGTCACCGGATGGACTGGTTGTCGTCGGCGGTGGTCCCAACACCCACCTCGTCGCGCTCAAGGATGCCGGAGACCAGGCCGAGGTGGCGTGGCGCCGCGACGACGTCACACCGCTGAGCAGCTCGAGTCAGGCCGGCGGCGTGGCGTACACAGTGGCCACCGACGGGCCGTCGGGTTCGTCGTTGCTGGTGTTCGATCCGTCCGACGGGCACACCCTCAACAGCTATCCCCTACCGGAGGCGGACGGCTTCCCGGTGGGAGTGTCGGTGGGCCACGATCGCCGCGTCGTGGTGGCGATGAGCTCGGGCCAGGTCTACAGCTTCGACCCGGCTTAAAGCTGCAGCGGAGGCAACGCGGTCCGCGGCACCGAGACCGAGGTGGCGCCGGCGTCCGACGGCAGCAATTCACCCTGGCCGAAGAAGAAGATCACCGCGTCGTCGGTGACGGCGAAATTCTGGTAGTGGGACGGGTCCAGACCGTCGCTGGTGGCGATGACGCCGGTGAGCCCGGTCTGGCGTTCCAATTCGCGTTGCACGACCGGGAATATCGCGTTGAGGGCCTTGGCGTCCGGCGCGAAGAGGGTGTCGAAGGTGACCGGTTTGCGGTGTGCCACGTCATAGGTGAACGCCTTGTACCAGGTGGTCGGATGCGCGCCGCCGACGTCCTGGAACAGTTTGAGCACCACGCTCTGGGTGCCGCCGGTGGCCGACCCGGAGCTGAATGACTGTGTGGTGACGTCCATTTCGTAGGGCACGTTCCGCGACGTCGGCGTCTGCGCGACGTTGGTGAAGCCGTCACGATTCTGCGCCAGGTAGTCGAGGACGGCCTGTTCGTCGGCGTAGTCGGTGGGGAACCGCAGATCCATCATGTAGCCGGGTGCGCCGGTGTGGACGTGGCAGATATTGCCGTCTTCCACGGTCCCGCCCATCGCCCCGCAGTCGGTCTCCGCGCCGGACACGGCGGTGACGGGCAGACCGACCAGCATGCCCGTGGCCAGCAGAGTGGCCAGCTGGAGAATGCGCATTCGTCGATAGTCCTCGCGCTGTGAAAACGGCACCGGCGCCGTGGCAGCCAGCGTACCCGCGCTATCGGACTGCGGCGGACGGTCGCGTCAGGTACACCACGGTGCGTGCCCCGGCACCGGTGCCGATCCGGGTGATCACCAGCGACAGCGCGGCCTTGCCGACCGGCCGCAGGCGCTTGCGCAGCGCGTCGGGATCGACGGCGACGCCGCGGACCAGGATCTCCAGCTGCCCGCAGTCATGGCGCGCGAGCGCCTGCCGCAACACCTTGTCCCGAAGCGGCAGTTCGTCGAGGACCTCGAAGCCACGGACACCAATTGGCAGCTGATCGCCGCTGAGATAGGCGATCTCGGGATCGAGCTGCCACAGCCCGTGCCGGGCGGCGTAATGCCGGACCAATCCGGCCCGCACGATCGCCCCGTCCGGGTCGACGATCCAGCGTCCGGCGGGACGGGCCGGGCACTCGTCGGGGTCGGCGTCGGTGACCACTTCGTCGCGGTCCAGCACGCAGGCCCGGCGGCGCACTCCGGGGGTGGCCAGTTCGGCCGACCACAGACACGCCTCGCGCACCGACCCCCCGGACGACGTCACCTCGATCTCGCCGTCGAAGCCCAGCTGCCGTACGGCGTCGAAATCGATCCCAGGCGCGCACTTCACGACGGTGGGCCGGCCGCGGTAGGCCTCGCGCAGCGCGTCGAGCGGCGGCACGTAGTCGCGGGGGTCGAAGCGGCGCCGGCCGCCGGACCGCCGGGCGGGGTCGAGCAGCACGACGGTGTCGCGGGTGACCGGGTGCAGCGCATCGGCGCGGCACAGCGCGACGTCCGGCACATTGTGGTGGGCCATCGCCAGCCGGACGTCGTCGAGGTCGCTGCCGACGACCATCGCCGCGGTTGACCGCAACGCGGCCAGTTCGGTGCCGATCGAACAGGTCGCGTCGTGCACCACCGCGCCGGCCAGCCGCTCGGCGCGGTGCCGGGCAACCGGCGCCGCAGTGGCCTGCTGCAGCGCGTCGTCGGTGAACAGCCAGCCCGACACGTCGGCCAGCTCCCCGAGCTTGGCCGCGGCCTTGCGTCGCAACAGCGTCGTTTCGATCAGGGCGGTGCCGCGCTCGGCGAACCGGTCGCGAATCGCCGCGACGTCGGCGAGCCTGCTGGCATCGGTCAGCGAATAGCCGGCGACCTCGGCCAGCGCGGCGGCACCGGCGTCACTGGTCAGGTAGCGGACGTCGTCGCGGCCGAAGATCAGGACGGTTTGACCCCGGTGATCATCACGTTGTAGTACCAGCCCTTCGGCACCACCCGACGCCAGACGTTGTCGTCGATCCAGCTCAGGCCGATCCAGCTGTTGAACGCGAACTTGGCATAGCCCCAGCCCAGCTTGCCCGGCGGCACGGCGGCCTCGAACGTGCGCAGCGGCCAGCCCAGCATCGCGGCGGTGAACTCGGTGGTCGCCGTCGACACGTCGACGGCACCGGCGCTGCGGGCCATCCGCTCGAGGTCGTCGGGGTCGAAGGTGTGCAGGTCGACGACCGCCTCGAGCGCCGCGGCGCGCGACGACTCGTCGAGTTCGGCCTGCGGGCGGCGCCAGCCGTCCAGGCCGGGCAGCTTCGTGACGTTGGTGGCGACCCGCCAGGTCAACGTCGACAGCGATCGGGCGTAGGTGTTGCCCACGCTGGTCGGCTCGCCGGCGAATACGAACCGCCCGCCGGGCTTGAGCACCCGCACGACCTCGCGCAGAGACTTCTCGACATCGGGGATGTGGTGCAGCACGGCATGCCCGACGACCAGGTCGAAGGTGTCGTCCTCGTAGGGAATGCCTTCGGCGTCGGCGACCCGGCCGTCGATGTCCAGGCCCAGGTTCTCGCCATTACGGGTGGCGACCTTGACCATGCCCGGCGACAGGTCGGTCACCGAACCCCGCCGGGCCACCCCGGCCTGGATCAGGTTGAGCAGGAAGAACCCGCTGCCGCAGCCCAGCTCGAGGGCGCGGTCATAGGGCAGCTCGCGCAATTCCTCGGCAGGCACGGTCGCGTCGAAGAGGTTCCGGGCGTAATCCACGCAGCGTTTGTCGTACGAGATCGACCACTTGTCGTCGTAGGTCTCGGCTTCCCAGTCGTGATAAAGGATCTGGGCGAGCTTGCTGTCCTTGAGGGCGGCCTCGACTTGTTCCGCGGTGGCGTGCGGTGTCGGGGCGGGGTCGCCCGCGACATCTGACAGGGTGCCGGAGTCCTTGGTCGTCATCAGGGCAGCCTAACTGCCGTCGCCGGCTTCGAAGACCTCGCCGTAACGTTTTACCTGCTCACGGGCATCGAGTCGGCCGTCGATGAGGGCCTTGGCCCCGGCCAGCGCGCCGGGTTCGGCGTCGACGAACCGGCCCGCCCAGGCCGCGGCGGCGTCGAAGACGTCGTCGGGCGCCACCATCTGGTCGATCAGCCCGACGGCGAGAGCTTCCTTCGCGTCGACGAACCGGCCACTGAACGCCAGGTCCTTGGCCCGGGCCGGGCCGATCGCGCGGGCCAGCCGCTCGCCGCCGCCACCCCCGGGAACCAGGCCGGCCAGGATTTCGGTGGCGCCGAGCTTGACGTTGTCACCGCTGACCCGCCAGTCGGCCGTCAGCGCCAGGCTCAGCCCGGCGCCCAGGGCGTAGCCGGTGATGGCCGCAACCGTCGGCTTCGGGATCGCCGCCACCGCGTCGAGGGCGTCGCGGCGCAGCCGGTCGGCGGCTTCGGCTTCGCTACGGTTCAGGGTGCGCAGCTCGGGCACGTCGTCACCGGCGGAGAAGATCTCGTGACCACCGAACAGGATGACCGTCGTGATGTCGGCGCGCTGCGACACCTCCTCGGCCGCGGCGATGAGCTCACGGTAGGTCTGCCGGGTGAGCGCGTTGGTCGGCGGCCGGGACACCAGCAGCACGCCCACCCCGGGGTGCTGCTCGCCGATGTGCACGCTGGCGAACTCGCGCATGTCAGTCCCCGCCGTAGCCCGCCGGGCTGCGCCGGTTGCGGGCCTCGTTATAGCGGTCGCTGTTGAAGAACTCGATCTCCCAGTTACCCTCGCGCACAGCAAGATTCGGCTGCACGACGGCGATCTGGCGGTCCAGCCCCAGCACCTCGTCGACGGTGCGCCCGGCCAGCGAGTCCAGCTGTGTCCAGGTCGGCGGCAGCAGGAAGGACCGGCCCTCGGCGAAGTCTTCGAGGGCGGCCTCGGGGCTCGTCCACGCCGCCTGCTCGGATTCGGTGTTGTGGCCGTCGGCGCGTTGACCCTCCGGCAGGGCGCCGACGAAGAAGTAGGTGTCGTAGCGGCGGGTGCGCTCCTCTTCCGGGGTCACCCAGTTGGCCCACGGCCGCAACAGGTCGGCGCGCAGCACCAGGTTCTCCCGGCGCAGGAAGTCCGAGAACGACAGGCTGCGGTCGACCAGATCCGCCCGAGCGTCGTGGTACACCGACGCGTCGGCGACGATGCCGTCCGGATCGTCGGCGGGCCCGGCGAACAGCACCCCGGACTCCTCGAACGTCTCCCGGGCCGCGGCGCAAACCAGTGCCTCGGCGAGGTCCTCGTCGATGCCGAACCGCTGTGCCCACCAGTCCGGGCCGGGGCCGTACCAGGCGATGTCGGAGTTGCGGTCGCGGTCGTCGACGCCGCCGCCGGGGAACACCATCACGCCACCGGCGAACTCCATCGCGCGGTGCCTGCGCATGAGGAAGATCTCGACACCGTCGGTCGGCGTGTCGCGGATCAGCATGACGGTCGCCGCCGGGCGGACCGGCAGCGGCTCGGGGTTGTCGCTCATCAGCGCCTCCTGTGGGCCGCGCGGCTACGCACGCGCCGGGCGAAGTAGCGGCCGTCGATGATGTCCAGGGCGATCGATTGCCCGAACGCGGTGGACAGGTTTTCCGATGTCAGCGTGTCATGCAACAGCCCGGCGACGACTACTTGGCCCTCGGACAGGATCAGGCAGTGACTGAAGCCCGGCGGGATCTCCTCGACGTGATGGGTGACCAGCACCAACGCCGGCGAGTCGGGGTCGGCGGCCAGATCGGCCAGCCGCGCCACCAACTCCTCGCGGCCGCCGAGATCCAGCCCGGCGGCAGGCTCGTCGAGCAGCAGCAACTCGGGATCGGTCATCAGCGAGCGGGCGATGAGGACCCGTTTGCGTTCGCCTTCGGACAAGGTGCCGTAGGTGCGCTCGGCCAGGTGCTCGGCGCCGACGCTCTCCAGGGTGTCGACGGCCCGGGCGTAGTCGACCTCGTCGTAGTTCTCCCGCCACCGGCCCAGCACGGCGTAGCCGGCCGAGACGACCAGATCGCGGACCACTTCGTCGTCGGGCACCCGCTGGGCCAGCGCCGCGCTGCTCAGCCCCACCCGCTGGCGCAGCTCGGCCATATCGGTGCGGCCCAGCCGCTCGGCCAGGACGTGGGCGGTGCCGGACGACGGGTGTTCCATCGCGGCCGCCATCCGCAACAGCGAGGTCTTCCCTGCGCCGTTGGGGCCGATCACCACCCAGCGTTCGTCGAGTTCGACTTGCCAGGTGATCGGTCCGACCAGGACCCGGCCCCCGCGGCGCAGCGATACTTTCCGGAAGTCGATCAGTAGGTCGGGGTCGACCTCGTCGGCGGCATCGGACACTGCACCATCGTGCCGCATTCGGCTTCGTCTGTATGCCGGGGGGCACGGCGATTCGGCCGCTTGGCGACCAGATGCGCCCAACCGCTGACGGCCAGGATCGGATCCGGTGTCAGGCGCAGCACCAGCTGAACCATCGGCCCGATACCGAACGCGTAGATGACGGTCCCGACACCGACGCTGCCGCCCAGCAGCCAGCCGGCCGCCAAGACGGTGGCCTCGATCGCGGTGCGGATCAACCGCACCGAAAGACCCGTTCGCGCAACCAGTCCCGTCATCAGACCGTCGCGAGGCCCCGGCCCCAGCCCGGCGCCGACGTACAGCACGGTGGACACGGCGTTGAGCAGAACCGCCGCCAGCATCAGCGCGACGCGGGCCGGCACCGATTCCGGTGCGGTCAGCACAGCCAGTCCGGCGTCGACGGTGATCGCGATGACGATGACGTTGGCGACGGTGCCGATGCCGGGCTTGTTCCGCAACGGGATCCAGGCCAGCAGCACGACGACGCCGACCACCGCCGAAGCCACCCCGATGGTCATCGGCGTGTGCCGGGTCAGCCCCTGATGGAACACGTCCCAGGGGTCGAGGCCGAGTCCGGCGCGCACCATCATCGCCATCGAGAAGCCGTAGCCGGCTAGGCCGGCCAGCAGTGCCAGCCCGCGCAGTAGGCCGCTCACCGGTGGTCGGAGAAGCGCACGCGCAGCGCGTCGAGATCGGCGTGCATCCGGCGGACGTCGGCGTCGACGTCGTCCCACCCGGCGGACGAGGGATTCCAGGGACCGTGGCCGGGGTCGACCAAGGCTGCTAACCGAGAGGCCACTCGGGAGAACCATGTACTCATGACAGCCATGATTCCGGCCAACTGGCTTGCTTCTCAATAGCCAGTTGACACATACTGGCATGCAAATGGCGACCCCAACGACGGCCAGAGCGCTCGATCCGGACCTTCTGGTCCGCGAATTGGGTAACTGGCGCACCTCCAGCCGCAGTGGCCCTAGCTATCAGGCGCTGGCGGACGGCTTGCGGATGTTGATCGTCGACGGCCGACTGCCGGTCGGATCCCGCATGCCCAGTGAGCGCGCGTTGGCCGACGCCCTGCGCGTCTCCCGCACCACGATCACTGCGGCCTACACCGAGTTGGGTGAGAGCGGCTACCTGCTGGCCCGGCGCGGTGCCCGCAGCACCGTCACGCTCCCCCGCACCATGATCAGCGAACCCAGCGATGCGCCGGCGGCTATCAACCTGGCCGCCGCCGCCCTGGCCGCACCCGCCAGCGCCGTGCAGGAGGCGTTCACCGAGGCCGCGCGAGAATCCGTTGCGTATCTGCAGCAGACCGGTCACGAGATGCGCGGAGTGCTGTCCTTCCGCACGGCGATCGCCGAACGCTATTGCGCCAGAGGACTTCCCACCACAGCCGAGCAGATCATGGTGACCAGCGGCGCACAACATGCAATCGCCCTGATCCTGGCGACCTACGTGCAGCCCGGCGACCGAGTGCTGGTCGAGCAACCGACGTACCACGGCGCGCTCACCGCGATCGGGACCGCCGGCGCCCGGCCGGTGCCGGTGGCGATGACCCGCGACGGCTGGGAACTCGATGCGCTCCATGCCGCGATCCGTCAACTCGCACCGACGCTGGCTTACCTTGTGCCCGATAACCATAATCCGACAGGGTTCTCGATGCGGCCCGCCGATCGCAAGCGAATATCCGACATCATCGCCGAGACCCGTACGCGCACAGTTGTCGACGAAACCCTCACCGACGTCTGGCTCGACGAGCCGATGCCGGCACCGGTGGCCGCCTCGATGAGTTCCCGGACCGATCTGCTCATCACGATCGGTTCGATGTCGAAGTCGTTCTGGGGCGGTATGCGCATCGGCTGGATCCGGGCCGAGCCGAGCGTGCTGGCCACCATCCGGGCGATCCGCCCGTCCATCGACCTGGGCACCTCGGTGGTCGAACAGCTCGCTGCCGCAAGGCTTCTCAGGAATCGGGACGAGGTGCTGCCCGAACGCCGGGAGATTCTTCGGGGGCGACGAGCACTGCTGCTCGGTCTGCTCGAGCAGCACCTGCCCGAGTGGCGGCCGCTGCCGGGCACCGGTGGTATGTCGCTGTGGGTTCAGCTGCCCGCACCGGTGAGTTCGGCGATGTGCGCGTCGGCGTCCCGGTTGGGGGTCGAACTGCCGCCCGGCCCACGCTTCGGCGTCGACGGCACTTTGGAGCGGTTCGTCCGAATTCCGTTCGCACTGCCCGAGGACGAGCTGACCCGGGCGGTCGAGTTGCTCGGCCGGGCGTGGCGCAGCATCACCGGTACGGCCACCGTCGAGTCCACCGCCGTGGTGATCTAGCGGCGCTACTCCGCGGGGATCTCCACCCGGCGCAGCACGCCGTCCACGGCGTCGGCCGCCTCGATCTCGCCTCGGGTGATGCCCAGAATGAACAGCACAGTGTCGAGATAGGGATGGCTCAGCGACGCGTCGGCGACCTCCCGCAGCGCAGGCTTGGCGTTGAACGCCACTCCGAGCCCGGCGGCGCCCAGCATGTCGATGTCATTCGCGCCGTCGCCGACGGCCACCGTCTGCTCCATCGGGACGCCGACCTGGCGGGCAAAGTCGCGCAGCGCCTTGGCTTTCCCGGCGCGGTCGACGACCTCGCCGACCACTCGCCCGGTCAGCTTGCCGTCAACGATCTCCAATTCGTTGGCGGCCACGAAGTCGAGCATCAGTTCGTGGGCCAGCGGGTCGATCACCTGACGGAAGCCGCCCGAGACGACGCCGCAGTAGAAGCCGAGGCGGCGCAACGTCCGAATCGTGGTGCGCGCCCCTGGTGTGAGTTCGATCTGATCGGCGACCTCGTCGAGCACCTCGGCAGGCAGACCGGCCAGCGTCTCCACCCGCCGGTGCAACGACTCGGCGAAGTCGAGCTCACCGCGCATGGCCGCCTCGGTGACGGCCGCGACCGCCTCCTCGGCACCGGCATGGGCGGCCAGCATCTCGATGACCTCACCCTGGATCAACGTGGAGTCGACGTCGAACACGATGAGCCGCTTGGCGCGTCGCTCCAAGCTGTAGTTCTCGACGGCGATATCCAGTCCCTGCTCGGAGGCCACCCGCGCCAAGACCGTGCGCAGCTCACCACCGATCCCGGCGGGCACCGACACCCGCAGCTCCAATCCGGTCACCGGGTAGTCGGAGACACCGCGGATGAAGTCGATGTTGACTCCCAGCGCCGCGGCCTCCCGCGCCACCACGCCGAACGCCGCTGCGGTGATAGGCCGGCCGAGCACCACAATGGTGTGGGTGGACGGCTCACGGATGATCGGCATGTCGTCGCTGCGTTCGATCGTGACATCGAGCCCGACACCGTGGATGGCCTCGGTGACGTCGCGGCGAAGACCGGCTCCGTCAGCGACGCTGGCGTGACCGGAAACCAGTACCCCCAGCGTCAGCCGACCCCGGATCACCACCTGCTCGACGTTCAGCAGTTCGACCTCATGACGAGCCAGCACTTCGAACAGTGCTGAGGTGACGCCAGGCTGATCGACACCGGTGACGGTGATCAGCACCGACACCTTGGACGTGCTCATACCCGCAAGTCTTGCGAATCCCGCGCGCTAGGTGCGGACGTTCTCGTCGTCCAGCCGCGTCACGTCCCCATCCGAGGGGCCGTGGGCGCGCCCGACGTGAGCTTCCGCGCGCATCCGCTCGATCATGTGCGGGTAGTGCAGCTCGAAAGCGGGCCGCTCGGAACGGATCCGGGGCAGCTCGGTGAAGTTGTGCCGCGGCGGCGGGCAGGAGGTCGCCCACTCCAGCGAGTTGCCGTAACCCCACGGGTCGTCGACGGTGACGACCTCGCCGTAGCGCCAGCTCTTGAAGATGTTCCAGACGAACGGCAGCACCGAGACGCCGAGGATGAACGCACCGATGGTGGAGACGATGTTCAGGGTCGTGAACCCGTCGGAGGGCAGGTAGTCGGCGTAGCGGCGCGGCATGCCCTCGTCACCCAGCCAGTG
>JAEZIA010000032.1 GCA_023416315.1 Actinomycetes bacterium
CCGCACCGATCAAGTTCCGCAGCACCTACGTCGACGGAATCTACGATCCGCCACGCCCGGTCACGTCCTACGTCGTGCCTGCCGCACCCGAGCCGGTGACGTTCACCGCGGGACCGGTCACGCTCGATGAAGATGTCGTGGTGTTGGCCGACCACGAGATCGCGCCGGCCGGACTGCCGCGCAAGCTCATCACCACGATCGGCGACCAACTGGCTCAGTACGGTCCAAAGGCCCCCGCGCTGTGGTTGCCCCCGCTCGACGAACCGATCGCCTTGGACGACGTGCTCGCCGGTGCCGGACTGCCGGCGCGGCAGTGGCGCTGGCCGCTTGGCGAGATCGACCTGCCGTTCGAGATGCGACGCGACCCGCTGATCTTCGACGCCGGGTCCTCGGCGGGCAATATGGTGATCCACGGCGGCGCCAAGTCCGGAAAATCCACGGCGCTGCAGACATTCATCCTGTCGGCCGCGCAGCTGCACTCTCCACGGGACGTGACGTTCTACGTCCTGGATTACGGCGGCGGCCGCCTTCGCGGCCTGGAAGACCTGGCCCACGTGGGTGGCGTGGCCTCGCCGTTGGAGCCGGAGCGGATCCGGCGGACTTTCGGTGAGTTGGAACAGCTGCTGCGGTCGCGGCAACGCCGTGGTACCCACCAGAGCGGTTACGCCGACGAGTACGGCGAAGTGTTTCTGGTCATCGACAACCTGTACGCGTTCGGCCGCGACAACACTGACCAGTTCAACACCCGCAACCCCCTGCTGGCGGTCGTCACCGAACTGGCCAATACCGGTCTGGCGCACGGTATCCACGTCGTCGTCACCACGCCGAACTGGATGGAAGTGCCGCTGGCGATGCGCGACGGCCTCGGGCTGCGCCTGGAGCTGCGCCTACCGGACCCGCGTGACAGCAACGTCCGGGTGACCGATGGCCTGCGCAGGCCCGCCGAGTCGGTGCCGCACGACCAGCCCGGTCGCGGTCTGACGATGGCGGGAGAGCACTTCCTGATCGCCGAACCCGATCTGGATCGGATACCGGCGATCAACGCCGCCCACCCGGGACAGCAGGCCCCGCCGGTGCGACTGCTGCCCGCCGACCTCGATCCCATCGAGGTGGCCCCGCTGTACCGCGGCGGTGAGCGCGTGGTGCTCGGCCAGCGCGAACTGGATCTGGCTGCGGTGGTGCACGACTTCGCCGAACACCCGCTGCTGATGGTGTTCGGCGACAGCAAGTCCGGAAAAACCACTCTATTGCGGCACCTGATCCGGACCATCCGGGATAACTCCACCGCCGACGGCGTCGCGTTCACGGTGTTCGACCGCAGGCTGCATCTCGTCGACGAGCCGTTGTTCGGCGACAACGAGTACAGCGCCAACATCGACCGGGTGACCCCGGCCGTGATGGGCTTGTCGGCGCTGCTCGAACAGCGCCGCCCACCGGCGGGACTACCCGCCGCCGAACTCGCCACCTGGAACTACCGGAACCAGGCCGGCTCGGCGCATACCCACTACCTGATCGTCGACGACGTGGACCAAATCCCCGACGGCCCGGCGATGAGCGGACCGTACGCCGGTCACCGGCCGTGGACCCCCCTGCTCGGACTCCTCTCGGCCGCAGGAGATCTCGGCTTGCGGGTGATCGTCACCGGCCGGGCAGGCGGGTCCGCGCATGCGTTGATGACCAACCCGCTGTTACGCCGTCTGAGCGACCTGCAGGCGACGGTGTTGATGCTGTCGGGCAATCCCGCCGACGGTGCGAAGATCCGCGGGCATCGCTTCACCCGGCTGCCCGCCGGCCGGGCAATGCTGCTCGGCGACAGCGACGGCATCGACCACGTCCAGCTCGTCAATCCGTTCGCCCATGCGCACAGCGCATCTCAGTATCGGTACCCAGAGGAGAACCCGTCATGACGCTTCGTGTTGTCCCCGAGGGGCTGGTCGCGGCCGGCACCCAGGTCACGGCTCTCACCGCGCGGCTGGCTGCCGCCCACGCCGCCGCTGCGCCGCTGATCACTGCGGTGGTGCCGCCCGGCTCCGACCCGGTGTCGCTGCAGACCGCCGCCGGGTTCAGCGCACAGGGACTCGACCACACCGCACTCGCCACCGAAGGCGTCACCGAGCTCGGTCGATCCGCCACCGCAGTCGCCGACTCCGCTGCCGGCTACGCCACCGCCGATGCTGCCGCGACGTCCTCGTACCTGATCGCCCGGGGAGGCTGATGACCGCGCCAGTCTGGCTCGCCTCACCGCCGGAAGTGCATTCGGCGCTGCTCAGCGCCGGCCCCGGTGCCGGTCAACTGCTCGCTGCCGCCGCGGCTTGGCAGGCGCTGAGCACCGAGTACTCCACCGCCGCAGCGGAACTCACGCAGATTCTGGCTGCGGTCCAAGCCGGCGCCTGGCAGGGGCCCAGCGCCGAGCGTTACGTGGCAGCCAACGCTCCCTACCTGGCGTGGCTGGAGCAGGCCAGCATCACCAGCGCCGGTGCGGCGGTGCAACATCAGACGGCTGCCGCCGCATACACCGCCGCGTTGGCGGCGATGCCGACACTGCCCGAGCTGGCCGCCAATCACGCGGTGCACGGGGTTCTGTTGGCCACCAACTTCTTTGGCATCAACACCATCCCGATCGCCGTCAACGAGGCCGATTACGTCCGGATGTGGATCCAGGCGGCCACGACGATGAGCGTCTACCAGGCCGTCGCGGGCACCGCGCTGGCCGCAGCGCCCCGAAGTGTGCCCGCCCCGCCGATCGTGCTCCCGGGAGCCGAGGCCACATCGTTGGCGACGGCGCTCTCGGTGGCTTCGCAAGCCCAGGCCGGTGAATCCGGTTCGGCGCTCACGGGTTCCAACCCGATCCTGGACATGCTGGAGTCCTACATCAAGTCGCTCGTCGGTGGCGACCTGATCTGGGACTTCCTGACCAATCCGGTACAGACGCTCCAGCAGATGATCGTCGACTTCGCCACCAATCCGGCTCAGGCACTGGTGACCTGGGGACCGCTGTTGGGTGCGTTGTTGTATCAGGCAATCTTCCAGCCGGTGGGATGGACGACCTGGGGGCTGGTGTTCACCGCACCGCTGTGGGCACCGATGCTTCTGGTCGCGGGCCTCCCGCTGCTGGGCCTGCTGGCATTGCAACCGCCCATGCCCGCGCCCGACGCCGCCCCCGAGCCGGAAGCCGTCCCAGGCCAATCCCGGCCGAGTATGTGGCCGGCTTCCTCGGCGGCACCGGCGGCTCCCGCCACCGCACCTGCCGCACCGGCCCCCGCTCCGGCCGCCACCCCCGCGGCACCGGCGTCGGCGGCACCGGTGCCTGCCGCGCAAGGAATCTTCTACGCCGTCGCCGGTTCCGATCCGGACGGCGACCCCGGCCCGACGTTGAACGAGGGCAGCGGTAGCAAGGCCCCGGTCTCCGAGGCGGCACCGGCTGCGGCCGCACTGTCCTCGGTGCAGGCCAAGGAACGCGCACGGCGTCGCCGCGCTCAGCGGCTCAAGGACCGCGGCCACCGCGACGAATACATGGACCTCGACAGCGACGCCGGCCCCCCGGCGGAACCGGTGGCGCCGCCGACCACGTCGCAGTCGGACCGGGGTGCGGGAACCATCGGATTCGCGGGCACTGCAACACATGCGCGCCGTACCGACGTCACCGCGGCGGGCCTGACCGCGCTCGGCGCAGACGCCGACGATGAGCGGCCCATCATGCCAATGCTTCCGGCCACGTGGGACACATCCGATGATCGACCGGGCGGCGACCCGCCCGAAACCACAAACCCACCGAGATGATTGGAGATACACCGTGAGCATGCTGGACGCCCACATACCGCAGCTCGTGGCCGCCGAGGCCGCGTTCGGCGCCAAGACGGCGCTGATGCGTAGCACCATCGCGCAGGCCGAGCAGGCGGCCATGTCCGCGCAGGCCTTCCACATGGGGGAGTCGTCGGCCGCGTTCCAGGCCGCGCACGCCCGGTTCGTCGAGGTCGCCGCGCGGGTCAACTCGCTGCTCGACATCGCGCAGCTCAATCTCGGCGAGGCGGGTGCCACCTACGTCGCCCAAGATGCCGCCGCCGCAACGACATACGGAGGCTTCTGATGTCTCAGATCATGTACAACTACCCGGCCATGCTGGGCCACGCCGGCGATATGGCCGGTTACGCGGGCACGCTGCAGGCCGTCGGCGCCGACATCGCCACCGAGCAGCAGGCCTTGCAGGGCGCCTGGCAGGGCGAGACCGGCATGACCTATCAAGCATGGCAGGCGCAGTGGAACCTCGCCATGGAGGAACTGGTGCGCGCCTACCGAGCCATGGCAGGCACCCACGAGACCAACACGCTCTCGATGCACGCGCGCGACCAGGCCGAAGGTGCCAAGTGGGGCTGAGACTTGACCGCACCTAACGCGGTCGAGCTGACTGCCGATGCTGCCTGGCTGGTCGCCGAAAGCATTGGTGCAGGCTCCTTTCCGTGGGTGCTCGCGATCACGCCTGCGGTCGCCGAGCCGCGTGAGGCCTCGGCCATCCTGGGGCGGTTGCGGGCCGAGTTGACTCGCGCGCGGGTGATGTCGGACGACGGCGTCGTGGTTCCAGAGGTGGCCCGCTGGACCCGCACGGTATGCGCGCCGGAACGGTGGCTCGAACTTCGCTACGTGCGAGGCACCGAACTGTTGCGTGGGCTGGTGGCTCGCCGCGGCGATCACACCGTCGTGGCGTTGCGCAGTGGTGCGCTCGTCACCCTCACCGAGGTCGACATCAGTGACCCCAGTCTGCTCGCCCCGGTCGTCACGGCCGGCCTGGCGGGTCGCGCACCGGCGCGATTCTCCGAATTCATGTTACCGACCAGGGCCGGGGCGCGGGCCGACGACCGGTTGCGTGCCGGTGCCGACGTCGACAGCGTGATCGAACACCTGGGTATCCCGGCGTCCGCGGTTCCCGTTGTGCGGTCGGTGTTGAGCGGGCCGCGCAGCTATGTCGAGGTCCGCGCCGGGTCCGCCGACGACGGTGTGCACAGCCTCAGTGAAGTGGGCGTGGGCATTGTCGACTCCGAAGCCGGCCGCGTGCTGGTGAACCCGGATCGGGCAGCCGACGGGGAGTGGCTGTCGACGTTCTCACCGGGCACACCGTTCGCGATCGCGCTGGCACTCGACCGGCTCACCGACACCCTGGCGGGCGGCCGCTGGTTCCCCGCCGCCACGTTGGCGCGTGACTTCTCCCGCAACTAGTAATCAGGAGACAACAACAATGACCGACACCCCGGTGCTGCCGATCGTGCGGGTTGCCGTACTGGCATATGGCCGGATCACCGACGTGGCGTTGCCCGCGGAATTGCCGCTGCGCGAGATCCTGCCCGCGGTGAAGCGGCTGGTGCCAGCACCGGACTCCGATTCCGAAACCGCCACCCCGGTCCCGATGACGTTGGCGCCGATCGGCGGTGCGCCGTTCAGTATCGACGCCAGCCTGGACACCGTCGGCGTCGTCGACGGCGACCTTCTGGCGCTGCAGCCCATTCCAACAGGTCCGGCCGCACCCGGCGTCGTGGAGGACATCGCCGATGCGGCGGTGATCTTCTCCGCGGCACGGAAACGGCCATGGGGACCGCACCGACTGCAGCTGGGCGCGCGCCTCGCGGCTGCGATGTTCGTGATCGCACTCTCGGCGTTGGCCATCACCCATCGAGCGGTAACCGCCTCGACGATCGGCCTCTATGCCGTTGCCGCAGTGGCGATCGTCACCGCGGTTGCCGGGCTTCTGTTGCGGCCCCGGTCGGCGCGCCTGGCCACCCAGGTGTCGGCAGCGGCGCTGCTGCCGATCGCCGCGGCATTCTGGTTGGCGGTGCCGGGGCTCTGGGGTTCCCCGCATCTGATGTTGGCGGCCGCGGGCGTGGCCGCGTGGTCGCTAATCGTGCTGACGCAAACCGATGACGGCGTCGGCTTGTTCACTGCCGCTGCGGTGGTCGGGGTTGGTGTGCTTCTGGTGGCCGGTGCCACGGCTCTGTGGGAACTACCCGCAGTGGCGGTGGGCTGTGCCCTCATCCTGGTGGCCCTGCTGATGACCGTGTCGGCTCCCGCACTCGCGGCGACGTGGGCGCGGTTCCCGCTGCCGGTCATCCCGGCCCCCGGGGACCCCACCCCGTCCAGCCCCGCCGCCCGCCTGCTGGCCGATCTGCCGCGTCGGGTCCGAGTCGGTGAAGCCCACCAGACCGGTCTGATCGCGGGCAGTGTGCTGCTGTCGACCGCCGGATCGCTGGTCGTGGCAGGCCGCGCCGAAAGCCCCGGCGCCTGGGGTTGGTATCTGGTGGCGGCCGCCGCGGCCGCGACCGTGCTGCGGGCCCGGGTGTGGGACACCGCGGCATGCAAGGGCTGGCTACTCGCCCAGCCGTTTCTGGTAACCGGCGGCCTGTTGGTCGCCTACACCGTGGACCACCGGTTCGTCCCGGCGCTATGGGCGCTGGTCGTGCTCGGTGTCCTCAGCACCGCCTGGGTGGTGGTGGCCGTCAACCCCGATACCGCTGACGCAGAACGGTATTCGCTGCCGCTGCGCCGACTCGTCGGCTTCCTCTCGGCGGGCCTGGACGCATCGCTGATCCCGGTGATGGCGTACCTGGTCGGCATCTTCGCATGGGTGCTCGATCGATGATGCGGATCGCCGCGGCTGCCGCGGCGGTGCTGCTGGTCACCGCTCCGGTGGCCGGCGCCGTCAACCCGCCCGTCGTCGACCCCGGGGCACAGCCGCCGGCGGGCACGGCGAGCCCGACCGGGACGATGAGTCAGCGCGCGGAATGCGTGACCACCGGCATTCGGCCCGGTAGCGACCCAGCCGGAGTCAGTGCCAATCAGGCGATGCTCGATCTTGCTGGCGCCGCGCAGTATTCGCGCGGTGAAGGGCAGACGGTGGCTGTCATCGACACCGGGGTGCGGCCCGGTCCGCGGCTGCCGAACGTGACCGGGGGCGGCGATTACCTGTCCGCCGGTGACGGGTTGACCGACTGCGACGGGCACGGCACCCTGGTCGCCGGAATCATCGGCGGCCAACCCGGTCCCGACGGGTTCACCGGCGTCGCCCCGGCGGCGCGGTTGCTCTCGATCCGGCACAGCTCGCCGCGGTTCGCACCGAACGCCGGCGGCAAGGACCCAGCGTCGGTGCAGGCGATCGTGGAAATCGAGACCTTGGCGCGCGCGGTGGTACGCGCTGCCGACCTCGGCGCCACCGTCATCGCCATCACCACGACCACCTGCCTGTCGCCTGACAACCTCGGCGACCAGCAGACGCTCGGCGCAGCCCTGCGCTACGCCGCGATCGACAAGGACGTCGTGATCGTCGCTGCCGCTGGTGATTCCGCGTCGACGGGCGGCCCCGGAGCCCCGTGCGCGTCGAATCCGCTCGGCGACCCCGATCAACCGAACGACCCGCGCAACTGGGCCGGCGTCGGCTCGGTGTCGGTGCCGTCCTGGTGGCGACAGTACGTCCTGTCGGTGGCCGCGCTGACCGCCGAGGGGCAGCCGACGGATTTCACGATGGCCGGCCCGTGGGTGGGCATCGCCGCTCCGGGACAGGGCATCGTGTCGATCAGCAACGACGCCGCCGGCGGGCTGGCCAACGGCATGCCCGACGGCCGTGGCGGCATGACACCGCTGGACGGCACGGGTTACGCGGCCGCCTATGTGGCAGGCACAGCAGCGCTCATCCGCAGCCGGTACCCGGCGTTGGCCGCCGACGAGGTGGTGCGGCGGTTGACCGCGACCGCCCACAACGGGGCGCAGGCGCCGTCCAACCTCGTCGGCGCCGGAACGGTCGACCCGGTGGGTGCGTTGACGTGGACCGTCAATCCTGTCGGCGATAGCGCGCCGACGACGAAACACGTGGCCGCGCCGACACCGCCACCACCGGCCGATCACACTGCGCGCACCGTCGCCTTCATCGGAACAGCGGTGCTCGCCGCCGTCGTCGTCGCGGTCGCGGTCGTCTCGCGCAGACGCAAGGAGGAACTCGAATGACCGGCATTCCCGCGCCTGGCCCCGCCCGGCTCACCGTCGTGATCGTGGCGGTGGTCTCGGCGGTATTGGCCTACCCGTGGCGGTCGACCACCGATCGGTGGGCGCTGGGCATTGCGGTCGCTGTGGTGCTGATATCGCTGATCGGGTGGGGCGGCCGCTACCTGACTCGCATGCTCGCCGAGCGCATCCGGATTCTGCTGAGCCGCAAAACCATTCCGGCTACCCCGCCGGTGCTCCGTGCGGCGGGCGCAGATGCGGTCACCACGGTCCTGGTGCGGGTGGACAGCGGCGCCCGTGCGCTGCCCCTGGGTCTGCTCACCGGCTACCTCGATCGCTACGGGCTGGTGTGCGATGCCGTGCGGGTCACCACCCGCACCGCCGCCGGCGACACCACCACCTGGGTCAGCCTCGCGTTTAGCGGCGCGCGAAACCTGGCGGCGCTGCAGGCGAGGTCGCCCGAGATCCCGCTGCGGCAGACCGCCGAGAACGCCGCCCGTCGCCTCGCCAGTCATCTCCGCGAATCAGGTTGGACAGCAACCCTAGTCGGCGCCGATGAGTTGCCGGCTCTGGCCGCGGGCGACGCCCGCGAACAGTGGCGCACCGTCTCGGACGCGCGCGGTTACCTGACCACCTACGCTGTATCTGATCCGCAGACAGCACTGGCGGCGGTGAGCGCGGCGAACGCGAACGAGACCTGGACGGTAATCGAAATCGCGGGACCCTCCGCGCGCACGCAGATCAGGGCGGCGGCGGCAATCCGCACCACCGACCGGCCTACGAAATCTGATGCGCTGCACGGGCTTACCGTCATCGCCGGACGGCAGGCACGGGCACTGACCGCACTGCACCCGCTGTCGGGCGTGCGACTGGTCTGAGGCGTTCAGGGTCGCTGTCGGCCCGAATACCCTTCCCAGGGGCTGTAATCGGCGAGAAGTTCCTCCTGTGCGGGCCGCTGCGGCTCGGGCACGTGTTCGAGGTTGATTCGGATGCGATACCAGATCGAACTCGGCCCGCGCATCCCGTCGACCAGGATGTCGGTCGGCTGCAGCAGCTTCGCGGCGTCGGGATACCGCGCCCGCCAGACATCCAACGCCGCCAGCGCCTCGTCGCGGGTCCTGGTCCTGGCAATCTCGATCAGCGGCTTGTTCCCCTTCGGTGGCTTCTCGGCGGGCCCGAGTTCCTCGGCCAGCCGTAGCAACGCGTCCAGCGAGCCGACGGCGTCATCCATCGGCGCCCACGGGTCACCGCGTTCGGCAAAACGTGCGGGCACGGTCAGAATCGTGAAATCCTCGGCCCGGCAACCGGGAACCTCATCCCATGTCAGCGGCGTCGACACCCGAGCGTCGGGGGTGGCCCGCACCGAATACGCCGACGCCACGGTGCGATCCTTGGCGTTCTGGTTGAAATCGACGAACACGCCCTGGCGTTCCTCTTTCCACCACTGGCTGGTCGCCAGATCCGGTGCGCGGCGCTGCACCTCTCGGGCCACCGTCTCCGCGGCCAGGCGTACTTGCTTGAACGGCCAGTGCGGAGCGATCCGGGCGTAGATGTGGAAACCGCGTGACCCCGACGTCTTGGGCCAGGGCGTCAACCCGTGGTCCTCAAGCACCTCACGGGCCACCTGCGCCACATCCAGGATCTGCGGCCACTGCACACCGGGCATCGGATCGAGGTCGATACGCAGCTCGTCGGGGTGGTCGAGGTCGTCGGAGCGGACCGGATGCGGATTGAGATCGACGCATCCCAGGTTCACCGCCCAGACCAGCCCGGCGGCTTCGTGGAGCACCGCCTCCTTGGCCGAGGTGCCGCGGGCGTAGCGCAGCTCGGCCACCTCAATCCAGTCCGGACGCTTTTCGGGGGCCCGCTTCTGGAAGATGGCTTCTTCGGTGATGCCCTTGACGAACCGCTTGAGGATCATCGGCCGGCCGGCCACACCGCGCAGCGCACCGTCGGCCACGGCGAGGTAGTAGCTGATGAGGTCCGCCTTGGTGACCGGACCGCGTCCGTCGGCAGGCGGAAAGACCACTTTGTCGGGATGGCTGATGGCGACCTGGCGTCCATCGACCTCCGTGGAGTCACCCATGAAGCCATCGTAATTAGCGCGACCTTTGGGGCTTGGCTGCGACGGCGGTCACCTAGGGTTGGAGCCATGCCTAGTCTCTTCGATCTCCCCGCGCAGGCACTGGCCAAGGCCCAGCGGCTGGCCGACCGCGGCTCCGCTGAGCTGCACTACCTGTACAAAATGATCGAGTCCGGCGCGTTCCGGCTCGAGCCGCCGCAGAACCTCGTCGAGATGGCGCTCGACATCCGCCGCTGGGGTGAGATCGGGATGGTTCCGGCGCTCAACGCCCGCCGCACCCCGAACAAGCTGGCGATCATCGACGACGAAGGGTCGATGACCTACAAGGAACTCGACGAGGCCGCCCACTCCGTGGCCAACGCGTTGCTGGCGAAGGGCGTCACCGGCGGCGACGGCGTGGCGATCCTCGCGCGCAACCACCGCTGGTTCGTGATCGCCAACTATGGCGCGGCTCGGGTCGGCGCCCGCACCATCATGCTGAACACCGAGTTCTCCGGGCCGCAGATCAGGGATGTGTGCGAGCGTGAGGGCGCCAAGCTGATCATCTATGACGACGAGTACTCCGAAGCCGTCAAGCTGGCCGAGCCGCCGCTGGGCAAGCTGCGCGCCCTCGGCACCAACCCCGACACGGCCGAGCCGTCGGGAAGCACCGACGAGACGCTGGCCGAGGTCATCGCGCGTACCAGTAGCGCCCCGGCACCGAAGGTCACCAAGCACTCCTCCATCATCATCCTGACCAGCGGCACCACCGGCACCCCGAAGGGCGCCACCCGCAACACCCCGCCGACGCTGGCGCCGATCGGCGGTGTGCTGTCCGCGGTGCCGTTCCGCGCCGGCGAGGTCACCGCACTGCCGTCGCCGATGTTCCACGCATTGGGCTATCTGCACGCCACCATCGCGCTGACGTTGGGCTCGACGCTGGTGTTGCATCGAAAGTTCAAGCCGGACATCGTGTTGGCGGACATCGCCAAACACAAGGTGACCGCGATCGTGGTGGTGCCGGTCATGTTGTCCCGCATGCTCGACGCGCTGGAGAAGATGGACACCAAGCCGGACTTCTCGTCGCTGCGGATCGTATTCGTCTCGGGCTCACAGCTCGGGGCGGAGCTTGCCAGCAGGGCGCTCAAGGATCTCGGTCCGGTGATCTACAACATGTACGGCTCAACGGAAGTCGCGTTCGTGACGATCGCTGGGCCCAAGGATCTCCAGATGAACCCGGCCACCGTCGGCCCGCTCATCACGGGTGTCAAGGTCAAGATCCTCGACGACGACGGCAACGAGGTGCCCCAAGGTGAGGTGGGCCGGATCTTCGTCGGCAACACGTTCCCGTTCGAGGGCTACACCGGCGGCGGCCACAAGCAGATCATCGACGGACTGATGTCGTCGGGTGACGTCGGCTATTTCGACCACAACGGCCTGCTGTTCGTCAGCGGCCGCGACGACGAGATGATCGTCTCTGGCGGCGAGAACGTCTTCCCGGCCGAGGTCGAGGATCTGATCAGCGGTCACCCCGACGTTGTCGAGGCGACCGC
>JAEZIA010000083.1 GCA_023416315.1 Actinomycetes bacterium
CGCCGATTGAAGTCGACGTCCTCGAGGAGGATCTCCGGACGCTCACCAGTCACAGTCATCAAGCGACCCAATCTAGGAGTACGGGCTGTCGTGCGACGTTATCGCACGGAACGCCTATTTGGGAACGAGGGTTTCCGGTTTAGTGCGCACTGCCAGCGGTCAGGGCTGGCGCAGCTTCGCCTGGAGACCGGTGATGATCGCGTCCAGGATGAACTCCAGCTGTTGCCCGTCGTCAGGGTCGTTCCCGCGGGCGGCGACCACTTGGCGCAGCACCGGGAAGTCGTCGGGATCGGTGGTGCTCAGCGCGGTCGCCACTTCGCTGACGTAGGGATGTTCCCGGCTTCGGGCCAGGAAGACCGCTTCGCGGCCCGCGGCATGGCCGAGCTCGCTGACCAGGCGCAGGATGTGGCCGGCGTCCTCGACCGAGAATCCGGCGTCGACGAGATTCTGCAACACCCGCTCGACGGGCTCGAGCGCTCCGAGGCCGCTGGCCGGCAGCCGGAAGTACGTCACCAATTCGCCGAGCTGGACGGTGGCATCCCGAAGGGCGGTGGCGTAGCGCCGGAGCACATCGCGCCAGTCCCCACCGGTCGGCATCTCGATGCGGCTCAACTCGAGGGCGAACGCGTCCACGGCGACAAGCTCGCGCAGCGCTTCCCGATCGCCGACGTGATAGTTCAGGGCTTTGGGGTCGACGCCGAGGACGTCGGCGACCGCCTGCATCGTCAGCTCGTCGGGTGCCAGGGTGCGGGCAGCCGAGACGATGCGGTCACGGGTGATCTGCCGTGGCCGCCCCCGCTGCCGGGGCCGCGCTGCTTCCTGCACACCAAGCCTTTCCGTTCCGCACATGCCTGGCGCGTGATATTTTCCCGGTCGGGATAAATTCGAGCACGCGACCGCGTCAAGAGCAATAAGGACAGCGTAGGACCCATGCCGACAACCACCCGACCTGGCATCTGCCGGATCTGTTCGGCGCACTGCGGGGTGCTCGCGACCGTCGTCGACGGGAAACTCACGAAGGTCACCGGTGACCCGGACAACCCGCTGTTCAAGGGGTACACCTGCGCCAAGGGCCGGGCACTGCCCGACATCCACAACAACCCGGACCGGCTGTTGCACAGCCAGAAGCGCAGCGTCGACGGCGCGTACGCCGCCATCGAATCCGGCCAGGCGATGGATGAGATCGCGGCGACTCTGCAGCGGCTGATTGCGGAGTTCGGCCCCCGCTCGGTGGCGCTGTATCTGGGGACCAACGGCCTGCCGTATCCGGCGTCGGCGTTGATGGCGAACGCGTTCATCCGAGCCATCGATTCGCCGATGTTCTTCACCGCCAACACCATCGACCAACCCGGCAAGCAGATCGCTCTCGCGGCCCACGGCCACTGGCTGGGCGGTGACGTCGACTTCCACGAAGCGGATACCTGGATGCTGGTCGGCACCAATCCGCTGGTATCGAAGTCGATCGGCATTCCCGGCCAAAACCCTGGGCAGAGCCTGAAAGCGGCCATCAGCCGCGGGATGCAGCTGATCGTCATCGACCCGCGCCGGTCCCAGACCGCCGCGCGGGCGGCGATCCACCTCCAGCCGCGCCCGGGCGAAGACGCCGCGATCCTGGCGGGGATCATCCACATCGTCATCGCCGAGGGGCTCTACGACCGACAGTTCGTCGGGGAGAACGTCGATGGCTTGGCCGCACTCGCCGAGGCGGTTTCGGCTTTCACCCCCGCATACGTCGCCGAACGCGCGGACATCGATGAGCAGCAATTGATCGATACGGCACGACTATTCGCGACCCACGGTGAGCGCGGCGGCATGGTCAACGCGGGCACCGGCGCGAACATGGCAATGCACGGCAATGTCGTCGAGTACCTGTGCCTGGCCTTGACGTCGATCTGCGGCAGGTGGCAACGCGCCGGTGAGCGGGTCACCAGACCGAACACCCTGCTGCCGGCATTCACCGCGAAGGCCCAGGCCCATCCGCCGTACGAAGGGTGGGGCTACGGCGAACGGCTGCGGGTGCGGGGCCTGACCGATGCCGTGTGCGGGATGCCCACCGCCGCCTTGGCGGACGAGATACTGCTGGAGGGCGCCGGGCAGGTGAAGGCGCTCATCTGCATCGGTGGCAATCCGATGGCAGCGTGGCCCGATCAGCGAAAGACCCTGCGGGCGTTGGAAAGTCTGGAACTGCTCGTCACACTCGACACCGAGATGTCGCTCACCTCGCGCCTGGCGCACTACGTGATCGCGCCGAAGATGCAGATGGAAACGCCGGCCATGACGATGGGCAGCGAGCTGATCAAGTACTACACCAGCGGCACCGGGATCCCCGCTCCCTACGCCCAGTACGTGCCACGGCTCGTGGACCCGCCACCCGGTTCGGACCTGACCGAGGAATGGCAGTTCTTCCTGGGGCTGGCCAAGCGGATGGATCTGGAGTTGTGGTTCATCAATTTCTTCGGCGGGGGTGGTGGCAGGTTCATGGAGTCACCGCCGATCGTGTGTAACTTCAACGGAGACACGCAAATCACCACTGAAGAGTTGTTCGAGAAGATGTGCGAGACGTCGCGCATCCCGCTCGCCGATGTTCGCGCCCACCCGCACGGGCACATCTTCGATGTGGAAGCGGTTGTCGAGGAGAAAGATCCCGACTGCACCGCGAAGCTCGACGTGGGCAACGCCGTCATGCTGGCCGAACTGGCCGAGTACTTCGCGGAGGACTTCCGCGCCGCCCGGTCCGACCATGACTTTCCGTTCCGGCTGATCCCGCGGCGGCACAACAACTTCATGAACTCCTCGGGCATCGGCCTGGGGACGCTGAACAAGGGCAAGCCCTACAACCCCACCTACATGCACCCGGACACCCTTGCGGCGCTGGGATTGAGCTCGGGTGACGTCGTGACCGTGACTTCGCCGCACGACAGCATCCCCAGCGTGGTCGAGGCCGACGCCAGTCTGCGCCGCGACGTCGTCGCCACCCACCACGCGTTCGGCGGCCTACCCGCCGAGGACGACGAGGTGCGCGACCGGGGAAGTACCGTCGGCCGACTGATCCCGACCGAGGTCGACTACGACCGCATCACCGGCCTGCCGCGGCAGGGAAACATACCCGTCCGTGTCACTGCGCGATCCTAGGAAAGGTGCCGCTATGACCAATGTTGTTGCGCGCGAGCCGAATCTGGTGAATCCCTGGGCGCCGCACCGGGTACGGCTCTATCTGGCGGCCGCCCTGTTCACCGGCACGGTCTTCGTCGGGATGACGATCGGGGTGGGGATCGGCCTGATCGAGCCGACGTTCACCTCGGACGTGATCGCCAATCTACTCTTCGGCATCCCCGCGATTCTCATTCCGCTCGTCCTACTCTGGGATGCCCCGGGCGAGCATCGCATGCGCGAGGAGCGGGCGGCCGAACTCACGCTGTTCTACCTGCCCTACACGGCGTTCAGCCAAATCGGCTACGAGCTGGTCTTCCTCATCGGTCACCCGCTCGGATGGTGGACGCCGACGACCGATCCCGGCATCAAGTGGCTGTGGTGGCAGTACGGGCTGGCCGACACCCGCTACGCCAGCGGCAACCCGTGGACCTTCGCCCTCGAAGTGGTCGGTGTGACCACCGGCGTCGTTGTCCTCACCATGTGGACCCGCCTTATCCGACAATCACTCCCGATCGAGAAGCGGATTCGCACGCTGTGGGTGGCATTCGCCGGTATCGCGGTGCTGATGAGCAGCACCGCGGTGTACTTCATCTCGGAGGTGGGCGCGGGTTTCTCCGACATCGGTCAGGGCGCGTTCGGGCTGTGGTTCAAGTTCATCGGCGAGAACATCCCGTTCATCGTGCTGCCGGCGCTGGTGCTGTACGCCATCCACATTCAGATCGACTACCTGACCCGCAAGGCAGCGGTTTCCGCTGCCGAGCGGTGACGCTTGCGCACAAGCCACCGAATCAGCCACGCAATGAGTACGACGGCCAGGCCGATGAGCAGGTACTTCTCGTAGCGGACGGCCACCGCGTACACGGCGGCGATATGGTTGCCCGCGAAGTTGCCGACAAGCACCCACAACGTCGCCCACAAGACCGCGCCAACGGCGTTGCAAGCACAGAACCGCCACCACGGCATCTGAGCCAAAGCGGCTGCCACGCCGTTGAATTGACGTAACCCGTCGATGAACCGGGCGGTCGGGACGACGATGGTGCCCCGGTTGGCAAAGAACGACTCCACGTGCGCAAGCCGCGGCTCGGTGAGGAACACGTAGCGGCCGTAGCGCACCACCAGTGGACGGCCACCGAAGTGCCCGATCGCGTAGCCGATGTTGTCGCCGACCACCGCGGCCACGATGCCGCACGCCAGCACGGCAGCCAGACTGAGTTGTCCGGACGCTGCGTACACCCCGGCCACGATCAGGATCGTCTGGCCGGGCGCAGGGACGCCGAATCCCTCGACGCCGACCAGCCCCAGAACGGCAAGGTACCCGTAGCGGTCCAGTATCGGCGCGAGGGCCTGAAGAACTCCGGGCAGCTGCGCGGCCATCGAAGCAGCATTCCCACTCGCGGGCGTTTCGATCGTTGACCGGCGGGGCAATTCTTGGCCCATGGCCGACATCATCGATCTCGTCTACGCCGACCATGACTGGTTGAGACGCCAATTCTTCCGGCTCGACGACGCCAGGTCCGACGACGAGCTGGCAGCGATCTGGAAGACGCTCAGCGACCGCCTCGACGCCCACGCGGATGCCGAGGAGACCGTCTTCTATCCGGCGCTGCTCCAGCACGGCGGTGCCGACGACCCCGGCAATCCTGAAGGTGACCCGCAGGACGAGACCGACGACGCCATCACCGACCACAACGCGATCCGCGACGCGGTGCGCGAGTCGCGCAAGCACCAGCCGGGCACGAAGGCCTGGTTCGAGGCGGTGTTCAAGGCGCGGGAGGAGAACGGCGAGCACCTCGACGAGGAAGAGCGCGAGGCCATACCGGACTTCATCAAGAGCGCGACCTTCGAACTGCGCCACGAGCTGGGCATGAAATGGCTGCAGTTCTACGCCGAACGTGAGTCGATCGACGGTGTCGACACCGAAGACAAAGACGCGGACGCCTACATCGAGGAGCATTCATGACCGACGGCAACGCGCGTATCGACGACGTCGCGCCGGGCGACGTCATCGCGCTCGACTCTGGTGGCCAGGCCTACAAGCTGGTCCACAAAGAGACCACGGAGTCGGGCTTCCTGGTCACCTTCGAAGGCGACGACGGCGAAACGTTCGATCTCGAACTGGCCGCAGGCACAACGGTCACACGATCGCTGGAATCGAAGTGGGAGTCGTCGCAGAGCCCCACCCCACACTCGCCGAATTGATGGAGACCGTCGAATACGCACCGGGGCGCTGGGCCGACGTGTTCGGCGGACCCCCGGATCCCGTCGCCCTGCTCTGGCACGGCACCCAGACCGACTCCCGCGCAGCGGTGCGCGGGCTCGCCGAGGCGATCGCCGGTCACGGGATCTGTGTGGTCGCGCCGGACTGGAATTCGCACGCCGCCGATC
>JAEZIA010000126.1 GCA_023416315.1 Actinomycetes bacterium
TCGGCGTGGTCGTCGGCAGTGCCACCCAGCACGAGCGCGAACATCTCGGCGATGTGGCCCGGGTAGGCGGCAAGGATTGCGGCGTGCTGCTCGTCGCGGTAGTACGACTCGTCGGGCAGCCCGAGCCCGGACTGCGTGACGTGCACCAGATAGCGCGAGGAGTTCTTCGAATCGGTGTCGATGTAGAGCCCGACTCCGCCGCCCACGCCGGTGCGCTGCAGCCCGCCGATCACGGCGGCGAGTGCGGCCGGATCGGCGGCGTCGATGCGGGCCAGTTCGTCGAGCAGCGGCCGCACACCCCGGCGCTCGACGGCCTCGGCGTCCAGGAAGCTGGCGTACAGATCGCCGATCCGCTGCTCGTCACTTCCAGCCGCACCGGCGGCCGACGTGATCAGCTCCCGTACCTGCTCCTCGGCCCGGTCGTACAGCGTGCGGAACGCACCGTCGGTGGCCCGGTCACCGGGGATGGTGTACTCGGCCAGCCAGCGTCCGTTGACGTGTCCGAACAGATCGTCTTGGGGGCGTACCTGGGCCTCGACGTGGGACAAGTCGATACCCGACCGCAGCGAATCTAGCGTCACCCAACCATCCTTACCAGAGGTCCGACCTCGGCGTACGGCCCGCAGGTAGTGGCCCGGTAGCCTCGCCTTCATGCCTGAGGCCGACGAGACCGCCGACGAGGCGCCCGACCGGATCTTCACTGGCTACGGCGTCGCGTCCGCGGCGCTCGGCCTGGTCGCCGTCGTCGCGGTCGTACTCGGCGTGCTGATCTGGTCCGGTCATCGCGACGCCGCCGGCGAGCGGGCCTATCAGAGCCGGGCGATGGCGGCCGCCGCCGACTGGACCGGCGTGCTGATCAACATGAACGTCGGCAACGTCGACGCCAGCCTGGCGAAACTGCACGACGGCACCGCCGGCCAGCTGAACGCCGACTTCGAAGCCGCCATCAAGCCCTACCGTGAGGTGGTCCGCACGCTGCAAGCCCGCACCACCGGGCAGATCGAGTCGGTGTCGTTCGAGGCGGTCCACCACGAGCTCAATGCGCAGCCCGGTCAGGCGCCGGCCAATCTGCCGCCGCAGCTGGCCAGGCGTACCGACTCGGTACTGGTCGTGGCCACCTCGGTCAGCGAGAACGCCGGAAACAAGCCGACGACCGTGCGCTGGAACCTGCGGCTCGGCGTCTCCGACGTCGACGGCAGGCTGATGATCTCGCGGCTGGAGTCGCTGCGATGAGGAATCTGGCCCGGGTGCTGGCCTTCGACATCGCCGCACCGTTGGCGGCGATCGCGGCGCTGCTCGCGATCGGGGTGGTGCTCGGCTGGCCGCTGTGGTGGGTGGCGGTCTGCTCGATGCTGTGCCTGCTGATCGTCGAGGGCATGATCGTCAACTTCGTGCTGTTCCGCCGGGATTCGGTGACCGTGGGCACCGACGATGACGGGCCGGGGCTGCGCCTGGCCGTCGTCGGGTTGGCGACCACGGCGTTGGTGGCCACCGTCGTCGTCGGCTACACCCAGTGGACGCGCGCCGACGACGCCTTCACCCGCGACTCGACCGAAGTCGTGCGGATCGCCACCGCCGCAGCCGAAGCCACCGCGACGTTCACCCCGGCCGACCCGACCTCGGCACTCGACCGGGCCGCGACCTTCATGGCACCCGACCGTGCCGATGCGTTCAAGAATGAATTCTCCCAAGCCACTTCGGATCTGGCCAAGAAGAACATCTCCGCCACCGCGCAGACCATCTCGGCCGGGCTGGAAGCGTTGGGACCCGAGGCGGCCAGTGTCGCGGTGGTGATGCGCGGGACGCAGAGCCAGCCGGGTCAGCAGCCCAGCACTGCGGTGCTGGCGCTGCGGGTGAGCCTGGCCAAGCAGGACGGCCGCTGGCAGGTGCTCGACATCTCGCCGATCAACGCCCGATGAGTCGGGCGTAGTCGACCTTCAAGCACCGGTCCATCACGACCCGCAGGCCGGCGGCCTGCGCCTGCTCGCCGACCTCGTCGTGCCACAAACCTTGTTGCAGCCACAGGTATTTCGGACGTGGATTCAATGCAAGCGTATCGTCCAGCACCGCGGGCAGGTCGTCGTAGCGACGGAACACGTCGACCATGTCCGGCACGACGGGCAGCTCCGCCAGCGAGGGATAGACCGGCTTTCCGTCGAGCTCGGTGAGGTTCGGGTTGACCGGATACAGCTCGAAGTCACTGAACCTGGCCAGGTACTGGTACACGTCGTTGCTCGGCCGGTCCGGGTTGTCGGACACGCCGACCACCGCGACCGTCCGGGTGTCGCGCAGAATCTCTTGCAGCTCAGACGAAGTCGGATTCTCCACGGTCACTGCCCGCCCGACGCGCGTTGGGCGCGCATCTTGGCGAACCGGTCGGAGAGCCTGCGCATCCGGATCATCAGCGACGCCGGCGGACTGACCGAGGCGTCGAGGTACGTCGTCAGGTCCGACTGAGAGACCCCGATCCGGGAGGCGAATTCCTGCTCGGTCAGACCGGACCGATCCAGCAGCAGCCGCACGTGGCGGGCGGCCTCGGCGCGCTCGTTGGCCTCCAGGTGGTTGCGCGCGCGGCCCAATACCTCGGACAGGGCCTTCGAGATGCCGTACGGCTGGGAGTGCTCGAGCACTTCCTCGACCTGGCGCGCGGTGCGGCCGTAGGGATCGCGCTTGATCGCCATCACAATCCGCTGCCAGACGGTGATGTCACCGGTTTCCAGCGCCTCGCGGATCGAGGCGGTGGGCCAGAACTCGACGGGACGGCTGTCGGTGAAGGACGCCGGTGCGGGTACGGCATCGCGTTGCGCTGCCACCGTCACCTCGCCTCCTCCAGAATCGCCACCGCCACCGCGAGGCAACGCTGCCTGATCCGCTCCCATTCGGCGGCTCCCTCCGGCCCGCTCCATCGGTCGTCGTCGCCGACGTCAGACGGGTCGGGATCGGCGAGCCGGCGCACCAACTGGGTCGCCACCCATTGTCGCTCAGTTTTTTCAGAACAGTAATACCGGTCCATCCCGGCAAGTACCACCGCAGCAGTCTCGGTGTCCATGCCGCCGACCAGGTCGGCGAATTCGGCGAAATCCGACCTGCTGTTGCGGCACAGAATCAGGTAGGCCTGCATGCGCAGGGTCTCCGCGCACGTCGGGATCTGCAGCCGGTCCCCGGTCGGCAGCGCGACGTTGGTGGTCTCCACCGGGCTGAGCCGCTCGACGGATCCCTCCCGCACCTCGGCCTCGGTCTCCAACGCGTCCAGCGCGATCGCGAGCCGGCCACGCCACATCGTTACCGGATGAACCGGTCGGGGCGCGGCCATCCGGGCGCTGCGGTAGCCGCGGATCAGCTTGACGGTCGCGGTGCCGCCCGGTCCGATGCGGACCGGTTTTGCCCGGGCGTCGTCGCCGCCCTTGACCGCGCCCGCGAGCTCGGTGCATCCGGTGAACGCCAGCGGGTCGGCCACGCTGACCGCATCCGGCGCCAGGGTTTTCAGCTTGGCCGCACCCTTGACCACCATCTTCAGATCCGCGGTCGGCGGTACCAGCGACGAGATGTCGTCGGGAATGACGACCAGGTCGCCGAGATCGACCTTGGGTAGCGGCTTCTCGAAGTCGACCGACGGCAGGATGCGGGCCAGCCAGGCAGGCAGCCACCAGTTCCACTGGTCGAACATCGCCATCAGCGCGGGCACCAGCACCAGCCGGACGATCGTGGCGTCGACCGCGATCGCCACCGCGCACGCCACCCCCAGCTCGGCGACCAGCGGCATACCGGCGAACGCGAAACCGGTGAACACCGCGATCATGATCAGCGCGGCGCTGGTTATCGTGCGGGCGCTGGTCGACACCCCGTAGGCGACGGCATCGCGGGTGTCACCGGCCTGCAGGTAGCGCTCCCGGATCCGGGTGAGCAGGAAAATCTCGTAGTCCATCGACAGCCCGAATGTCATCGCCAGCACCAGCGGCGGGATCGTGCTGTCGATCGAGGTGATGGGCTGGATGCCCAGGCCTTCCAGCCAGCCCCACTGGAACACCATCACCAAACTGCCGTAGGCGGCGGCGACGGACAGCACCGTCATCAACACGCCCTTGAGCGCCAGGAACACCGACCGCACCGAGATGAGCAGCATCACGAACGCGATCAGCGAGACGAAGACGAACACCAGCGGTTGGATCTGGGCGACCCGGTCGTCGAAATACTTGATCAGCGCGGTCGGGCCGCCGACGTCGATCTGGGCGCCGTCGGCCGCGGGCAGCGCACGCAGGTGAGCACGCATCCAGTCAATGGAGTTGCGGGCGCCGATGTCCTCAGGGTCCACCGAGAGCACAGCGGAGATCAGCGCGCTGTCGTTGTTGTCGGCGAACACCGGGGTGGACACCGAGACGACGTCCGGGGCCTTGGAGATCTCGGTGTTGATCGCTTCCAGAGCGGCTGCGTGCTTGGGGTCCGATGCCGCGCCGTCCGGGAAGGTCACCAGCACCCGCACCGGCCCCAGCGCGCCCGGGC
>JAEZIA010000166.1 GCA_023416315.1 Actinomycetes bacterium
TCGGTTCCGCCGCCCAGCGCGGTGCCGTTGACCGCGGCGATGGTCGGCTTGTCGATGACGTGCCGGACGTAACCGGCGAAGCCCCACTCCGGGTGCTGCGGGTGAAACAGGTTCTCCCGCCGATAGATTGCCTTCAGGTCGGCCCCGGCGCAAAACGATTTGTCGCCGGAACCGGTGATCACCACCGCCCAGACGTCGGCGTCGTCCTGGGCCTGCTGCAACAGGTCACCCACCGCCGTGCTGACCGCGCCGTTGACGGCGTTGCGCGCCTCCGGGCGGTTGATCGTGATCAGCAGGACGTTCCCCCGCCGCGCTCCGAGCGCGGCGGGGGCCTCGACGTCGGTCACTACAGCAGCTCGAGGATGGTGGCGTTGGCCTGGCCGCCGCCCTCGCACATCGTCTGCAGGCCGTACTGAATGTTGTTGTCCCGCATGTGGTACAGCAGCGTGGTCAGGATCCGGGCACCGGAACCGCCGAGCGGGTGGCCCAGCGCGATCGCACCGCCGTTGGGGTTGAGCAACTTCTCGTCGGCACCGATGTCCTTGAGCCAGGCCATCGGAACAGGGGCGAACGCCTCGTTGACCTCGAAGGCACCGATCTGGTCGATGCTCAGACCGGACTTCTTCAGCGCCTTCTGGGTGGCCGGGATCGGCGCAGTCAGCATGATCACCGGATCGGCACCGGCGAGCACCGCGGTATGCACCTTGGCCAGCGGCTTGAGACCGAGGTCCTTGGCCTTCTCGGCCGACATCAGCAGCAGTGCGGCCGAGCCGTCGGAGATCTGGCTGGAGTTACCCGCGTGGATCACGCCGTCCTCCTTGAACGCGGGCTTGATGTTGGCCATCGATTCGACGGTGCCGCCGCGGCGGATGCCACCGTCCTCGAGCACAACGGTGTCGTTGCCGTCGGCGTCCTTGGTCTTGATGCCGACGATCTGATCGGAGAACGCGCCGGAATCCTGTGCCGCAGCAGCCTTTTCATGCGAGCGTAGGGAGAACTCGTCGAGCTCGGTGCGCGACAGGCCCCACTGCTCGGCGATCATCTCGGCGCCGATCCCCTGGTTCGGGGTCTTGGCGTAGCGCGCCTTGAACGACTCGCCGTAGGGGTTGCCACCGTTGGCCAGCGAGGAGCCCATCGGGGTCCGTGACATCGACTCGACACCACCGGCGACGACGACGTCGTAGTGCCCGGCCACCACGCCGGCGACGGCGAAGTGCAGCGACTGCTGGCTGGAACCGCACTGGCGGTCGACGGTCACACCCGGCACGGTCTCGGGCCAGCCCGCGGACAGCACCGCGGTGCGGGCGATGTCGAGGGCCTGCTCACCGGCCTGCATGACGCAACCCCAGATCACGTCGTCGACGAGGCCCGGATCGACACCGGCACGCTCGACCAGTCCGTTGAGGACCTGGGCGGACAGCTCGGCCGGATGGATACCGGACAGCGCGCCATTACGCTTCCCGACTGGCGACCGCACCGCTTCGACAATTACCGCTTCAGCCATCGAGCATCTCCTTCTCGCAGATTTGTGTTCTCTGATTCATAACACGCCTCTGCGGACCCGCTGATATCGGGTCAACCAACCGTTCGGTCAGCCCCCGATTGGCGGCCCGCGGTGACATGCACGGGCAAGGTGTCATCCCAGGGCTGGCGATTGACCATGTCGGCGACGTTGACATACCCGGCCTCGAACTCGCCGGTCGCGGCGTCGACCAGCCGGTACTCCTGGCGCTGCCGGTGCAGCGGCTGACCGTCGAGCAGCACCACGCGCACCTCGCCGGGCTCGAAGTGACAGCGCTTCTGCATCGCGGCGATGAGCTGTTCGTTGTGCATGTGCCCGTCGCCGAAGTTCCAGCCGATCGCCATGCTGCAGATGCGCTCGCCGTCGGTGATCGAGTAGTCCTCTTCGTTCCCGCCGGCCATCGCCCGGTGGGCGAGGGTGAACAGCGCCTTGCCGTGGGTGTTGAAGGCGCGGAATGCATACCCCATGAAAATCGGGATCTGCGCGGCCTCCTTGCTGCCGTAGAACTTCTCCAGCTGGGCGGCCGGCATGTTGGCGATCGTCACCAGGTTCTTCTCGATCTTCGCCTCGGCCGAGGGCTTCACACACCACAGCGTGGTGTCCCAGTTGCCCGCGTAGTACCGCATGCCGGGCAGGAACGACACCTTGCGCGGCACGGTGTTTCCGAGGAAGACCGTCGTGGCCAGCACCAGGAAGAGCACGATCGGCCACGGGGTGGTGAGGTCGGTGATCCCGATGTGGGCGTGCGCCACGAACAGCGACAGCACCGAGAACATCATGAAGACGTTCCACTCCAGCGGCACCCCCATCGGGATCGCCGACAGGATGCCGAAGTGGAAGCACAGCATCACGATGGCCGCGATCGTCGTGGGCCAACCGCCGTGCGAGAAGAACAATGCCAGCGGAATCAGCATCTCGATGGCGGTACTGATGTGGGCGACGGTGTGCGACAACGGCCCCGGCCGCAGGTCGTCGGGGAACTTCTTGAAGAACATCCGCTTGAGGAACCGCGGCCGCACCACCGGACTGTTGGACATCATCGTGGAGATGACGAACGGGAAGTGCCGGGTGAGCTTCGAGGTCGCCGCACCGATCCAGATCGCCAGACACACCAGCTTCGCCGCGATGATGATGTCGACGCCGCTGAACAGGAACGCCACCGCAAACGCGCCGTACACCTCGCCGCGGGCGGCCAGGAAGATCACCTTGTCGCGCAAACCGGCCAGCGCCAGCAATGCCACGATCGTCGCAATCTGCCAGGTCGGCAGCAGACCGACCTCGGTACCCAGCTCTGGGATGGGCCCGGTGCCGTCGGAGAACAACGCCACGAGAATCATCACGATCAGAGCCGCGTAGAGCACGATGTCGACCGGGCCGCGGTTGTCGCCCTTGGTCAGTGGCACCAGGTTGGGCCACGGCGGGAGCCGGATCGTGTTGGGCCGCAACCAGTAGATGATCGAGCCCATCGGCGGCCAGAAGCGGTTGTTCAGCGGGCCGAATCCGCAGCCGAGACCGACGACCTCGAAGAGCATCGTGTACAGCACGGCCTTCTCGTAGACGATCGGCTCCGACCACCACGACCCGATGTTGGTCAGCCCGTCGATGCCCGTGGTCGCCAGAGCGAACAGTGCCCCGACGAAGATGTAGAGCAGGATCTTGACGACATAGAACAGATGCAGGGCGACCGGGGTACCGAACCCGACCTCGGCCCAGTGCCGTGCCATCGGTTTGATCTTCTCCGCGCGCGTGCCCTTGCTCCACGTCTCGAAGTCGATGACGGGCACTTCCTGCTTCAGAAATCCCATGGCGAAAACACTAGAACGTGTTCTAGTGCGGCGGGTCCGATTTCCCGTGCGCCGGGACTCGGTGAGTCAGGCCTTGGCGGGCGGGCGGTAGAAGATCGCCAGCTGCCCGACGCCGCCGAGCAGGCCGAGCACCACCGCGATCAGCAGACCGCACCAGCCGTGCAGCCAGTGGTAGATCCCGGTGCCATGGAAGAGCGCGTAGTCCAGGCTGTACTTGCCGGCGCCGGTCGCGGCCAACGCGACGGCCGCGGCGGCCAGCACCAGGTTGTACTCCCATCCCTCCTTGACGATGAAGAAGCCGTTGTGCCGGTGCACCGTCCACGCGGCGACCAGCATCAGCGCCACGAATCCTGCGGCGGGGATCGGCGTCAGCAGGCCGACGGCCAGGCCGATACCGGCGGCCATCTCGGTGCTCGCCGCCACCCGCGCGTGGAAGGTGCCGGGCTTCATGCCGATGCTCTCGAACCAGCCGGCGGTGCCCTTGATCCGGCCGCCGCCGAAGAACTTGTTGTAGCCGTGGGCGGCCATGGTCAAGCCGAGCACCACACGAAGGATCAGCAGTCCGACATCGTAGGCAGTCATGGGAGTAAACCTAGAGCATGTGACCCCGCGCTGGGCAGGTGCTCAGCTAGGTGATCAACGCGGACCGCAGACGCTCCACATAACTGTCGACGTCGACGTTCGCCGCGTCGGCATGCACGCTGACCGCGATGGTGTCGCCGATACCGTGCACGCCATGGGTCAGGCTCATCATCGGCGACAACGCCGGGTAGCCCGCGCTGAACAGCACCGGGGAGCCACCAAAGGACAGATCGGCGGGGCCCCGGTTCACGCTGGAAACGACGGTGTTGCCGGTGACCGTCTCCGACCGGGCGTCGGGGTCGAAGTGACCGACACCCCACCGCAACAGCGCCGCGGGCATGGCCGCGGATGCCCGAGCCGACGCCAACATCGCCGGGTGCCCGCCGCGGCGGCGCTGGGCGACGAGCTCGGCGCCGATGAGCTCGGCCCGGCGGGCGCGGTCGGCGTCGGGATGCAACCCGATGCCGACATTGCGAAAGTTGTTGTTGCCGCCGGGATTCAGATTCAGCGCCATCGGAACCTCGGCACCGAGTTGCGAGGGGTCTTCCCCACGGTCGTCCAGATATCCGGCCAGCGCCTCGGAGATCGCGACCAGCGCCCCGACCGTCACCGTGGCACCGCCCAGTTGGCGGCGCTGCAGCGTCACAGTCCGCGCCACCGGTGTCCCGGCGGGCCGCCGATTGATGCTGCGCACCGGCCGACCCGGGCCGGCCTGCGGCACCAGCCCCGCCTCGGTGTCGCGGACCAGGCCGCGATGGGCCCGGGCGGCGGCAAAGCCCAACGCGGGTAGGAATCCGCGGCGCGGCGCAACCGGCACCGACACCGGCTGACGGCGACCGAGCAGCGCCCCGCCCAACGCGGCACCGCGATTGCCGTCGGCGTAGGCGTGGCCGAACTGCACCAGCACCACCGAACCGGTCTTCACACCACCGGGCAAGCCGGATACGTGTGGGAAAACGTGTGCCCGCCAGGCCATCTGGTACAGATCGACCTGATCGTCGACGAGCCCGGCGGCGGCGTCGAGGCACTGCGCCCAGTCCCCGGGCGGATGCAGCACGAACTGATCGTCGCGCAGCTGGCCACCACACCACCGCGGATAGCGCCACCGGCCGTCGTCGACCAGCCGCAGGCGCAGTTCGTCGCGGGCCTCGGCGCGGCGCCGCAATTCCGCGACGGCGGCCACCGCGTTGTCCGGCGCGCCGTCGAAGGCATAGAGCACCAGTTGATCACTGGGGATCACGGTCGACATCCAGAACATCTGCGCGTCAACCGCGGTCATCGATCTGCCGCCTGCCATGGCGCCATTGTCCTAGGCTGACCGAGTGTTGCCGACCCCCGGTCCCGACCGTGCCGCGCTGATCACCGGAGCCTCGTCTGGCATCGGCGCCGAAATCGCCAGAGTGTTGTCCACGCGCGGGCATCACGTGGTGCTGGTGGCCCGCCGCGCCGATGCGCTCACCGCGCTCGCGCGGACCCTGCCCGGTCCGAGTTCCGTTGTCGACGCTGATCTTTCGCAGCCGGCCGAGCGGGCCGCCCTCCCCGACCGAGTCGCCGCCCTCGGCCTGGAGATCGACATCCTGGTCAACAATGCCGGGTTGTCGACGATGGGGCCGGTGGCCGACGCCGATCCGGGCGCCGAGTGCAACGTCATCGAGGTCGACGTCGCCGCGGTCGTCGACCTGTGCACCCGGTTCGTGGCGGGCATGGTGAGCCGGCGACGCGGCGCGGTGCTCAACGTCGCCTCGGTGGCCGGGTTCGGCCCGCTGCCCGGGCAGGCCGTCTACGGCGCCGCCAAGGCGTTCGTGCTGTCCTACACCCGGGCCCTGGGCGAGGAACTCAAGCCCAGCGGCATCACCGCCACGACGTTGTGCCCGGGCCCGGTGCATACCGGCTTCGGCGAGGCCGCCGGGTTCTCCATGGCGGACGCCGAGGCCGCGTTGCCCAAGCCGCTGTGGGTGTCAGCCGAGGCGGTCGCCGTCGCGGCGGTCGACGGGTTGGCGGCAGGCAGACCGGTCGTGGTGCCGGGACGGCTCAACCGGGCGGCCGCGGCGATCTACCACCTGACGCCGCGTCGGCTGCTGCTGCCGTTGCTGGCCAGCCGGCATCCGGCGTTCAAGAAGACGTAGCGCGCAGGAAGTCGACGATCCGCCCGCCCACATCGTCGGGCTGTTCGAGTTGCAGGAAATGCCCGGCGTGCTCGACGATCGCCACATCGCTGCCCGCGGGCAGGACGCTGCCCACCCACGGGGTGAATTCCGGTGTCATACAACCGTCGTCGGCACCGTGCAGGTAGAGCGTCGGCAACCGGGGCGCCTCGAGCCAGAGCTTGTTCAGCGCGGCGTAACGGGCCGGCGGCCTGGTGTTGCGGATGGTGGCGCGGTAGGTGCCCAGCGCGGCGCGCCACCGGTCCGGGGAACCGATCGCGGCATCGACGTGCCGCAGATCCTCGGCGGCGTTGTAGCCGGGTGACCAGCGCCGCCACAACAGCGGGACGATCCAGGATGAGGAGCGCTCCGGCAGAAACGGCAGCTGGAAATAACTGATGTACCAGCTGCGGAGAAACTGCACCGGAAGCAGGCGCAACAGCCGGCCCCGGTTGACCAGCGTGCGGCCACCGCCGGGGCGCAGCGCCGCCGACGGGGGCACCGCCATCACGACGGCCTTGACGAACGGGCTGTCGGGCATCGCGGCCAGGCCGGTGGCGGCGATCGCGCCCCAGTCGTGGCCGATGACCACGTCGGCACCGGTGGGGTTGCAGGCGGCGAGCACCTGCAGCGCGTCGTCCATCACCGCGCCGATGTGCTGGCTGCCGTCGGCGGGCAACGACGAGGGCACATAACCGCGCATGAACGGGGCGATGACGCGGTAGCCGGCGGCCACCAAATGTGGCGCCAGTTTCCGGAATCCGTAGGCGGTGTCGGGAAAGCCGTGCAGACACAACGCAATCGGGCCGTCGTCGGGTCCCCAGCTGAGCGCGCGCAGCTGTACCGCAGGGGCAGCGACGTCAATCCAGCGCGGTTCGGTCATCGAACGCCGGCGTTCACTAGATCGGATCGAATCCGCTGATCAGCCAACGATCGTCGACCTTGTCCAGCGTCACCCGGACGCTGGAGGCGGTGTTGGTCGGCGGGTCGGTGCCGACGACGACGGTCTGGTTGACGAACAGCAGCACCACCGCGTGGTCGGGCTCGGCCGACACCGACGCCGCGGCGGGCACCGAGGCCACCGCCGAGATCTGCTTCTCCTTCGCGCCGGGGATCACAACGGTGTTGATCAGCTGCGTGTAGGCGTCGAGGAAGCTTCCGGTCAGCCGGTCCCGCGCCCCGCCGAGGTCCTTCTCGACGGTGTCGGGTTTGTAGCTCAGCAGCGCGACGGTGGAATCCTTTGCGGCCTGGACAGATTCGGTGCGGGCGGTATCGGCATCCCGGCGAGACGAATCCTCCCAGCGCAGATACCCGGCCGCCGCGGCCAGCAGCAGCGCCACGATCGGCAGCACACCGAAGGCCACCGCGGCGGCGAGGCTGAACCGCTTCGTCGGCGCGGCCGCGTCCTCCGTCGCGGCCACGCTGTCCTCGGCGACGGTATCGCCCGCGGCGTCGGACTCGGTGAGCTCGACGGCGGTGGTCTCCGCCTCGACGATTTCGGGGTCCGGCTTGTCGTCAGTCGTCACGGTACGAACTCCACTTTCGAGACCTTCGCTTCGTCGTCACCGGTCTTCTTGACCGTCAGCCGCATCCGCCAGGCGCGCGGCGGCTGATTGGGCGCGCCGCGGTTGGACGTGACGACGGTGACGGCCACCAGCACCTGGCCTTCGCTGTCGGTCATCGACTCCAGCCCCGCCTCGGTGACGGTGCCCACGGATTTGGACTGAGCCTGCTTGACGACCTCGACGAACGGCTGGGACCGCTTGGCGAAGTCGTCGTAGAACTGGTCAGTCGCCGAGTCGAGGATGCGTTGCACGTCCTGATCGGCCTGGGCGGCGTCGATCGTGGTCAGGTTGATCGCGCCCTGCCGGCCGACCCCGACGAACAGCTCCTGCAGTTGGGCAGTCTGCTTGGACTCGTAGGCGCGGTAGCCGAGCCATCCGGCCAGCGCGGCCAGCGCGACCACGATGACGGTTCCGACGATCAGCGCCAGGCCGACGTGGGACAGCGGTTGCCGGGGCGCGGCGGTCTCGACGACGGCCTCGTCGGTAGCGAGGTCGGTCGTGGTCTCGGGCTCGTCCACCGTGGCGGCCTCGCCCCCCGGCTCGGCAGGCTCGTCGGCCATGTTTCTCCCTCTGCGGCGGTGCGGGCGGAGTCACCCGCTTTAGCGCGAAAGGCTACCGGTAGGTGTTGTGAGGCCCGTCACGGGATTGCCGCTGCGGCCTCCAGGTCTGCGATGACGATTTTGTGCATCCTGAGCATGGCCTGGGCACGGTTGTCTCCCTTGTCGGGCTGTCGAAACGACTGACCGATCGGGATGCGGAAATTCATCGATCCCACCCGCTGGGTAACGTGCTGGTCAGGTTCGTCGAGAGGATGCCCGTGAGCAGCACCAACAGTGGTCAGACAGTTCAGTTCCGGGGTCTCGACGAGCTCACTCTGGTGGGCGACGAGTGGAACCGGGGCGCGCCGTCGGCGGCCGAGCGGCCGACGATCCTGATGTTGCACGGCGGCGGGCAGAACCGGTTCTCCTGGAAGAACACCGGTCAGGTGCTTGCCGACCAGGGTTTCCACGTCATCGCGCTGGACGCCCGCGGGCACGGCGACAGCGACCGCGCACCAGACGCGGACTACAGCGTCGACGCGCTGGCCGGCGATGTGCTGAAGGTGCTGGCGCAGATCGGTCGTCCGGTGGTGCTGATCGGGGCCAGCATGGGTGGGCTCACCAGCATCCTGGTGGCCGAGGAAGCCGGCCCCGAGGTTGTGACCAAGCTGGTGCTGGTCGATGTGGTGCCGCGGTTCGAAAAGGACGGCAGCGCCCGGATCCGGGACTTCATGTTCAGCAATGTGGACGGCTTCGACAACCTCGAACAAGCCGCCGACGCCATCGCCGCCTACCTACCGCACCGCAAGCGGCCGAAGAACCTCGACGGCTTGAAGAAGAACCTGCGGTTCCGCGGTGGCCGCTGGTTCTGGCATTGGGACCCGGCGTTCCTCACCGCTCCGAAGGACGATCCGTTCGGCCGGGTGGAACGCCTCGAGCAGGCCGCGATCGACCTGACCATCCCGATCTTGCTGATCCGCGGCAAGCTCTCCGACGTCGTCAGCGCCGAAGGGGTGCAGGACTTCCTGGCGAAGGTGCCGGCCGAGTTCGTCGAACTCTCCGATGCCGGGCACACCGCCGCGGGCGATGACAACGACGCCTTCAGCGAGGCCGTCGTCTCGTTCGTCACCCGATCGGCGTGACCAACCGACCGTTGGCCAGAAACTCCTCCAGGTTGCGCATCGCCAACGTGGCCATCGCCTCCCGGGTTCGGGCAGTCGCGCTGCCCACGTGCGGCAGCAGCACCACGGTGTCGAGCTCCCAGAGCCGTGTCGGCACGTCGGGCTCCGCGGCGTAGACGTCCAGGCCGGCACCGGCCAGCCGGCCGGCTTCGAGCAGTTCGATCAGCGCGTCCTGGTCGACGACGCTGCCGCGGGCCACGTTGATCAGGTAGCCGTCGGGGCCGAGCGCCTCCAGCACCTCGCGGTTCACCAGGTGGACGGTGTCCGGGCCGCCTGCGGTGACCACGACCAGCACGTCGACCGACGCCGCCAGCTCTCGCGGCGACGCGGCATAGCGGTACGGGCTGTCCGGAATCTCGTGGCGGTTGTGATAGGCGATGGCACAGTCGAATCCGCGCAGCCGATCGGCGATCGCCGAGCCGATCCGGCCCAGCCCGAGGATGCCGACGCGGCTGCCGGTCACGTCGCGGGTGTACGGGAACGGCCCGTCGGTGGCCCACCGGCCGGCCCGCACGTACCGGTCGGCGGCGGGGAAGCGGCGCAGAGTGTCGAGCAGCAGGCCCAGCGCGGTGTCGGCCACCGTGTCGTTGAGGACGTCGGGGGTGTTGCTCACCTTGATCCCCCGCTCGCGGGCGGCGTTGACGTCGATGGCGTCGACGCCCGCGCCGAAGTTCACGATCGCGCCCAGCCGCGGCAGCGAATCCATCAGTGCGGCATCCACACCGGGTCGCCCGCCGCAGACGATGACGGTGACGTCCTCGGCCTGTTCGGGGTCGACCGGGTGCCGTAGCGGCGTGTGCGCGGCGGTCAGCTGCTTCTCGAGACGGTTCGAGCGTGCCGACGACGAGGATGGCCATGCCGTCAGTCAACCAGGTCCGTCGTCGTCGAGTGCGCGACGAATGATGTCGCGTAGGTCGTCGCGGTTGGTCACGTTGAGCTTGAGGTACATCCGGTACAGGTGTCCTTCGACCGTGCGGGTCGACACCACCAGCCGCTCAGCGATGTCCCGGTTGGACAGCCCCCGCATGACCAGATAGGCGATCTCCCGCTCGCGGGGGCTCAGCGGCAGCGGCTGCGAGGTGGTCAGCAGCGCGGGGGTTCTCAGCCCGCCGCAGTCCTTGCCGAGCCGATCCGCGGCCGCGGCGGCCTCCAGTGCCTGGCGCCGTTTTCCGGCAGCCTCGAACAGTGCCGCCGCCTGCGCCGCGGCATCGGCCGCCGATAGCAGGGCACCGATCCGCTCGAACTCCTGCGACGCGGAAAACACCGCTGCCGCATCGTTGTTCATCAGCCCGGCGGCGTGTGCGGCGTCGACCTCGGCCAGCGGACCGCCGATCACCGCGGCGACCTCGATGATGCGCGGCAGGCAGGTCTTGTCCCCGAACCGCGCCGCGGCGTGCAACGCCATCAGCTCGATTGAGCGTTGGCCCGATGCGGCGGCGAGGTCGGCGGCGTGCAGCGCCATCGTGACCGCGCCACTGACGTGCCCCATGGCCGCGGCCAGCCACGCTTCGGCGATCCGGACGGACGGTTCGAACATCGTCGCGGCACGGCTGACAAGCTCGCGCAGCTCAGTCACCAGCGGCGCCGCCGCCTGATCGAACCCGAGGCCGCAATAGCATTGCACCAGAAGCAGTCTCGCGGGGACGTTCCAGGAGGCGGCCGCTTCCCCGCTGAGTGCGGCGAGGGTTTCCTCCAGCCGTTCCATTGCCACCCGCAGGTGGCCACGGCCCAGTTCCACCGTGCCCGCCAAAACATTGGCCATCGCTCGCGCGCGGTACTGGCTCGGTGAGGTGATCCGCACGATGTCACCCGAACGGGCTTGGGCGGCATCGAAATCGCCGGCCAGGGTCAGTGCCCGCACCTCCCCCAGCGCCAGCAAAAACCGCAGCAACCCGTCGATCTTGTCGTAGACCTCGCGGCCGCGAGCAGCCAGCCGGGCAGCGTCGGCCGTGCATCCCTTCAGCGCGGCGGCCATGCCCCCGCCGAATACCGCCCACCCCACGGCAATCGGTGGGGCGGTGGGATCGGCCAGCACCTGCTCGGCGAGTGTGGCGGCCTCGTGCAGCCGGTTGTCGAGCACGGCCAGCGCGGCGGCCGAGCCGTCTACAACGAGGCGAAGCCGCGGGTGAGTGATGCGCTGCTGCAACATTGTCAGAATCTCAGCGGCGGCTCCGGCATCACCGATCGACCACTGCAGGTTGGTGATCCGCGCCATCCCCCAGCGCACCAGCTCGAACTCACTGAGGGTGTCGGGATCGAACGATTCCAGGATCGCTTCGGACTCGGGCGCTCTACCCTGCCAGCGCAGGGCACGCGCGAGCAGCTCGCTGGCCACCAAGCCACCGCCGGCATCGACGGCGGCGCGCGCCAGCCGCTCGGCGGCCGTGATGTTCATCAAAGCGATCGCGTCTTCGGCTGCACGAGAGAGGAACTCACAGTCGACCTTGGTGTCGGCGTGCAGCGCAAGCTCCGCCCGCCGCAAACGTTCGGCAGGCAACCGAGGCGGGTGGAGGTCCATCGCACCCAGCAGTTCGGTCCGCAACCGCCGGCTCGCGACCTGGCCGAGGTCTTGGCGGATGACCTCGCCGATCACCGAGTGGGTGAAGTGCACGTCGGCGGTGCCGGTGACGTCGACGACGCGTATCAGACCGCGCCGCTCGGCGCGTTCCAGCGTGTCGGTGTCGACGATTTCGGCGACGACCTCCAGCGACAGCGGCTCGGATACCGCGAGTAACTGCAGCGCCCGGCGCTCGTCGTCGGGTAGCCGGTCGAGCCGGTTGGACAACAACGGGGCCAGCTTGGCGGCGACGGTCGGTTCACCCCGAAGCTGCCAGACGTCGTTGACCCGCCGCAGCGTTCCGGCCTCCAGCGCACCTTCGACGAGATGCCGGACGAACAGGGCGTTGCCGGCCGACGCCTCCCACAACAAGTCCGCGGACAGCCGTTCGAGGTGCCCGCCGAGCGCGGTCTCGACCAGCGCAACAGCCTCACGTTTGGTGAAGGGTGCGACGTCGAGGCGGGCGAGGTAGCCGTCCTTCCACAGTGCGGTGATGGTCTCGGGTATCGGCTCGCCGGTCCGCGCGGTCGCGATGATCCGCACCGCCCCTTCGATCGCCAGCTGATGCAGCAGGGTCGCCGATAGGTGGTCGACGAGGTGGACGTCGTCGATGCCGATGACCGCGAGCTTCTCCCGCCGGACGGTGCGAAACGCGTCGGCCAGCATGGCCACCGGGTCGGCGGGCATCGGGCTGGCCAACAGGTGCGCGAACACGCCGAGCGGAACCTCGCGGGCGGACTCGGTTCCGGCGACCCACACCGCGGCGGTTCGCAATGCCTGAGTGGCCATCCGGGCCAGCGTGGTCTTGCCGACGCCGGCGTCCCCGAGCAGCAGGGTCCCGCACTGGCCGGGCCGGCCCTGCAGGGTCGCCTGAATCGCGGCAAGTTCCTTGCCTCGTCGCATGACGGGCCAGGTCCGACTGTCCCCCACGGCCGCAGTTTACTCAGATACCCGTCCTGAACTGGGCGAATTGGTCAACGTTTGATCACCAGGGCGTGCACCGGCTCGCTGGCGACCGTGGTGAACGGAACGGCGACCGGGAAATCGTCGGTCAGCGAACCGATTTCGCAGCGCCCGATGATCGTGGCCAGCGCGAGGGTGGCCTCCAGCATCGCGAAGTGGTCGCCGATGCACGAGCGAGGTCCGGCACCGAACGGCAGGTACTGGTACCGGTCGATCTCCTTGGCCCGGTCGGGGCGGAAGCGGTCCGGGTCAAAGGTTAACGGGTCGGGCCACAACGCCGGATCACGGTGCACCGCCCAGATTCCGAAACCCAGGATCGAGCCGGCCGGCACGTGGTAGCCGTCGACTTCGATGTCGCGCATCGCCTGTCGTGAGAGCACCGCGGCGGGCGGGCAGAGCCGCAGCGCCTCGTGCAGGACCTGGGTGGTGTAGGTCAGCCGGGGCACGTCGTCCGGTGTCGGTCCGTCGAGCCCGAGCGCGTGCACCTCGGCACGTACCCGGTCTTGGAGGTGGCGATGCCTACCCAGCTGCCACAGGGCGTAGGTCAGCGTGGTCGCGGTGGTGTCGTGGCCGGCCAGCATGAACACGAGCAGTTCGTCGCAGATCGCCGTGTCCGACAGCGGCTCCCCGGTGGCCGGGTCCGCCGCGGCCATCAGTGCCCTCACCAGCGGCGCGTCCCGATCCGGGTTGCGGCGGCAGTCGGTCAGCACGTCCTGGGCCAGGGTATGCAGGGCCTTGCTCGCTCGGTGGGCCCGCCACCGGGCCGGGGTGGGCAGCCAGCCCGGCGCACGGATCGGGCGCAGGGCGCGGTCGGCGACGTAGGTCATCGAGACTTGTAGCGGGCCGGCGATCTGGTCGCTGCGCTCGTCGAGGTCGATACCGAGGACCGAGCGGCCGAGCGCCCGCAGCGTGAGCAGCCGGCATTGGCTGTCCAGGTCGACCTGCGCGCCGTCGCCCCAGGAATCGCAGATCGCGTGCGCGGCCTGGGCCATGTGACCACCGAATTCTTGGACGTGCTGCTTGGTGAAGATGTGCTGCACGCTGCGCCTGCGCGGCAGCCACTCGTCGTGGGCCAGGCTGAACAGGTTGGGGCCCAGATGCTTTCGCACCTCTTCATGCACCCTGGTCTTGTCGACGAACGCGTCGGTCCGGCCGATCATGTCGCGCCCGCCACGCGGTGAGGTCACCACGATCAGCGGCGGGAACAGCCACGGTGGCCCGAACGCGATCCGGGTCACCGGTCCGCCCGCGTCGCGCAGCGCCTCGAAGCCGGTGTGATAGTTGCGCAGCGCGTCCATCTTCTGCCGCCAGGGCATCGGGTTGTCCGGCACGTCCGGCAGCGCGCTCACATCGACGGTCTCACGGGTGGCGACCATGGGCGTCCGACTCCTTCGTCAGACGGTGCCGCCCCCGATGCGGCACCGTTGGTTCCAGCATCAGACCGCTCGCGCCGGGTGCGTAGAGTGGTGGACTACTCGATCTTTCGCGAGGCGGGCTACGCACGTAGCCGGTCGGGTCAGGCCAGCAGGGGCACCTCGCCGAGCCGGTGGTCGGTCAGGATCTCGAACATCGCCCGCCGGCTCGCAGTCAGTTCGACATCAACACCGTTGCCGGACAGCCTGATTCGACAGTCCGCCAGCGCGGAGTTGTAACAGAACTTCCCGGCGCCGTTGGTATCGGTGTAGTTCAGTCCGATGACATCGGTGCGCGCGGCGCGGATCTCCCCCTGCAGCTCGAAACCGTCGACGCGCCCGCCGAACGACCACTCGAACGGCTCGTAGGAGCCCCGGGTGTGGCGGGCAGCCAGCACCGACCGCACGGCGACCTCCCAGCCGGCGTGACGCAGCACGAACAGGGTGGCCGCAGGCAATCGCAGCGGCCCGACGGCGGCGCGCGCGGTGACCACTTCGAGGCTGGTGTCCGGGTGGTCGTCGAATCCGCACACCTGGCCGAACGCGTAGGCCGGGGTGTGCTTGCTGCCCCAGTTATGGTTCACGCTGCCCCTCCACGACTCAACCGCGACCGTGGTGTCGCCGAGGGTGACGGTGCCGTCGAAGCGGGCCAGCGGATGCCGGACCTGCGTCTTGGCGGTCGGGAACTTGGCGGTGTACGAGCGGTCGGTGAGCAGCTTGACGACCGGTTCGTCACCCGGAGTGATGGTGAGGTCGCACGACGCGTCTTCGAGCATCACCCGGGCGTGCACGTCGTCGATCACGCTGTCGGCGATCCGGGCCGACCACGGCTCGGACAGGTAGTCGGCCTCGGTCAGCGGGTGCGGAACCTTCAGCGCCCGGTTGCCGCTGCCGTCCGGGTCGAACGTCATCACCCACACGTCGGCCGCCGCCGCACCGGGCTTGGGCAGCAGCAGCGTCCAGCGCAGCCAGATGGCCTGGGCGCGTCGAGGGTGGTTCGCGCGCAGGAATCTGCTCTCGTAGTAGGGAGGCATCATCAGATCAGGATTGCGGACCGGAGGGCGGCGCACAGTGGGTTGGACAATCGCGACTGCGGTGCTGGCCGTGCTGGTGGTGGCCGAGGGAGTCGCGCTGCTGGTGATGCGCTCCCGCATGGAGGCCAGCGAGCGCGAGACCGAGGAGCTACGCGGTCGCTTGGATACCCGCAACATGCTGTGGACCGGTGGTCGCGAAGCGGTCAAGCAGGTGTGGCAGACCGCGAACCTGGTGCGCACCCGGGGGCTGGGTGGGGCGGTGCGGTCCTCGATCGAGGAGCTCGCCGATTGGGCCGACGTCGAGCGGCCGGACCTGGCCCGGTTAGCACCGGACGGCAAGGTGGTGGTGATGTTCTCCGATATCGAGGAGTCCACCGCCCTCAACGAGCGCATCGGTGACCGGGCCTGGGTCAAGCTGATCGGCAGCCACGACCGGATGGTCCGGCGGTTGGTGACCAAGTACGAAGGTCACGTCGTGAAGAGTCAGGGCGACGGGTTCATGATCGCCTTCGCCGACCCGACCGCGGCGGTGAACTGCGCGGTAGCGATGCAGAACGAGCTGGTGCGAGACGCGAAGCGGATGCGGCACAACAGCATTCGGGTTCGAATCGGCATCCACATGGGCAAGTCGGTGCGTCGCGGTGATGACTTGTTCGGTCGCAATGTGGCGATGGCCGCCCGGGTGGCGGGTGACGCCGACGGCGGCGAGATATTGGTCAGCGAGCCGGTGCGCACGGCGGTGGGCGATCGCCAAGCGTTCGACGAGGGCCGCGATGCCGAACTCAAGGGGTTCAGCGGCACGCACCGGCTTTATGCGGTGGCTTAGCTTTTCGCCGCCGTATCGGCCTCGGCGTGGCGCTGGTGTAACCGCGCGCGGATCTCATCGGGGGTGTATGCCTTGCGGCGCCGCTGGTCCCGCGCGACGAGCACCCCGCCCGCGACGACGCCGGCCGCACCCGCCAGCCCGATCCACTTCCAGATACCGCGCATGCGATCACATTATGCTGCGCTGGTGAGCGAGCACACCGTGTCGTTGACACAGGCGCTGAATGAGACCCGCACCGGTGACGTCTGGCTGTTCCGCGGCGGGTCAGGCCCGGACCGCGCGATCCAGACCCTGACCAACGCACCGGTCAACCATGTCGGCATGACGGTGGCGATCGACGACCTGCCGCCGCTGATCTGGCACGCCGAGCTGGGCCACAAGCTGCTGGACCTGTGGACGGGCACGAATCACCGTGGCGTTCAGCTCAACGACGCCCGGGAAGCCGTCGAACAATGGCTGCACCAGTACGGCCAGCGCTGCTGGCTGCGCCAGCTGACACCGGATGTCACCCGCGAGCATGAGGACCAACTGCTCAAGGTCATCGCCCGGATGGACGGCACACCGTTCCCGTCGACCGCTCGGCTCACCGGCCGCTGGCTGCGCGGCCGGCTGCCCACCGTGAGCGACTGGACCCGCGGAGTCCCGTTCGTGCACAAGAAGGTTCGCGAATCCGCCGAGCGGCGTAAAGCGGCCGAGCGCGAGCTGGGGCTGCAGACCGCGTATTGCGCCGAGACGGTGGCGATCACGTACGAGGAGATGGGCCTGTTGGCCACCGAGAAGAACGAGAACTGGTTCGACCCGGGCCGCTTCTGGAGCGGTGACACCCTTCCCCTGGCCGGCAACTACCGGCTCGGCGACGAAATCCAGGTCATCGCAGACTGATTCGCTTCGCCCGGAAGTGGCGCTAGGCGGCGCCCCAGACCGCGAGCACCTTGCCTTTGGGGTCGCGGAACAGGATCGCCGTGATGGTCTGGCCCGGCGGAACGTCATAGGCCACGTGGCCGACCACCTGCTGTCCAGCCGGGATCTGGCCCGAGGTGATGCCCGGCCGGACGGCACCGACCGCGGGCGCGATGTTGGAGCCGTCGGCACCCCTGGCGACGATGTAGAAGCCGTTGTAGCTCGGTGTGCCGCTCTTGGCGTCGATGGTGACGTCGACGGCGTACATGGCGCCCTTCGCCGGGACGATCTGGGCGTCGGGCGGCACGGGCTGCAGGTTGTCGACGGTGTAGGCCGCGGTCCCGTCGGATGAGGCGATGTCGACCTTGGTTCCGAACGCCACCGCCTCCAGCGCGGGCGGTGCCGCCGAGCCGGCGGGCGCACCGGTCGCCGACTGCTGGGCCGGCGAGCCGGAGTTCCCGCAGCCCGCACTGATCAGTGCGGCGGCGAGCACGCCGAGAAGCACCCTGGACGCCCGTGTTCCGCGCATCCGCGGATAGTAGCCGCTACCAGATCACGCCCCCGACGGCACGTAACGCAGGTGGGCGATGCCGTCGTCGAAGGTGCGGTGCTCGACCAGCCTCAGGTCGAGACGCAGATCGTCAGGCAGTGCCCGCAAGCCGCCGCCGACCAGCTTCGGCACCACGAAGAAGCCGAACTCCTCGACCAGACCGGCGCGGATAGCCGGGGCCGCGGTGGTCGGCCCGAAGATCTCCACCACGCCGGGCGCCTCGTCGACAATCTCCCGCAACCGGTCAAGGCTCAGCGCGGGCGCCAGGGAGTCACGGGCCGAGCCGAGATCGCCCGGCGTCATGGTCGATGACACCGCCACTTTGTCGATGTCTCGCCAGCGCGTGGCGAACTCCCGCTCTTCGGCGGTCCAGACCTCGTCGTCGGGATCGGTCTGCCAGTACTGCATCAGGGCGTAGGTCTTGCGGCCCAGCACCTCGGTGGACACGGTCCTCATCCGCTCGAGGTGGGCGGCGAAGACCTCTTGGCCGGGCCCCGACCACTGGAAGTCGCCGCTGGCGTCGGCGACGTAGCCGTCCAGCGATATCGTCGCGCCATAACTGAGCTTGCCCATGCGTGCCTCCTAGATGTGGTCCTTAGAGAGACTCGCGGGCTGCCCGGAACTCATCGCGCCGAGCCGGCTACGTTTCGTTGATCCGCCGCCGCGATTCGGCCATCTCCCGCCGGATTTCGGCATCGTCTCGCCGGACCGCTGCGTGCTGGCGGTCAGTCCTCTCCTCGATGCGTTGCAGGCGCTCACGCTCGCGTTGTGCCGTCAGTCCTTCGCGTTCATCGGCACGCCGCTCTCGGCCGTCGGCGGCTTGTTCGCGTTCGTCGGCGATACGGTCTCGTTCGTCGGCGACATGTTCGCGTTCATCGGCGATCAGGTCGCGCCGCGACTGCTCAGCCTCGCGTTGCGCGAGAGCTCGCTCGCGCTTTTCCAGCGCAGCGGCGCGCCGATTCAGGTCGTCTGGATCGGCCGCTTGCTCGTCACCGGCCACGCTTAACCCTAACGCTCTCAGGGGCGGACCAACACCCGTGACGTTGGCGATCAGATCCCGAACTTGGCCCGCGCCTGGTCCGTGACGGGCGTAAACAAATTGACGAGATTGCCATCCGGGTCACGGAACAGCAGCGCCCGGTTACCCCACGGCATCGTGGTGGGCTCGGTGACAACGTCATTCAGGTGTCCGCCTAACCGCTCGTATTGGGCGTCGACGTCGTCCACGATGAACTCGACGATCACACTCCGATTCGCCGCGGGTTCAGCGGAACCGACGCCGAACAAGGGGACGGTCTTGTCGCTGCCGATGGCCAGCGTGCCGACCGGCGTGGGGATCTCGGCGAACAGTTCGTTGGCCCAGACCGCTTCGGACGCGGTGATCACCTCGTAGAACGAGACGAGGCGCTGCACGTCGGCGGTAATGATTCGGAGGGAAAGCAGCTTCACGACGCAGACGTTATGCGCACCCACCGACAGGTTCGGTGCGACACATCGATTCAGAACTCAGGCACACAAAATGCGTTTGCGCATGTACCTGACGTCTGACTCGATGCCGGTTGCCGCACGGTCGGCCACGCGGACTACTGCTGCCCTTCCAGCAGATGGGCATACGGGTCCTGCTCGGCGCCAACGGTTTCCGGCATCGGGTAGTACGTCTTGATGAGGAGGTTGCCGTCGTCGTCCCACGCGAAGGTCTCGATACTGTAGGCGACCCCAACATTCGGCTCCTTGCCGAAGTGGTTCTCGCACACCCAGGCCATCTCGTTGCCGTTGACCTGAACCGTGATCATCTTGATCTTGAGTATCGACTGAAACATGTCGAAGGCGTCCGACGTCGCGGCGGCGAATCCGTGTTTCTCCTCGGTGCCGACGGGGTCGAACATGCGGACTTCGCCTGGACAGATGGTGCGCCATGACGCCACCCACTCGTCCTTCTTGCCTGCATTCCACAGCTCGGCGTGCTTGGACGCATGCGCCAAGCGCGCCTTCCGGCTCGGGACCTTGCTCATCTCTGCGCCATCTCCGTCTTCGTCAACGTGATGGCCACGATAGCTGGACAGCTGTCCAGCTGGGAAGGGCTGTGTCTTGGCTTCGGATCTAGACGTTGAACCGGAACTCGACCACGTCACCGTCGGCCATGACGTAGTCCTTGCCTTCCATCCGCACCTTGCCCGCTGCCTTGGCGGCAGCCATGTTCCCGGCCTCCACCAAGTCGTCGAAGGACACCACCTCGGCTTTGATGAAGCCCTTCTCGAAGTCGGTGTGAATGACGCCCGCCGCCTTCGGTGCGGTATCGCCCTGGTGAATCACCCACGCGCGGGCCTCTTTTGGCCCTGCCGTCAGGTAGGTCTGCAGCTTGAGGGTGTGAAAACCCGCTCGCGCCAACGCATCCAGCCCGCGCTCGGTCTGGCCGATCGACTCCAGCAGTTCAGCCGCCGACTCGTCGTCGAGCTCTTGAAGCTCCTCCTCGATCTTGGCGTCCAGGAACACCGCATCGGCGGGTGCGACCATTTCCCGCAGTTCGGCGACCTTGGCGGCGTCGGTGAGCACCGACTCGTCGCAGTTGAACACGTACAGAAATGGCTTGGTGGTCAACAGGTTCAGCTCACGCAGCAGCGCGGAGTCGATCTTGGCTCCGGCGGCGAACAGCGTCGTGCCACCGTTGAGCACCTCCTGCGCGGCGGCGGCGGCCTCGAACACCGGCTTGCGGTCCTTATTGTTGCGGGCTTCCTTCTCCAGCCGCGGCACCGCCCGCTCGAGGGTCTGCAGGTCGGCGAGGATCAGCTCGGTCTCGATGACCTCGATGTCGGACTTCGGGTCCACCTTGCCGTCGACGTGCACGACGTCGTCGGCGGCGAACACCCGTACCACCTGACAGATCGCATCGCACTCCCGAATGTTGGCCAGGAACTTGTTGCCAAGACCCGCCCCCTCGGACGCACCCTTCACGATTCCGGCGATGTCGACGAAGGTCACCGGCGCCGGCAGAATCCGCTCCGAGCCGAAGATCTCCGCGAGCTTGGCCAGCCTCGGATCGGGCAGCGGGACGACACCCTCATTCGGCTCGATGGTGGCGAACGGATAGTTCGCCGCCAGCACGTTGTTGCGGGTCAGCGCATTGAAGAGGGTGGATTTCCCCACGTTGGGCAGACCGACGATTCCCAGGCTCAGGCTCACAGGGAACACAGTCTAGGAGAAAGCCGCGCCCGACCCCTCGGCTCGCCGCCCCACCGACAGTCCACATTCAGTGAGAACCGGTACGGTCTACGTGTGTCAGCACAGCGAGCCAGGTCTTCGGTGGCGCCCGCGAATCGCTCGGCGCACCCGAATCTTTCCGGCGTGCCGTGGTGGGCTGCCGTCCTTATTGCTGTGATCGCCACCACAATTGGCTTCGCCTTCGACGCCGGCGCCGGCCACAAGGAACTCGGCAGCGTCTTCGCCGTCATGTACGCACTCGGTTGTGTGGCGGCGGTTCTGGCGGTGCGCCACGCGAGCATCTTCACTGCCGTCATCCAGCCTCCGCTGATTTTGTTCGTCACGGTTCCCGGCGCCTACTTCCTGTTCCACGGGGCGTCGTTCACTGGGATCAAAGACACCCTGATCAACTTCGGTTACCCCCTAATCGAGCGCTTCCCGCTGATGTTGTTCACCTCGGCCGGTGTGCTGCTGATCGGCTTGGTGCGCTGGTATTTCGGGATGTCGACCAAATCGTCGGTGGCAGCTCAGCCCGCGGACGCCGATGACGAGACGGGCGAGCCCGGTCTGCTCGCCGGCCTGATAGCCAAACTCAACAGCCTGCGGGCGGGGGCCGGTGACGACGACGAAGTCGAGGAGCCGCCACGACGTCGCCACGGCATCGACCGCCCGGCGACCGCGGAGAAGCGGCCGCGGTCGCGTCGGCCCGCCAAGCGCCCCGCGCCGACCCGCTCCCGGCACGCCCGTCCGCCGGCCGACGACATCACCGAAGCACCCGAACGGCCCCGCCGCGCAGCGAGTCGGCGTCGCCCCGAGCCGGACGTCGAACCCGACGCCCTCGATTACCCGGACGTCCCGCGGCGCCGGTCCCGGCAGCCGCGCGATCCGGGTGCCCGCACCTCGTCACCGTCGCGCCGGGAGCCCCGCGAACCGCGGGAGCCGCGCGAACGTCGGGATCCCTACGGCACGCCGCAGCGACGCACGAGCCGTTTCGAGCCGTACGAGGCCTACCCGTCCTACGAGCCGTATCCCCCATATGAGCCGCCGTCGCGGCAACGCCCGCCCGGGCGCACCAACGGCGACAGCGGCACCCATCACCCGGTGTCGCGGGTGCGTTATCGGGGCGACGGCGAGTCCGAATCGAGCCGCCCGCCGCGGTCACGACGCCCCAGCGGCAGTGAATGGGACGCCGAATCCTGGCGTCCCGACCGCTAACCGATTACGTCCGAGCCGGTCGGATCTCGCGCGGCAACGCGAACACCAGCGTCTCGTTGGCGGTGGTCACCGACTGCACGGTGCCGTAGCCGTACTCGGCCAGCCGCTCCAGCACGCCACGCACCAGCACCTCGGGGACCGACGCCCCCGACGTCACGCCGACGGTGGTGACCCCGGACAGCCAGGCCGGATCGATGTCCTCGGCGTAGTCCACCAGGTGTGACGTCCGCGCGCCTGCGCCCAGCGCCACCTCGACCAGTCGCACCGAGTTCGACGAGTTCCGGGAACCGACGACGATCACCAGATCGCACTCCGGCGCCATCGCCTTGACCGCGCCCTGGCGGTTCTGGGTGGCGTAGCAGATGTCGTCGCTCGGCGGATCCTGCAGCGTGGGGAACTTCTCCCGCAGCCGACGCACGGTCTCCATCGTCTCGTCGACGCTCAGCGTGGTCTGGGACAGCCAGATGACCTTGTTCGGGTCGCGCACAGTGACGTTGTCCACCGCGTCCGGGTTGTCGACGACCTGGACGTGCTCGGGCGCCTCACCGGCGGTGCCGACGACCTCCTCGTGGCCCTCGTGGCCGATCAGCAGGATGTCGTAGTCGTCGCGGGCGAAGCGCTTGGCCTCGTTGTGGACCTTCGTGACCAGCGGGCAGGTGGCGTCGATGACCTGCAGGTTGCGGGCGGCTGCGGTCTCGTGGACGGTCGGGGCCACGCCATGCGCCGAGAACACCACGATCGCCCCTTCGGGCACCTCGTCGGTTTCGTCGACGAACACCGCGCCGGCCTTGGCCAGCGTCTCGACGACGTGCTTGTTGTGGACGATCTCGTGGCGCACGTACACCGGCGCGCCGTGCTTCTCCAGGGCGCGTTCGACGGTTTCGACGGCGCGGTCGACGCCCGCGCAGTACCCGCGCGGCTCGGCCAGGAGCACCCGCTTGCCGGTGACGGGCCCGGCGGCCGTACTGGCGGCACCAGGAATCCCCATGTTGACGGTAGGCGGCATAGTTTCCAGGGTACGTTCCCGCGCCGTCGGCGGGCCAGCCGTAGGCTGTGGGCCATGGCAACAGCACCGTATGGGGTTCGTCTGCTGGTTGGCGCCGCCGTGACCGCCATCGAGGAAACCCGCAAGCTGCCCCAGACCATCCTGATGTATCCGATGACGGTCGCCAGCTCCGTCGCGCACATCGTGATGAAAGTGCAGCAAGACCTGGCCGACCTGGTGATCAAGGGCGACAACGCGCTGGAGAGCATTTTCCCGCCAAAGGACGAGCAGCCCGAGTGGGCGACCTTCGACGAGGACCTCTCCGACGACCGTGACACCGGCGCCGACACGCCCAGCCCGGACGGCGAGCGGCTCACCGAGGGCCGGTTCGCGCTGTACTCGGTGGCCGACGGTGTCGAGAACAAGGCCGCGGCGCCGACGCCGACCGCACCGGAGGCCGCGCCGGAGATCGTCGCCGAACTCGACTACGAGTCGCTGACGCTGGCCCAGCTGCGCGCCCGGCTGCAGTCGCTGAGCGTGGCCGACCTCGAGGCGCTGCTGGCCTACGAGGAGTCCGCCAAAGCCCGCGCACCGTTCCAGACTCTGCTGGCCAACAGGATCACCCGCGCGTCCGCGAAGTGACCAACCCCCAGGGCAACTCTGCGGAGAACCCGTACCCGGTGCGCGCGGTCGCCATCCGGGTGGCCGGCTGGATCGACAAGCTGGGCACGGTGTGGGTTGAGGGTCAGCTGACCCAGATCAACGTCCGCAACTCGACCGCGTTCATGGTGCTGCGCGACCCGGCGGCCAACATGTCGCTGGACATCAGTTGCTCCCGCGATCTGGTGCTCGCCGCCCCGGTGAAGCTCACCGAGGGAACCCAGGTGGTGGTGTGCGGCAAGCCCAGCTTCTACACGGTCCGCGGCTCATTCTCGTTGCGGGTCAGCGACATTCGCGCGGTCGGCGTGGGTGAGCTGCTGGCCCGCATCGAACGATTGCGCCGTCTACTGGAGGCCGAAGGCCTTTTCGACCCGCGGCTCAAACGCCCGCTGCCGTTCCTGCCCTCGACCGTCGGGCTGATCACCGGGCGGGCCAGCGCGGCCGAGCACGACGTGACGACGGTGGCTGCCGCGCGCTGGCCGGCGGTGCGCTTCGCGATCCGTAACACCGCTGTGCAGGGCGTCAACGCGGTGGCTCAAATCGTCGAGGCGCTGCGTGAGCTCGACGCCGATCCCGAGGTCGACGTCATCGTGATCGCCCGCGGCGGCGGCAGCGTGGAGGACCTGTTGCCGTTCTCGGACGAGACGCTGTGCCGCGAGATCGCCGCTTGCACCACCCCGGTGGTCAGCGCGGTCGGCCACGAGCCGGACAACCCGTTGTGCGACCTGGTCGCCGACCTGCGCGCGGCCACCCCGACCGACGCCGCGAAGAAGGTCGTCCCCGACGCCGTCGCCGAAGCAGCCCTGGTCTCCGAGCTGCGGCACCGCAGCGCGCAGGCCCTGCGCAACTGGGTGGGCCGCGAACAGCGCACCCTGACCCATCTGCGCAGCCGCCCGGTGCTGGCCGACCCGCTGCGCGGGCTGACCCAGCGCACCGAGGAGATCGAACGGGCCCGCGCCGCGGTGCGTCGCGACGTCACCCGGCTGGTCGCCGCCGAAACCGACCGGATCGGGCACCTGGCCGCCCGGCTGGCCACGCTAGGCCCGGCGGCCACACTGGCCCGCGGCTACGCCGTGGTACAGACGGCGGCCGGAGACATCCTGCGCACCACCGCCGACGCGCCGTCGGGCACCCGGCTGCGGATCCGGG
>JAEZIA010000185.1 GCA_023416315.1 Actinomycetes bacterium
CCGCAGCCATGCGAATATCCATCGCCGTCACCTTCTGGGCCATGAACCATGCTGGTCCCAGCCCTACTCAGGTGTCAGCGATGTCCCGAGACATAGAACTGTCAGCGATGTCCCCGAACAGCACACGCCGCTCAGCGAACGAAAGCGCGCCGAAATCGCAACTCAGAACTGGCCGAGATAGAACCGGGCGCCCTGGTCATCGGTGCACTCCGCCACCAGTCCATACGGCTGACGGCTGGGCGCGGCCAAAACGGTGCCGCCGGACTCGCGGACCCGGCTGACCGCCGCGTCGATGTCGGCGACGGTCCACATCGGCAGCGTGCTCGGCGTGCGCGCGCCGCCGGCGGCGCCGGACATCGGGTGCGCGTTCTGCACAGCCCAACCGTCCTCGACGCGACCGCGCTCGAAGGTCCATCCCAGGACCCGGCCGTAGAACGCACGGAACGCCGCCGCATTGCTCGTTTCGTACGTCATGTAGGACAGCTCACCGGTGCCCGCGCCGTTGAGCAGCGGGCGAGGCTGGCTCGCGTCCGCGCGATAGATCGCGAACGCCCCACCCATGGGGTCGCGCGCGTCGAGCAGGGTGCCGACCGACGACGCACGTGCGGCACCCACAGAACCCCCGGCGGCGACGATCGCGGCGCGCGCCCGTTCCACATCGTCGACGGCGTAGCAGCAGAACAACGTCGCGCGGTCGGCGCGGGAGAAGTCAATCCGCTCAACGGTATTGGTCACCCGGCCGGCCGAGTCGCATACCCAGCCCAGAACGTGTGAGTAGAAGGCGACCGCGCGGGCAACGTCCGGACTTTGCACCGATACATAGCCGATGTCACCGTGTCGGATCGGCTCACGGACCGGCCCGCTGAGCATCCAGCGATGGCCGAACGGGTCGCGAATCGTAGCGGCGCGGGCGCCGTGACCTTCGTACGGTTCGCGTAACACCTCGGCGCCATGGGTCCGGGCCTGAGCCAGCGCGGCGTCGGTATCGGCGACGTGCAGCATCAGGCTCACCGAGTTGATCCCCGGGGTCGGCGCCCGCAATCCGAGCTCGGCGAATTCGTCTGCCAGGTACAGCACGCCACCGCCGATCGTCAGTTCGGCGTGGCCGATCCGCCCGTCGTCCATCACGATCGCCTCGCCGATCAGTTCCGCGCCGAAGGCGTCGCGGTACCAGTCGATCGCGGCGCGTGCGTCCGCCACCGCCAGATACGGCAACGCGGCGGGCCGGGGCGGCTCGGTCTTGTTCGACGGGGTGTTCAATTCGGCGACTGCTGCCGCGGTGCCGCTCATGGTGACTCCTTGGGTGTTCGCGGGGAGGGACAACGCCGACTCCAGCCGCGCCCGCAAGGTGGCGACGAAGGCCGGATCGGGTTGCACGGGAGGGTCTTCGGTGGTCAAGACGCGCAGTGGATCGGTCATGAGTCACCGCCTTCCGGGTAGAGCTTTCTGAACGCGCGGCGCGCCCGGACCAGCAGCGCCTCGGTGGCGTGCACGCTGCGTCCGAGCAGCTTCGCGCACTCCGGTACCGCGCAGTCGTCCATGTAGCGCAGCACCAGCACGATGCGGTGCGCTTCGGATAGTTGGCCCAGCACGCTCTCGGCGACCATGCGGTCCAGTTCCATGTCCCACTCGTCGGCTGCCTCGGGCTCCGGCACGTCGGCAACCGGCACCGCGGACCGGGTCGAGCGGCGCCGATAGTGGTCGGCCAGCTTGTGCCGGGCCACGCCGAGCAGCCACGGCACCGCCAGCGGCGGCGGCGCGGACCGGCGGGCGGCATCCATCGCCGCGAGGAACGTCTCCGACGTGAGGTCCTCGGCGGTGGCCTGATCACCGCAGCGGCGGACGAAGTAGCCGTAGACGATCGGAAGTGCGTCGTCGTACAGCTCTAGCAGCCGTTGCGGAGCTTCGGTCGGTTCCGGATCCGCGCTCACACCCTTATCGTCGTCGCCCGGGCCCAAACTCCGACGCACCTTTTTTCAGCGATTTCGGCGCGAAAACCGTCGCTCAGTGAACGAAAACGCGCCGAAGTCGCTGGCTAGAGGTCGTCGAGACCGTGCGCGACGACGTCGAAGGCGTCGCCGATCGCCTCCGGCAGCGATACCGCCTCGTTGGCCAGCCAGTATTCGTAGGCCGACAGGGCGACGCCGAGCATCAACCAGGCGACCGACTGGGGGACCAGGTCACCGGGCTGGCCACCCGTTCGTGCCGCCACGAAGTCCGCGACCACCGCGCGCCAGCCGGCGTACATCGTCATCGAGTGCGCCTGCAGCTCGGCGGTCTGCAGGATCACCCGCATCCGCTGCCGGTGCCGTTCGGTCTCCGATTCGTCAAAAGTGTTGAATGCCAACAATGCCGCCCGCAGCGCCGGGCTGATCGGTTCGGCGGTGTCGACCCGGTCGAACAGCTCGCGGAAGTGCTGGAGATGGGTGTCGAAGTCGCCCCACGGGATCGCGTTCTTGGACGAGTAGTACCGGAACAGCGTGCGGCGGGCGATGCCGGAGGCCTGGGCTACGTCGTCGACGCTGACCGAGCCGAACCCGTAGTTCGCGAACAGGTCGAGTGCGACGTCGGTGATGTGGTCCTGGGTGGTGGACCGGCGCCGGCCCACGCGGGCACTTGGGGACCCCGCCGGAGGTGTCATCGCACCCGCCCCTTCCTTTTCGGCACTCGATGCCATATTCTTGCGATCTCGATCACAATTGTCGAGAACCTAGGCCGACGAAAGGGTGCTTTTCATGGAGCCGAGCCAGGCAACTGAGACCGAAACCGAACTGGTGACCGAGACGCTGGTCGAAGAGGTCTCCATCGACGGGATGTGCGGGGTCTACTGACCGTGCCCGCCCACGCTGTGGGCGATCCGGCTGTGGCCGGGTCGGCCTTCGACCCGGCACTCAGCTGGCGCCTGCATCCGCAGGTGGCCGTGCGCCCGGAGCCCTTCGGCGCGCTGCTGTACCACTTCGGCACCCGGAAGCTGTCGTTCCTGAAGAACCGCACGATCCTCGCCGTCGTGAACTCGCTCTCCGAGCACCCCGACGCGCGCTCCGCCCTGCGGGCCGCCGGCGTCGACGAGCCCGACGAGGCGCCCTACCTGCATGCGCTGAGCGTGCTGGTCACCTCGAACATGTTGACTCTCAAGGATTCCCAATGACTTCGGTGGCACCGGTACCCCGGCTGATCGAGCAGTTCGAGAGTGGTCTCGACGCGCCGATCTGCCTGACGTGGGAGTTGACCTACGCCTGCAATCTGGCGTGCGTGCACTGCCTGTCGTCGTCCGGCAAGCGCGATCCCCGCGAGTTGTCCACCCGGCAGTGCATGGACATCATCGACGAGCTCGAGCGCATGCAGGTCTTCTACGTCAACATCGGTGGCGGCGAACCCACTGTGCGCCCGGACTTCTGGGAGTTGGTCGACTACGCGACCGCCCACCATGTCGGGGTCAAGTTCTCCACCAACGGGGTCCGCATCACCCCCGAGGTGGCGGCCCGTCTGGCCGCCAGTGATTACGTCGACGTCCAGATCTCCCTGGACGGTGCCACCGCCGAGGTCAACGACGCCGTCCGCGGGCCCGGCTCTTTCGACATGGCCACCCGCGCCCTGGAGAACCTGGCCGCCGCCGGGTTCAAAGACGCCAAGATCTCCGTGGTGGTGACCCGCCACAACGTCGACCAGCTCGACGACTTCAAGGCGCTCGCCGACCGCTACGGCGCCACCCTGCGCATCACCCGCCTTCGTCCCTCCGGGCGCGGAGCCGACGTCTGGGACGAGCTGCATCCGACTCCCGAGCAGCAGGTGACGCTCTACGACTGGCTGGTCGCCAAGGGGGAGCGGGTGCTCACCGGTGACTCGTTCTTCCACCTCTCCGGCCTGGGTGCGCCCGGGGCGCTGGCCGGACTGAACATGTGCGGCGCAGGTCGCGTGGTGTGTCTGATCGACCCGGTGGGCGACGTTTATGCCTGCCCATTCGCCATCCACGACCGGTTCCTGGCCGGGAACGTGGTGCGTGACAACGGTTTCGACAACGTCTGGAAGAACGCACCGCTGTTCCGTGAACTGCGCGAGCCCCAGTCGGCCGGCGCCTGCGGCAGCTGCGGGCATTACGACGCCTGCCGCGGCGGCTGCATGGCCGCGAAGTTCTTCACCGGTCTGCCGCTGGACGGTCCCGACCCGGAGTGCGTCGAGGGCTACGGCACGCCCGCGCTGGCGGTCGAGCGGGACAAACCCCGGCCCAGCGCCGACCACTCGCGCGGTAAGCCGATCATGCTGACCCTGTCCACCCGGCCGCCGGCCAAGCCCTGCAACGAAAGTCCGATCTAGATAAATGGCACGCGACACCTGGTTCGAAACCGTCGCCATCGCGCAGGAGCGCGCGAAGAAGCGTCTCCCGAAGTCCGCGTATGGCGCACTCATCGGTGGCAGTGAGAAGGGCCTCACGGTCAACGGCAACAACGAGGCCTTCAACGAGCTCGGCTTTGCCCCGCACGTCATTGGTGCGCTCGAAAAGCGGGACATGGCAACGACAGTCATGGGCCAGGAGATTTCGCTGCCGGTGCTGATCTCGCCGACCGGTGTGCAGGCGGTGCACCCCGACGGCGAGGTGGCCGTGGCCCGCGCCGCCGCGGCCCGCGGCACCGCGATGGGACTGTCGTCGTTTGCCAGCAAGCCCGTCGAAGAGGTCGTCGCGGCCAACCCGAAGACGTTCTTCCAGATCTACTGGCTGGGCGACCGGGACGCCATCGCCGCCCGCGCCGAGCGGGCCCGCGCGGCCGGGGCGGTCGGGCTGATCGTGACCACCGACTGGAGCTTCAGCCACGGACGGGACTGGGGCAGCCCCAAGATCCCGGAAAAAATGGACCTCAAGACCATGGTCAAGATGAGTCCCGAGGTGCTCACCAAGCCGCGGTGGTTCTACCAGTGGGCCAAGACCATGCGGCCGCCCACGCTGTCGGTGCCGAACCAGGCCGCCAAGGGCGAGCCCGGTCCGCCGTTCTTTGACGCCTACGGCCAGTGGATGGGAACGCCCCCGCCGACCTGGGACGACATCGCATGGCTGCGGGAACTGTGGGGCGGCCCGTTCATGCTCAAGGGCGTCATGCGCATCGACGATGCCAAACGCGCTGTGGATGCTGGCGTTTCGGCGATCTCGGTTTCCAATCACGGCGGCAACAATCTCGACGGCACGCCGGCCTCGATCCGGGCCCTACCTGCCATCGCGGCCGAGGTCGGTGACCAGGTCGAGGTGCTGCTGGACGGCGGTGTCCGCCGCGGCAGCGACGTCATCAAGGCGCTGGCGCTCGGCGCCCGCGCGGTCATGATCGGCCGGGCGTACCTGTGGGGCCTGGCGGCCAATGGTCAGGCGGGTGTGGAGAACGTCCTCGACATCCTGTCCGGGGGTATCGACTCCGCCCTGCGGGGGCTGGGCAAGGCGTCGATCCACGACCTGACGGCCGAGGACATCTTGGTGCCGGACGGCTTCGTCCGGGCGCTCGGCGTGCCCGGTGACGGGACGCGCTGACCCCGTCCTAAGTTGTCCTTTGGTGCAGGCGTGACTGACGGGACGGCGGTGAACGCTCCGGGCGACCACGGCCGTCCCGATTGCGAAAGAAATCCGTCTTCTCCTCTAACAATTGGCGCACGGCAGGTGAATTCGGCCTACCATCGGCGCGTGGCTTTTCGGAGCGAACTGGGTAACTCGACATCGGGTCAGCTTCGCGATACCTCGCCCACGATCTTGATTCCGGTTGGTTCGACCGAACAGCACGGCCCGCACCTGCCGCTCGACACCGACACCCGCATCGCCACCGCCGTCGCCCGGGCTGCCACCGAAGAGCTCAGCGGTTTCGATCATGATCAGTTTCTGCTCGCGCCCGCGATCGCGTACGGCGCCTCGGGCGAGCACGAGGGCTTCGCCGGGACGGTGTCGATCGGCACCGAGGCACTGACGACGGTGCTCGTCGAGTACGGGCGCTCGGCTTGTGGCTGGGCCCGGCGGATCGTGTTCGTCAACGGCCACGGCGGCAATCTGGAGGCGTTGCGCTCGGCGGTGCGTTTGCTGCGGGCAGAGGGCCGCGACGCCGCGTGGTGCCCGTGCGTGGCCGAGGGCGGTGACGCCCACGCCGGCCATACGGAAACGTCTGTATTGCTACATATTTCACCGGCCGACGTCCTCACCGACGCTTGGTGTAGCGGGAACAGGGCGCCACTGGCTACCCTTTTGCCGCAGATGCGTCACGGCGGGGTGGCAGCGGTGAGTGAGGTGGGCGTGTTGGGAGATCCGACGACGGCGACTGCGGCCGACGGTGCTCGCATTTTCGAGCACATGGTCTCGGACTGTTCGCGACGGATCGATCGATGGCGACCTGCCGGTGACGGGATGCTGATATGACCCAGCCGCGGTTGCCCGACGGCTTCGCGGTACAGGTCGATCGTCGGGTGCGTACGCTCGCCGAGGGCTCCGCGCTGCTCGGTGGTTCACCGACCCGCCTGCTGCGGCTGGCGCCGTCCGCCCAGACCTTGCTGGACGGCGGCCGGCTCGAGGTGCGTGACGCGGTAAGCGCCCAGCTGGCCCGTACCCTCCTCGACGCCACCGTCGCCCACCCGCGCCCGATTGGCGGCCCGTCGCATCGCGACGTCACGATCGTGATCCCGGTGCGCGACAACCCCTTCGGGCTCTACCGTCTGATCATGTCGCTGCGCGGCATGCGCGTGGTGGTGGTCGACGATGGTTCCGAGACGCCCGTGCAGCCCGAGGACTTCGCCGGTGCCCGCTGTGAGGTAGAGGTGGTGCGCCACGCGCGCAGCAAGGGTCCGGCGGCCGCTCGTAACACCGGACTCGCTTCCTGCGCAACGGATTTCGTCGCCTTCCTGGATTCCGACGTGGTGCCGCGGCGTGGCTGGCTGGAGGCGCTGCTGGGCCACTTCTGCGATCCGGCGGTAGCGTTGGTCGCCCCCCGCATCGTCGGCCTCGGGCAGAGCGATCAGCTGGTCGCCCGGTACGAGGCGGTGCGGTCATCGCTGGACCTGGGGGAGCGGGAGGCGCCGGTGGTGCCTTACGGCCCGGTGTCCTACGTGCCCAGCGCAGCGATCATCTGCCGTCGTTCGGCGCTGCTCGGGGTGGGGGGCTTCGACGAAGCCATGCCCTCGGGTGAGGACGTCGACCTGTGCTGGCGGCTCATCGAATCGGGTTCTCGGTTACGCTACGAACCCATCGCGCTGGTCGCCCACGAGCACCGCACGCAGATGCGAGAGTGGTTGGGGCGAAAAGCATTCTATGGCAGTTCCGCTGCTCCGCTGTCGATCCGGCACCCGGACAAGACGGCCCCCGTGGTGATCTCGGCGTGGAGCCTGCTGGTGTGGGTGTTGATGGCCATGGGTTCCGTTTCGGGCTATGTGGCGTCGTTGGTGTTCGCCGGTTGGACCACCCGTCGCACCGCCAAGGCGATGAAGAACACCGACGCCGGAATCGCCGATGTCATGGTCTTGACGCTGCGCGGAATCGGCGCAGCCGCCCTGCAGTTGTCGGCGGCGACCTGTCGGCACTACTGGCCGCTGGCGTTGGTCGCGGCCCTGCTGTCCCGCCGGTGCAGGCAGGCGATCCTGGTGGCCGCGGTCCTTGACGGAGTGAAGGACTGGATTACCCGCAACCGAGGCGCCGACGTCGAGGGCAAGCCGATCGGGCTCTTCGCCTACCTGCTGCTCAAACGCCTGGACGATCTGGCCTACGGCGCCGGCCTGTGGACGGGTGTGGTGCGGGAGCGGACGTTGCGCCCGCTCAAGCCGCAGATCAAAACCTGACTTGGTGGCTGGTCACATATCGCACAGCGACGTTCTGATCGTCGGTGCGGGAAGCGCTGGATCCGTCCTGGCCGAACGGCTTTCGGTCGACCCGGCGTGCCGAGTCACCGTCGTCGAAGCCGGTGCAGGCCCCGACGAGCCCGGTGTTCGGCAACTGACCCGCAACGGGCTGCAACTGCCGATCGGCGCCGCCAGCCCGCTGGCGCAGCGTTACCGGACCCGCTTGACCGACGACCCGCCCCGCGACGCCGACATCGTCCGCGGTGTAACAGTGGGCGGGTCTGGCGCCGTCAACGGTGGCTATTTCTGCCGCGCGCTGCCCCTCGATTTCGACGGGCCCGCGGTGCCGGGCTGGTCCTGGAACGACGTCAGCCCGCACTACCGGGCCATCGAATCGGACCTCGATTTCCCCGACCGCGCCGACGGCGGACCGATCGCCATCCGGCGGACCCACGAACTAACCGGCAGCACAGCAGCTTTCGCCGATGCCGTCACCGCTTTCGGATTGCCCTGGTTGCCTGACCTCAACGCCGAACCGACCGGGGAGAATGCGCCGCCTGGAATCGGCGCCGTGCCGCTGAACATCGTCGACAGCGTGCGCAGTGGACCCGGTGCGGCGTTCCTGGAACCCGCGATATCCCGGCCCAACCTGACCGTGCTGCCGCGCACGCGGGTGCTGCGGACCCGGCTGTCCGGATCCCGGGTGGTCGGCGTCGACGCCCTCGGGCCGGACGGACCGCAGGTGCTGACCGCCGACCGGGTGGTGCTCTCGGCGGGCGCCATCGGCTCGGCGCACCTGTTGATGCTGTCCGGTATCGGGCCTGCCGCGGCGCTGCGCGAAGCGGGCATCGCGGTGGCGGCCGACCTGCCGGTCGGGCGACGCACCTGGGACCACCCGGAGTGGGTGCTGCCGACTACGTGGACCGTCGTCCCGCAGCGCCCGGTGCTCGAAGTGGTGCTGGTGCTCGACAGGCTCGAGATCCGACCGTACACCGGGGGATTCATCGCGATGGTCGGCGATGGCACTCTCGGCCGGCCGGACTGGCCGCATCTCGGGGTGGCGTTGATGGCACCCCATGCGCACGGCCGGGTCTCGGTGCTGTCGAACGACCCGGCAGTGGCTCCGCGAATCGAACACCACTACGACAGCGCCGCCGAAGACGTGGCGGCGCTACGGCAGGGCTGTGATTTGGCCACCGAGATGCTGGGCGGCACAACTCAACTCGGTGAACCCATGTGGTCGACGTCGCAACACCTGTGCGGCACCGCGCCGATGGGTGTCGACGGTGACCCGCACGCGGTCGTCGACGCGAGGTGCCGGGTTCGGGGCTTCGACAACCTGTGGGTGGTGGACGGCTCAGTGCTGCCGTGCATCACCGGCCGCGGCCCGCACGCCACGATCGCGATGATCGGGCACCGGGCCGCCGAATTCGTCTCGGCCGGTTAACTTTCGAATCGGCCGCAACTGGCTGCCGTCGCGACCGGGTGCCCACAACCCGATCACCACCGCGACGATCGCGACGAGTATGGCTAGCACCATAATTGAACTCTGCATCGCGTGCAGGAACGCCGCCTTGCTGATGTCGGCCAGTTGCGGACCGGCCGGGCCCAGTCGGGTGGACACCGCCAGCGCCTCCGCGAGCGACTCGCCGGCGGCCTCGCGCACAGGCGGCGGGAACGCGGCGAGTTGGTCGTCGAGCCGGTCGGTGTACTGGGCGGCCAGCACCGAACCGGCCAGCGCGATGCCCAGCGCCGCGCCGACCTCGCGAACGGTGTCGTTGACGGCCGACGCCACACCCTGCTTGTCGTCCGGGGCGGCGTTCATGATGGCCGATGTGGTCGGCGCAGTGCACAGGCCGATCCCGGTGGCGAGCACCAGCAGCGGCCAGGCCATGTCAACGTAGGACGAGTCGACTCGCAACGTAAACAAGCAGACGAATCCTGCTGCCAGACAGAGCAGCCCGGTGAGCACCACCACTCGCAGACCCAGGCGCGGCAGATACCAGGACGAGGTCACCGACAACACGGCCAGCGGCAGCATCAATGGGGTGAACGCGAACGCGGTTTGCAGCGCCGAGTAGCCCAGGATCAGCTGGGTGTATTGCATGACGAGGTACATGAAGCCGAAGTTGGCCAGGAAGAGCACCGCGATGGCAGCCGCTCCGGTGGCGAAATCAGCGCGCCGGAACAGGGATACGTCCAGAAGTGGCTGGTGGCGGCGGACTTCGACCAGTCCGAACGCCACCGCAAGCGCCACTCCCGCGCACAGGCAGCCGACCACCAGCGGATCCGACCAGCCCTGGTGCGGTGCTTCGACGATGCCGAACACGAACACCGCGACAGCGGCGCCGATCAACACGGCGCCAGGCCAGTCCAGCGGGGGAGCATCGGTGTCACGGGAGTCGCTGACCGTCCAGGTCAACACAAACAGCAGCACGCCGGCGCCGGCCAGCGCCCAGAAGATCGACTGCCAGGGCCAGTACCGCAGCAGTAGCCCCGAGCCCAGCATGCCGAGGACGGCCCCGCAGCCGGCCACCCCCGCCCAGATGCCGACGGCCTTGGTGCGCTCCGACTTGGGATAGACCACCGTCAGCAGGGACAGGGTGGCGGGCATGACGAACGCCGCCCCGGCCCCGGCGACGGCGCGCGCCGCGATGATCTGTGTCGGGGCGGCAAAGAAGATGGGCGCCAATGAGGCCAGCGCGAAGATCGCCAGCCCGATCAACAGCGCGCTCCGGCGGCCGTAGCGGTCGCCGATCGCTCCGGCCGGCAGTAGCAGGCAAGCCAGCACCAGGGTGTAGCTGTCGACCACCCAGGTCAGCTGGGTTTGATTGGCTGAGGTGGTGACGGCGATGTCGCCCAGCGCGGTGTTGAGGGCGATCATCGAGGCGATCACCAGCACCACCCCGAGGCAGGCGACGGTGAGAGTCCACGTTCGCTGCAGAGACGAGACGTCGCGCAGCCGGGTGTCGGTACCCTTGTCGGGCCGGATCAGGGTGTCCACGCGGGCGCCCTCCTTCGGTCGAGGTCTTGTTTGGGACTAACCGTCTCGAAAATGGCCAAACGTGGGAAACATCACCGGGAAGGATGTCGGGCATGGCAAGCCGGCGCAGCGACCCCAGACCAGCGCGTTCGCGCGCGCGGTTATTGGACGCCGCAACGGCATTGCTGCGCACCGGCGGCCCCGGCGCGGTAACTGTCGACGCCGTCACCCGCAGTGCCAATGTCGCCCGGGCAACGCTGTACCGGCATTTCCCCAGCGGTAACGACCTGCTGGCGGCCGCCTTCCACAGCTTGATTCCGCCCGCGCCGATGCCGCCCGAGACGGGGACCCTGCGGGAGCGGCTGCTGGCCCTCATGCAGGCGCAGGCCGACCTCATCTCGGAGACGCCTGCCCTGCTCTCGGCGACCTACTGGCTGGCGCTGGGCCCGGATATGGAGCACCTGCCGGGCAGGGGCGCTGACAGCCCCGAAGTGCGCACGCTCCGGGAACGGATCGCCGAACAGTACGGCGCACCGTTCGATGCGATCTTCGACGGCCCCGATGCGCAGCGCGAGCTCGGCGAGGTCGATCGCGCCCAGGCCATCATGCTGCTCATCGGTCCGCTGGTGGCCGGGCGCATCAGCACGCTCGCCGACTTCGATTACCGCAAGTGCGCCCGCGCGGCGGTGGACGGCTTCCTGGCCGCCCACCGCAGGGACGAAATCACTTCAGCAAGTAGCGAATCGGCAGGTGTTTGAGGCCACCGACAAAGGTGGTGGCCATCAGCTCGGGCTCGCCGGCCAGTTCGATGGACTTGATCCGCGGGACGAGCTCGGTGAAGAAGCTGTTCATCTCCATGCGGGCCAGGGCGGCACCGAGGCAGAAGTGCACGCCGTAGCCGAATGACAGGT